>VTPE01000067.1 GCA_008638005.1 Pelagibacteraceae bacterium | reverse complement strand
ATATATAATCGAGGAAATTAAGAAAAGAACTCCAATATGGAAAAAGGAACATTATATTGGAGAAGAAGAAACATGGCTTGAGGGTAAGCCAATTGAAGTAAAAAAAAGTTAAATAAAAACTTTTCCTGCCATCAAAGGTCTTGCAGTTCTGTACATGACTGCAGAACTTGCTGAAACTAATCCATTCTCATTTTTAACGACAGCTCCAGCTGTAATAATTCCAGATGGATTGCCAACTCTAGTCTCCAAGGTATTTGAGTCTTTTCTTTTAACTAAATTAGGCAACGTTCCTTCAATGGCACAAGCAACTCCAATGTTAACCCCGGCTGTACCCATGATGGCCTTGTGAGCTTTTCCCATTGAAAACATTCTTGTGCAAATATCATAATTATCTTTTGTTACTTTAGTTTTATCTAGAGCTACATAATCCCTAGGTTCTGATACAATACCGATTCTGGGCGTACCTAAACTAACCTCTTTTTCATTTTTTGCTAAACCAATCATAACGGCAGCTTTAGTTCTAATATCTTGAATTAATTTTGAGGCGTTAATATTTAAATCTAGTTCATCAGGACTCTCTGTACACTTTAAGCCAATATCATCAGATTTAATATAAACTAAAGGTGTAGCTGCATCGACAATACTCACACTAATGTCTTTTCCGTCAATATTAATCTTATCAACTACATTTCCCGTAGGTAAAAGTTTACCCGTTCCAGATCCACCTGGATTCAAATAATCCAATCTTATTTTTGATCCAGATCCTGATACACCCGCAATCTTATAATCTCCATCTGGATCAGCAAAACCATTTATCACATTAAACGTTGAGTGTATGACTTTGTCTGTATTTGTTTGATAAATTTTAATGGTAACTTCACCATCTTTAACTTTAACCAATCCTTCATTAACTGCAAATGGTCCTACAGCTGATGATAAGTTTCCACAATTATTTGACCAATCCGCAATAGGTTGACCAATATCAATTTGAATAAATGTATAATCAACATCAATACCTTCTTTTTTAGATGGAGATATAATCACGCATTTGGATAAAGATGAAACTCCACCTCCCATACCATTCAACTGCCTACCGTTAGGATCAGGACTTCCAATAACGTTTAGAAAGATTTTATTTAATTCTTCTTTATTATTTGTTGGTAAATCAGAGCCTTTAAAAAAAACCCCTTTGCTTGTTCCTCCTCTATAAAATGATGCGTTAATCCATCTATTATTCATATTATTATTTTCTAACTTCTTCTCTCCAGGCCATAGGTAAGATGCCTCCATTTTGCCAATACTGTATTTCTTCAGGAGTATCTAGTCTCACATTAAGCTTAGCAGTAATAATGTCTCCAGTTTGCTTTTTAATCTTGAATTCTATTTGTTTATTTTCATTATTAATTTTATCTAAGTTTATAAAATCAAATACATCACTTCCTTCAATATTTAATTCTTCGATTCCCTGTCCATCTTGAAATTGTAAAGGCAATAGACCCATACCAATTAAATTAGAACGATGAATTCGCTCAAAGCTTTTTGCAACAATTATTCTAACTCCGAGTAACAAAGGTCCTTTGGCAGCAGTATCTCTTGAAGATCCACATCCATAATTTTCACCTGCAAAAACAGCAAGGGTCGTATTATTTTTTTTATACTCCATCGCAGCTTCAAAAATTCTAAGCTCTTTTCCTTCTGGATATTTAATCGTGAAACTTCCCTCTTTATCTGGTGTTATTTTATTTCTTAGTCTTAAATTTGCAAAAGTTGCTCTCATCGCTACATCGTGATGCGCTCTTCTTGTTGTGTAATTGTTAAAATCTTCTGGCTTCACGCCTTTTGACTCAAGGTAATCTCCTGCAGCAGTTCCTCTGGTTATAGCATTTGAAGGAGAAATATGATCCGTTGTAATTGAGTCACCAAGAATCACTAAGGGCCTTACATTTATAATTTGAGACTCGACTGACAACTCTTCTGAAACTGTGTCGAGGTAAGGAGGTTTTTTAAAATAAGTACTTTGCTCTGACCATTCATAAATATCCGTTTTTGGAATATTTAGCTCATCCCAAAGCTGTCCTCCATCTGAAACTTCCTTATACTTTGAGATAAAAAATTCTGGTTTATAGCTTTTCTTAACATAATCTTCAATTTCTTGATTGGTTGGCCAAATATCTTTTAAAAAAACGTCATTTCCATTTTTATCTTTACCAAGAGAGTCTTTATCAAATGATTTTAAAACATTTCCTAGAATTGAAAAACAAACTACAAGCGCAGGAGAAGCTAGGTAGGATGCTCTAATGTTTGGGTGTATTCTGCCTTGAAAATTTCTATTACCTGATAAAATTGCAACTGAAAAAACTTTATTATCTTCAATTGTATTTGCTAAATTATTTGGCAATGGACCTGATCCTCCATTACATGTCGTGCAACCAAATCCAATAACATTGAACCCAAGTTGATCTAAGTATTTTTGTAAACCAGATTCTTCTAGGATTGTTCCAGTTACCTGACTACCTGGAGCAAATGAAGTTTTTACATTTACGTTTCTTTGAATGCCCTTTTCAACCAAATTTTTTGCTACTAACCCAGCTGCAATCATACCTTTTGGATTTGTTGTATTTGTGCAGCTTGTAATGGCTGCAATCATAATATCCCCATCCTTTATATTTTCTTCTTGTTGGTCTATTTTAAATTCCTCAGTTCTAACAGTTCTATTATAAAGGTTTTTTGAATGTTCATTTATTAATGAAGAAAACTTATTTAAATCCAGTCTGTCCTCAGGATTTTTAGGTCCAGAAACACTAGGTACAACTTTACTTAAATCTAAATTAATTGTTCTTGAATAACTTGGAGTCTCACCGTCTACTCTCCACAAATTTTGTATTTTTGAGTACTCCTCTACAATTTTAATTTGATCTTTATCCCGTCCTGTCATTTCAAGATAATCTAAAGTCATATTGTCAACTGGGAATAAAACTGCTGTCGATCCGTATTCAGGTGCCATATTTGAAATTGTAGCACGATCTCCAACTGATAAGGAATTTACACCATCACCAAAAAACTCTACAAAGCTACCTACCACTTTGTGCTTTCTTAACAGTTCAGTAATAGTCAAAACTAAATCTGTAGAAGTGACACCCTCTACACATTTATTTGTAAGATGGATTCCAATAACTTCAGGTAAAGCAACCGACAAAGACTTACCCAGCATTGCAACTTCAGCCTCAATTCCTCCAACTCCCCAGCCCAATACTCCAATAGCATTGACCATAGGTGTATGACTATCTGTACCAACACAGGTATCTGGATGAAGAATATTGTCATTATTCCAAATAACTTTTGATAAATGCTCAATATTTACCTGGTGACAAATACCAACACCAGGAGGAATAACTTTAACATTTTTTAAATTTTTAGAGCACCATCTTAAAAAAGAAAAACGTTCAGAATTTCTACTATATTCTTTTTGTAAATTTTTAGTTACAGAATCTTTGCTCCCAAAATAATCAACTTGAAGTGAGTGGTCGATGACAATATCAATTGGAATTTTAGGTTGAATGTTTTTCGACTGAATTCCTTTTTTCTCCAACGCTTCTTTATAAGACAAGAAATCTACCAACATAACTTTACCTAGGATGTCATGGCTTAAAATCCGATTTGGCATGAAATTTACTGGTGAACCAACTTTGGAATTTAAAATATACTCTAGTTGCTGATCGGCTAAATCATTTTCATTGTTAATTTTTTGTCTCAGAACATTTTCTGCTAAAATTCTGTACGAATATGGGATTTTTTTTAAACCGCTTATTGATGAAATGTCTGCAACTTTAAATGTATGATTATTTATTGAGATTTCTTTAAAGTTTGAAGACATAATTTAAACTAATGCCTTAGAAAAAAAACTACAACAT
>VTPE01000066.1 GCA_008638005.1 Pelagibacteraceae bacterium | reverse complement strand
AAGAGCCTTTAACTTTAACTAAAGAAGTAGAGGCAACTCCTAAACCGCAAACAAAAGAGATTAAAAATATTAAAACAAAAAAAACTGAAGCTAAAATTGTATCAACAAATATTATTAAGTTAGGCGAGCAGGATAAAAAAAATAAAGGTAATATTTTAACAGTTTCTAATATTTCAAAATCACTTGGTGGAAAACCTATTCTTAAAAATATTTCTTTTTCGCTAAAAAATAGTCAAATTCTAGGTTTGCTCGGACCTAACGGAGCTGGAAAATCTACTTTATTTAATTTGGTCGTTGGAAAAATTTTTCCTGATACGGGTGAAATAAAATTAAATAATGAAGTGATAAATGAACTTCCAATACACAAACGTGCTTTAAAAGGAATTAGCTTACTTGAACAGCACAAAGGTTTGTTTGGTAACATGACCGCCTACGAAAATTTATATGCCATTCTTGAACTTCATATTGAAGATAAAAACAAAATAGAAACCAAAATATCTCAATTACTTTCTTATTTTGGTCTTCAGTATTTAGTAAATGTTAAAGCCAATAATATGTCTGGAGGAGAATACAAAAAGATAAGTACACTTCAGAGAATCTGTAACAAGGATATCAAAGTATTATTACTAGATGAACCAATGGCTGCACTTGATCCGCTTAGTATATCATCAATCAAAAAATTTATTTTAGAATTAAGAGAAATGGGTCTTTCAGTAATCATTACGGATCATAATTTTTTTGCTATTCAAGATATTCTAGATAACTGTTTAATTATTAGAGACGGAAACGTCATGGTTGAGGGACCACCTAGAACCATCATGAAAGACGAAAAAGCGATTAAGTATTATCTGGGAACAGGATTTAAAATTTAATCTTTTTGCTCTTCTTCTTCTAACGAAGCATCATCAAGCGATATTACTCCATCATCGTTATCATCATCATTATTGTCGGTATTTTCAATACCTTCAAATTCATCTTTAACTTCTGGTTTTGATGGTTGAGCGACTTGAGCAGGCTGAGCATAAACAAAATCCTCTTCAATAGTCATTTCTGATTTACAATGAGGGCAAGTTAGAGGTGATTTTTTATTAAGATCGTAAAATTTAGTTTCACAGTTTGAGCAAAACCTTTTAGTTCCAAATTTTTTATCAGCCATTTAAAATCTCTTTTTATAATTAATTTAGTGGGTATATATTGATAAGTAATCTCATGGCAATGAAAAACTTTATTCCCGAAAATAACATCAGTTTAAAAGGAACCGTAGAATTAGGCTCTGATAAAAGTCTGTCTATTAGGGCTGTTTTGTTTGCCAGTATTGCATATGGCATATCAAAAATAACTATTCTTAACCCTGGTGAAGATGCCAAAACTGCCATGATGGCTGTTCAAAAATTAGGAATAAAAATCATTAAAGAAAAAAATCACTACACAATTTTTGGATTGGGTATTGGTTATGGTCCTAAAAAAAAACAAATCACGATTGATTGTAGAAACTCTGGAACCACACTGAGGCTAATAACGCCGCTTATTGCAGGATCAAATTTAAGTGCAAAAATTATTGGAGACAAAAGTTTGTCCACTAGACCCTACCGTCTTGAATTTTTAAAAGAATTTTTAATGAATGTAAGGCCAACCAATAAACAGTATTTACCTTTATCTATCAGAGGTCATTCAAACTGTATTCAAACTGAAATAAAAATAAATAAACCTTCTGCTCAAATGGTATCAGCTGCAACACTTGCTGGAATCATGTCTTATGGTGAGACTGTTATTGAATGTCCAAATAATGTCAGGGATCATACAAACAGAATGTTAAAATATCTTGGCTACCCCATTAAAATAAAAAATAAAAATAATACGCAAATCATAAAAGTTCAGGGAAGAAGATACTTAAAAGAACTTCAAAATTACCAAATCCCGTCCGACCCGTCCTCAAGCGCTTTTATCATTGCGATTGCAATCCTGACAAAGGGAAGTCATTTAAAAATTAAAAATGTTTGTTTAAATGAATTTAGGATTGGGTTTATTAAAATTTTAAAAAGAATGGGTGCAAAAATTGTTTTTCAAAATAAGAAAAATTATTTTGGAGAGACGGTTGGTGATATTGTTGCATCCTATTCTCCAAACCTAAAAGGAGTAACGATTAAATCAAATGAAGTGGCAAGTGCCATTGATGAAATTCCAGTCCTTGCAATAGTCGCTTTATTTTGTAAATCAAAAAGTTATTTTTATGATTTAACTGAACTTAAATATAAAGAGTCAAATAGACTTGAAGTCATTTATAAAAATTTAAAATTATGTGGAGCTGATATTATAAAACAAAAAGATAACTTAATCATTAATGGTTTAACAGAAAACTTTTATTCATCACAAACCCCTATCATAAAAGATTTTAAATCAGATCACAGAATTGCAATGGCGTTTTATGTGCTTGCTGCCGTTTCAAGAAAAAAAATTCAGATTAATGATTTTGATTGTATCAATGTTTCTTTCCCTAATTTCTTAAATACAATTCAAAATCTTAAAAATAATAAAGATAAAAAAATAATTTTAGCGTGTGATGGAGGGGTCGCAACGGGTAAAACTTCAATCCTTAAAAGAGTATCAAAACATTATAAATCAAAAGCCGCATTTATCGACTCCGGGCTTCTTTATAGATATCTAACTCTTGTTCATTTAAAAAAAGGTAAATCAAAAATAAACGTAGATTATTTAATTAAAGAGCTAAAAAACATCACAATTAAAAAGTTACAAAATCCAAATCTTCATTCCAATGCAGTTTCTAATAAAGTATCTGATATTGCTAAAATTCCAAAGATTAGAGAAGCGCTTTTACCGGTGCAAAGAGATTTAATATTTAATTCTGATGAAAAAATTATGTTAGTGGGTGGCCGTGATATTTGTTCAAAAATATTACCAGGTGCATTTAGTGACTTAAAACTGTTTATTGATGCGGATGTAAAATTAAGAGCTAAAAGAAGATATTTAGAGCTTTTATCGAATAAAAAAGAACAAAAGATAGAATATCAAGAGATCCTTAATGCTCTAAAAGCGAGAGATTCAGCCGATAAAAATAGGAAAGTAAGTCCGCTCAAAAAAACAAGGGATTCAGTATTGATTAACAATAATAGTAATGATATCTCACGGCCCGTTAAAAGGATCATTGATCTTTTAGAAAAGGAGATAAAAAAACATTAGTGGGAACAGACAGTTTAAAGGTTTATAACGAAGACACCAATTCAGAATTCGCAAAATTAATCACAGAAAATCTAGACAACATCATCTTAAAGGATAACTCGATTGTTAATGGAACCGTTGAGAAGGTCGATGATAAATATGTTCATGTCTTTATCAAAGGCGCAAAGTCTAGTGGTATAGTTGACATTAATGAAATTCCTCATGCTGAACTTGATACTTTAGAAGTTGGAAAAGAAATTGAAGTTTTTTTAGAAAGAACAGAAGATAAAAACGGAAATATTGTTTTAAGTATTGAAAAAGCAAGAAGAGCAAAATCTTGGAAAAAAATTGAAGAAGCTTTTGAGAAACAAGAAAAAGTAAGTGGTATTATTAAAAATACAGTCAAGGGTGGCGTCGTTGTCGAAATCTTTGGAGTATTTGCGTTCTGTCCAAATTCACAAGTTGCTGACAAGCCAATCAAAAATATGAACGAGTACATGAATAAGCCCATGGAATTTCAGATTATCAAAATTGATAATGTCAGAATGAATGTGATTGCAAGTAGACGACAAGTAATCGAACAAGAGAAAAATAAAAATAAAGAAAAAGTTATTAAAAATTATAAAGTTGGAGATATTGTTGAAGGAACAATTAAAGCTGTTCAGTCTTACGGATGCTTTGTAAGTATTGAAAGTTTAGATTGCCTACTTCACTCATCAGAAGTTTCACACCTTAAAATTACA
>VTPE01000065.1 GCA_008638005.1 Pelagibacteraceae bacterium | reverse complement strand
TGGCTGAGCGGTTGAAAGCACCGGTCTTGAAAACCGGCAATGGGGCAACTCATTCGTGGGTTCGAATCCCACTCTCTCCGCCACTAAAGTTTTGTTAAACCGTTCATGTAAGGTGTCAACGCACTAGGTATAGATACAGATCCATCCTCATTTAAATAATTTTCAAGTAATGCAACGATCGTTCTTCCCACGGCAAGGCCAGAACCATTTAAAGTTGCGACTAAATTATTTTTACCATCAACAGATTTATATCTAGCTTTCATTCTAGCAGCTTGAAAAGTTCCGCAAGATGAGCAACTTGAGATTTCTCTATATTTGTTTTGTGACGGTAACCAAACTTCTAAATCAAATGTTTTTTCTGCACTAAAACCCATATCACCACTTGATAATAGCATTATACGATAAGGAAGATCTAACTTTTGTAAAATTAATTCGGCACAACTGACCATTCTATCTAGTTCATTTAATCTGAATTCGGGTTGAATAATAGATACTAGCTCAACTTTAGCAAATTGATGCTGTCTAATCATTCCTTTAGTATCTTTACCAGCAGCACCTGCCTCGGCTCTGAAGCACTGAGTTGCTGCAACAAATCTTAACGGTAGTTTTTCATAATCTATAATGGAGTTAGAGATCATATTAGTTAAACTTACTTCGCTAGTTGGTATTAACCACTGATTGTTATTAAGTTGAAATTGATCTTCTCTAAATTTTGGTAATTGACCAGTGCCATACATTGCATCTTCATTAACTATAACAGGGACACTATATTCTTTATAACCATTTTCTTGAGTGTGAACATCTAGCATAAAACTTATTAAGGCCCTTTCAAGCTTAGCTAAACTATCTTTTAAAATAACAAATCTAGAACCTGAAATCTTAACTGCAGTTTCAAAATCGATAATATTTAAATTTTCTGCTATTTCATCGTGAGGTTTTATATTTTTTTTAGATACAATTTTTCCATAGTCTTTTATAAACAGGTTTTCGGTTTCATCTTTTCCAACAGGTATATTTTCATCTGGAATATTGGGAATAGACATTAATATATTGTTTAGTTTCTCAAAACTATTTGAAGACTGATCATCAAGTTCTTGGACTTGTTTTTTAATATCACTAACTTTTTTACTTAGTTCATTAAACTTAGCTTGATCATTTTTGTTTTGTCCTAGTTCTTTTGAGATTTGGTTTCTTGAGCTTAATAGTTTTTCTTTTTTTTCTAAAAACTCTCTGTATTCTTTATCCAGATCTAATATCTCTTTAATTAACTTCTCAGAATTGTCTAAGTTTCTTTTTTTTAAATTTTGAATAAAAAAATCTGGGTTGTTTCTTATTTCTTTAATATTTAACATTATTTTTTCTCTACAAATCTAACGGTATAAATAGATATTTCATATAATAACAATAAAGGTAAGGCCAAGCCTATTTGTGTTATAGGATCTGGTGGAGTTAAAACTGCCGCTAAACTAAAAATAATTATTATAACATATTTACGTCTAGTTTTTAAATACTCAGAAGTTATAAATCCAACTTTACCCAAAAGTGTTAAGAGAACAGGAAGTTGAAAACTTATTCCAAACGCAATAATTAATCTCATAATTAATGATAAATATTCATTTACCTTTGCCTCCAATTGAATTGGTAAAGAACCGTTAGTTGAAGCTGTCTCAAAAGATAAAAAAAAATCAATTGCTAGTGGCATTATCAAATAATAAACAAGCATTCCTCCAAGTAAAAATAAAATTGGTGTTGCTACTAAAAAAGGAAGAAGTGCTAATTTTTCGTCTTTGTACAAACCCGGTGCTATAAATTTCCAAATTTGATTTAATATTAACGGAAAAGAAAAAAAAAATGCAGAAAAAAAAGCTAACTTTAGATAAGTTAAAAAAGTTTCATGCAAAGCTGTAAATATTAATCTACGGTTTTGACCATCACCTTTTACTGCTTGGGCGTAAGGATCTACTAAAAAATTATAAATTTTATCTGAAAAAATATAGCAAATAATAAATGCAAAAATTAAAAAAATCATAGACCTCAACAGTCTACTTCTAAGCTCAATAAGGTGTTCACTTACCGTTGATTTTTTTTCTGACATTAGGATTTGTTTTTATTTTTTTTATCTTTTTCTACTTCTGCGTCTATATCAACAGCATTTTCGATATCATCTTGTATATTTGAAACATAGGATTTTACTTTTTTCACTGTTGAAGCTATTTTTTTTAAAACAACAGGTAAATCTTTGGGGCCAATGATTAATATAGCCAGGACTACAATGATCAATAGTTCAGACCAGCCTATTTGAGGCATAATCTAACCTTCTGATTTGTTGTTATCGTTTTTTGAAATTGATTTGCTATCAGGATCTTCGCTTAGACCTTTTTTGAAACTTTTAATTCCTTTGGCCACGTCGCCCATTAACTCTGAAATCTTACCTCTGCCAAATAAAAGTACTACCAACGCAACTACTATTGCTATTTGCCAAAATCCTATAGTCATAAATAGATTATATGTAATTAAAATTGTAAATACAAGATATTATTTATCTTCTGTCAGAGTGTCTGAAATCATATCGTCAATATTAGAGTAGATATTTTCTTTATTCTCATTTTTCTCACTTTCAACAAATTTTGATGTCCCGAAAATAGAACTGTCTACCCTGCTGTCTATTAAACCTGCAGCCATCAATTCATCGGAATTTGGTAAATCTTCTAAGCTATTTATATTAAAATGATTTAAAAATTTTTCTGTGGTGACATACAACAGGGGCTTACCAGGTATTTCCTTTCTACCATTAGGCTTGACCCATCCAAGCTCAAATAAAATCTCTAAAGTTCCTGAGCTAAAAGATACTCCTCTAATCTCTTCAATTTCAGATCTTGTTACAGGCTGATGATATGCAATAATTGCCAGTGTTTCTATTGCAGCTTTAGAAAGTTTTTTTTGAATAATAATTTCTTTTTTTAATTTATCAGATAAATCTTCAGATGTTCTAAATGACCACTTGTTAGCTAAATTAACTAATTTTACACCCCTGTCTAAATAATCTTGTTGAAGTTCATATAGTATTTTAAGAACATCAGTTCCCGTTTTTACCTTAGATTTGATTGTATTCACATCGAGAGGTTCTTTTGCAGAAAATAAAATGGCTTCAATTAAATTTTTTTCTTTATTTTTCATTATCTTTCACTTTGTAAAATATTTTATCAAAAAGATTTTCCTGTTTAACCAAAAGCTCACCTTCTCGAACTAACTCCAATCCTGCTACAAACGATCCAGCAAAACCTGTTTTTCTTAAACTTTTTTTTACTTTAAAAGCTTGAGGCACAATGTCCTTTAATTCTCGCCAAACTTTAAGTTGGGAAAACATAGAAGTTATTTTTTTAATAGCTTCCTCCATGGTATATGTTTGTAATTTTGAGATATTAATTGATGAAAAGTTTTTTCTTCTCTTAAAGTCTGCGTATGATTTAATTAGCTCGTACAATGAAACGTCATATTGAGGTGTATTTTTAGTTTTGATACCTTCTTTGATACCTCTAAAAAAAACATCAACCCCCATTTGTTTTTTGGTCATTAGTTGATCTGATAAAAGCCTTATCATTTCTAATTTTCTAAGTTGTAATTTTAATTTTTCAGCCATTTTGGATGCCGAAAATTCTTCATCATCATCTTCAGGAAGTAATAATCTTGACTTTAAATAAGCTAACCATGAAGCCATAACCAAAAAGTCAGCGGCTAATTCTAAATTTTTTTTTATTTTTTCTACATAAGCTATGTATTGGTCAACAAGCTGAACTATAGAAATTTGCATCAAATCAACTTTTTGGGTTTTTGCCAGGTCAAGCAATAAATCTAAAGGTCCCTCATAATTATCTATGTTTAATTCTAGAGAGTTATCTTTTTGGATAATTTGTTCCTCGTTATTTAATGTTTTTTTATCGATTTCTG
>VTPE01000064.1 GCA_008638005.1 Pelagibacteraceae bacterium | reverse complement strand
ATAGTTTAGAAATTTTAACAGCACCTTCACAAATCGAATATTGGGTATGGATTTTTAAATTTATTATTTCATCAACCATTAACTAAAAATTAACAGTTCTATTTGAAATTGTTAATTCTAAATTAGACTTACTAACAAGAGATCGATTATGAGTTGCGAAAATAACTAAATTATTCTCATCAATAATTTCTTTCATTAAATCAAAAACATAACCAGCGTTTTTAATGTCTAGACTGCCAGTTGGCTCATCAGCTAAAATTAATTCAGGATTATTAATCATGCTTCTAGCTATAGCAACTCTTTGCTGCTCTCCCCCTGACAATTCTTTAGGTAAATGATTAATCCTATTTTCTAAATTCATTTTTCTTAATAATCTTAAAGCATCAGTTTCTGTTTCATTATTATCATTGCCAGAATATAAAGATGGCAACATTACATTCTCAATAGCTGTAAGGTCGGAAATCAAATTAAAACTTTGAAAAACTATAGAAATATTATTTTTCCTAAAAGTAGATTTTTCATTTTCGTTTTTTTTAAATAAATCTTCAGATTGTTTTAAAAAAAAAGATCCATTATTTGGAGAGTCTAATAAACACAATATATGTATAAGGGTTGATTTTCCTGATCCAGATGGCCCCGTTAAAGTTACAAGTTGATTAGATTCTAATTTAAAATTTGTATTTTCAAAAATAGTAATTTGTTCACCTTTATCATTATAAACTTTACTTAAATTTTTAATTTCTAGAAAATTATTCATTCTTTAAGTACTTAACAGGATCCAGTTTAGAAGCGCTTATAGCAGGAAATAAACAAGCTAAAAAAACAATACAAATCGATGACAATGAAACTAAGAAAACAGAATTAAAATTTATATGAGCTGGTAATTGACTTAAAAAATAAATTTCAGATGGAAAAATATTAATATTTAAATATATGTTTAGGAGTTGTCTAATATCTTCTAAATAAATTGATATTAAAACACCAAAAAAAACACCTAATAACGTACCTACAAAACCAATATAAGACCCTGTTATTAAAAATATTCTCAATATAGAGTTTTTGTGAAAACCCATTGATCTCAAAACAGATATTTCTTTTGATTTATTCTTAATCAAAATAGTTAAAACTGAAATAATGTTAAAAGCTGCAACAATAATTATTAAAGTTAAAATTATAAACATAACATTTCGCTCAACTACCAATGCATCAAAAAAAGTTTTGTTATTATCAACCCATGAATAAATTAAATGATTTGGGTTTTGTTTTTTTAACAAATCCACAAACTCATTTGCTTTATCTGGGACGCTAACTCTTAATTCAACTTCATTTTTATTTTTTGTTAAAAGTGAAGCTTGGTTTAAATTTACAATTAAAAAATTACTATCAAACTCATACATTCCTGTACTAAAAATATAACCTACTTTAAAAGTAAATTGACTTGGAATAACACCAAACGGTGTCGTTTCCTTACTATTTGATAACAATGTAATTTGATCACCGGTATTTAAAGACAGCTTCGATGCAAGCTCTATTCCAATACCGATGCTTTCTTCATTAATGTTTCCTTCGATGATTGAATTTTTTAAAAAATAATTATTTTTTAATTCATTTTTTTTAAATCCTTTTATCAAAACACCGGTATTATTATTTTTTGTTACAATTAAAGCTTGAGAGTTATTAACCAAATTTATACTTAAAATTTTAAAATTATTATCTTTGGCTTTATTTTGTATATATTTTTTCTCTTCGTCATAATTTCCTTTGGACTCGAAAGATATATGTGGTTGATACTTTAATAATTTATCAATCAAATCAATCCTAAAACCATTCATTACTGACATAACAATTATTAAAGTAGCAACACCAAGCATAATTCCAATAAATGAAAAATTAGAAATAATTTTTAAAAAACTATCTTTGCTCTTAGGTTTTAAATATCGTTTAACGATTAAAAGTTCTGCTTTATTGATCAATTTTATAAGCTTCTTTTAGAAAATTTATGATTTCATCTTTAGATAAAATTTTTTTATCTTTTCCAATTTCTTTAAACTCGTATTCATCTTTTTTTAATTTTGAGCCGATAATAATTTGAAAAGGAATACCGATAAGATCAAAGTTTTTAAATTTGCTTGATGGGCTATCAGATGTATCATCTAGTAAAGGCTCTAACTTCAAATTGCATAAAAGATTATAAAATTCTAATGATTTTTGATCTGCCTCATCTCCATTTTTACCTAAGTTTAATATCGCAACCTTAAAAGGAGTAATGGATAATGGCCATTTCATGAATTCATCATTATATTTAGCTTCAATAATCGCTGCTGGTAATCTGGATACTCCAATTCCATAAGAGCCCATTTGAGGGTTAATATTTTTACCTTCATTATTATTAATCAACGCATTCATTGATTTAGAATATTTGTCACCAAAATAAAATATATGACCAATTTCAATACCTCTTGTATGCATTTGGTCATTTTTTTTAATTTGATTAAAATCATCTTTGTTGTGTTTTTCGTCAGTAGCAGAATAAAATTTTGAATATTTTTCAATTATCCCATTCACGCTTTCAATCGAATAATCTAAATTTTTGGTTTCAATATCTAGTATATTTTTATCCAGGTATACCTCGCTCTCCCCCGTTTCTGCTAAAATAATAAATTCATGAGAAAGGTCACCGCCTATTGGACCTGTTTCTGCTTTCATTGGTATCGCTTTTAATTCTAATTTTTCAAAAGTTTTTAGATAAGATAAAAACATTTTTTTATATGAAAGTTCTGCAGCTGCTTGGTCTATATCGAATGAATATGTATCTTTCATCAAAAACTCTCTACACCTCATCACGCCAAAGCGTGGTCTAATTTCATCTCTAAATTTCCATTGAATATGATAAAGCATAAGAGGTAAGTTTTTATATGATTTGATATTATCTCTAAAAATTTGAGTAATTAACTCCTCATTTGTTGGACCATAAAGCAAATCACGTTCATGACGATCTTGAATTCTAAGCATTTCTTTTCCGTAATCATCATACCTTCCACTCTCTTTCCATATTTCAGAAGATTGAATCGTTGGCATTAAAAGCTCGATAGCACCTGCATTGTTTTGTTCTTCACGAACTACATTTTCAATATTTTTTAAAACTTTAAATCCTAAAGGTAACCAAGAATAAATACCTGATGCCGATTGCCTAATCATTCCAGATCTTAACATTAATTGATGTGATTTAATTTTTGCCTCTGACGGCGTTTCCTTTAAAATTGGGAGAAAATAATTTGATAATTTCATTAAGACATAATCCTTCTTATGTTTAAAATATCAAAATAAGCCAAACAATAGATAATCGCAAATACAATAGTAGTAATAATTGTAGTTAAAATTAACTTTTTTTTAATATTAGAATTTGCAGGTGCTCCAGGATCTGTTCCTTTGATAACATTTCCAGTTTCTTCTTGAGAACTTATATTTCTTGGCAATATTAGAAAAAGTATTAACCACCATAAGATCATAAAAATTACTAGTGAACCTGTGATTGACATTACAATCTAATTAAATTGATATTTGTATAAGGTCTTTTGGAAACTTTTATTTGTATTAGTTTTCGAAGAGAGTTTTTTAAGTTATCTATTAAATTGCCTTCTTGCTTCCTGTTGTTAAGCGTATAACTTTTACAAATATCAAAAATTTTATCTTCTAATTCATACTTAACTTCATTTAATTCTTGATCATATAAAGGCAAACCTCTTAGACTTATTATAGGAGACCTCTCTACTTCGCCATTTTTAGATATAATTAAACTAATATCCATCATCCCATTAAACGAAATATTTTTTCTATCTCTTAAAACCGACGACTCTTCATCAATTAATCTATTTCCATCGACTAATAATTTACCAGAGTTTACTTTGTTAATTAATTTTGATGGCCCAGGATAAAGTTTTAATACATCACCATTTTCAATTAACATAGGTTGTTTAATCTTTTTTGATTTTGCAAAAAGATAATGTTCTTTTAAATGCCTGTGTTCTCCATGCACTGGA
>VTPE01000063.1 GCA_008638005.1 Pelagibacteraceae bacterium | reverse complement strand
AGGTTAACCAGGGTGTAATTAATGGTGAGAAGTTTTTTAAATTTGGTTTAGCTGCCGGAACTTATTTTGCAAACCAAAAAAAAACTAAACAGGTTGCTGTTATTGCAAAAGATACCAGACTATCAGGCTATACCCTTGAGCCAGCATTGGTCTCAGGGCTTACTTCTGCAGGAATGCATGTCTTTACATTCGGCCCAATGCCAACAAATGGCCTTGCCATGATTACGAAATTTATGAAAGCGAATATGGGTATTATGATTACCGCTTCACATAATCCTTATGATGACAATGGAATGAAGTTATTTGGTCCAGATGGAATGAAACTGTCAGATAAAATTGAAAAAAAAATTGAAAAGATTATTGATACTAAAACTGAAAAACACTTGATTAATCCTGAAAAACTAGGTCGTGTAAAAAGATTAGAAACAGGAACTGATTTTTACATCAATATATTAAAAAAGAATTTCCCAAAAAATTTTAATCTTAAAAATATTAAAATTGTTTTAGATTGTGCAAATGGTGCAGGATATAAAGCTGGACCTGAATTGTTTAAATCACTTGGAGCAAAAGTGATAAGTATTGGAACAAGTCCAAATGGATTAAATATTAATCAAAATTGCGGTTCTACACATCCGAAAAAATTACAATCAGCCGTAAAAAAACATAAAGCTCACATTGGAATTGCTTTAGATGGTGATGCAGATCGTATTATTGTTTGTGATGAAAAAGGAAATATTGTGGATGGAGACCAAATTATTGCAATGCTGGCTACAAGATGGAAGCAAAAAAAATTGCTTAAAGGAGGCGTGGTTGGAACATTAATGTCAAATTACGGTTTAGAAAAATATTTTAAATCTAGGAAAATCAACTTTAAAAGAGCGGATGTTGGAGACCGATATGTCAAAGAAGTCATGAGAAAAAATAACTTTAATTTAGGCGGTGAACAATCAGGTCATATTATTTTAGGTAAATTTGCAACAACAGGAGATGGTTTATTAGTTGCTTTAGAGATTTTGTTTAGTTTGCGAAAAAAGAAAAAAGCGAGTTTATTGTTTAACTTGTTTAAATTAACGCCTCAAATTTTGGAAAATGTAACGGTAAAAGATAAAAAAATTATTCAATCAACAAAGTGTAAAAGCGCAATAACAAAAGCAAATAAACTGATTAAAGGACAAGGAAGAATGTTGGTAAGAAAGTCAGGAACAGAGCCCAAGATTAGAATTATGGGAGAGTCTGAAAATATTAAGCTTTTACAAAAGTGTATTTCTATCATTAAAAAAACTATTCATTAATGAAACCTAAAGCAAAAATTTTAATTATCGCAGGATCAGACTCATCAGGCGGCGCTGGAATTCAAGCGGATATTAAAACGGTAACAGCTTTAGGCGGTTACGCTATGACCGCAGTGACAGCTATTACCGCTCAAAATACAACTGGAGTAAAATCAATTGTCTCCATTCCTGCAAAAGAAATTCTCAACCAAATTCTTTTTACAGCTAAAGATATTAAACCTGATGCTGTTAAAATTGGCATGTTACATTCTGAAGAAATTATAAAAAAAGTCATTCTCGGTTTAAAAAAAATTAAGACTAAAAAAATTGTTTTAGATCCTGTTATGGTTGCAAAAGGTGGAGCGAAACTTATTAACAACAGAGCAATCAATTCTTTAAAAAAACAACTTATTAAACATTCATATCTAGTAACACCTAATATTCCTGAAGCTGAAGTTTTAACGAAAGTTAAAATTAACAATGTTGAAGATATGAAGGACGCCGCATCGATATTAATCCAATATGGCGCCAAGCATGTTTTGATTAAAGGGGGTCATTTGAAAGGCGATACTGTTTACGATGTCTTAGTTTCAAAAAATAAAACTCAAATTTTTAAAAATAAAAAAATTAAATCAAAAAATACTCACGGCACAGGCTGTACATTATCTAGTGCAATTACAACTTTTTTTGCATGTGGAAAAACAATAAACAAAGCCTGCGAACTTGGAATTAAATATGTTAATCAAGCTATCGGATCAAAGATTAATTTTGGAAAAGGTCACGGTCCCATTAACCATCTAACATCTGTTAGTATTAATAAAGAGTTTAAATAAGTATGAAGAACGTTGTTGTTGTAGGATCACAGTGGGGAGATGAAGGAAAAGGAAAAATTGTAGATTGGCTATCTGATCAAGCTGATGTGGTTGTACGTTTTCAAGGAGGTCACAATGCGGGACACACGCTAGTGATTGATGGCGTCACTTATAAATTAAAATTGTTACCTTCTGGAATTGTCAGACCTGGAAAAATTTCTGTTATTGGAAATGGTGTTGTGGTTAATCCGTGGGCGCTGCTTGAAGAGATAAAAGCAATTCAAGGCCAAGGTGTAAAAGTTACAGAGGAGAATTTAATTATCGCAGAAACTGCAAATTTAATTTTACCTTATCATAGTGAAATGGATGAAATTAGAGAGGATGCTGCTGGAAAAGGTAAAATTGGAACAACACGAAGAGGAATTGGTCCAGCTTACGAAGATAAAGTTGGTCGACGAGCAATACGTGTTATGGATTTAAGATCTGAAAGTAATTTAGATCAAAGGCTAGATATTGTTCTTCAGCACCACAATGCGATTAGAAAAGGATTAAATAAAAAAATTTATGAAAAAGAAGAATTAAAAAAAGAACTTATGAAAATTGCACCTGAAATTTTAAAATATTCTCAACCCGTTTGGAAAAAAATTGACGAATTTAAATCTGAGAATAAAAAAATATTATTTGAAGGTGCACAAGGTATTTTGCTTGATGTTGATCATGGTACTTATCCATTTGTAACATCTTCAAATACTGTAGCAGCCAATGCTGCAACAGGATCAGGCTGTGGACCCGATACAATGGGTTATGTTCTTGGAATTACAAAAGCCTACACAACAAGAGTAGGGGAAGGTCCTTTTCCAACCGAACTTGAAGATGCTGATGGAGAAAAATTAGGAAAACGGGGCCATGAATTTGGAACAGTGACAAACAGAAAAAGAAGATGTGGTTGGTTTGATGGTGTGCTTGTTAGACAAACGATCAAAGTTTCAGGTATTCATGGTATCGCGCTGACAAAGTTAGATGTGTTGGATGATTTTGATGAAATAAAATTTTGTGAGAAATATGAAATCGATGGAAAAGAAATTGATTATTTTCCAGCTGCTGTTGAAGATCAAAAAAAAGTCAAACCTATTTACAAAACCTTTAAAGGCTGGAAAACAGAAACAAGAGGTATCAGAAACATTGAAGATTTACCTGATCTTGCAAAAATTTATGTAACTGCAGTTGAGGATTTTATTGGTGCAAAAATTTCAAGCATCTCAACAAGTCCTGAAAGAGAAGATACGATTCTTCTAGAAGATCCTTTTAACACTTAAACACAATCTATACGCGATAATATTAAATTTAAATAGGCATTTATTTTAAAAATAATATTTTTAAGCCTATCAAATTGGATCAGTTTACTAAAATGAATAATATATTCAAAAAAAATGAAAAAATTTTTAAGTTTCTTGATTTTTTCTTCTGCATTGAGCTCACCTTCTAGCGCAGTAGAATGGACTAATGCAGATTATGACTGTCATGGTGATTGTAATTCATTAAGTAATAACTCAACTAATAACGTAACAGGGAATTATTACGCTTCATGGAGAGAAGTTTTTAGAAATAATTCTGGAACAAATATTAATTTAACTATTAAAGATGGCGGTTATGCAGGTGCCGGAAGTGGATATGCTTTTGGTTTTAAATATGCCAACAATGTAGACGTTACAGTGGAGTCAGGCGGGGAAATAAGAAGACATATTCAATATCAAGATGCTTATAATGGCAATGATGTCACAATTGAAAACGGAGCAACATGGACGGGAGGTTTTGTTCATTGGCATTTGTTAAGAGCATCAGCTACTGGAGCTAAAAATACTTATACTAACTCCGGAACTCATACGACCACAAATCAAAGTATCTTAATTCATTTAGGGGCAAGAACAGGTAGAGGTGATACTGAAATAAATAATAGTGGAACTATGTCG
>VTPE01000001.1 GCA_008638005.1 Pelagibacteraceae bacterium | reverse complement strand
TTTAAAGCTTTTCTAACTTTAACTTTTTTTACCTTTTTCTTTTTTGAAGTTTTTTTTGTTTTTTTATTTTTTTTTACTTTTGTCTTTTTATTTTTCTTCTTCTTTTTTTTTGCCACGATGTCCCCCTAAAAATTTTTTAAATTTTACCTAACTTACATATTATTTTCCAGCTTTTAGAATCAATTGGCATTACAGATAGCCGACTTTGTTTGATCAAAGCCAATTCAGAAAGCTCCTTAATTTGCTTAATTTTTTCAAGAGTTACTGGAACCTTTAATTTTTGCTTAAATTTTAATTGCACCGCAACAAATCTTTTTTCTTTATCTGTCGGATCTGTAAAAGATTCTTTGATCACTTCAACAATTCCAACAATCTCCTTTCCAATATTTGAATGATAAAAAAAACAAAGATCACCCTTATTCATTGTTTTTAAATTTTTTGCAGCTTGGTAGTTCCTAACTCCATCCCAAACCGTTCCTTTCGCACCTGACTTTTTTTGTTGATCAATTGACCAAACATTAGGTTCAGATTTAACTAACCAATAATTTTTCATAAAATTAAACCAGGGCCTTTCATATAAGGTGCTTTTTGATCAAGAGGCCATCTAGGTTGTGAAAACATTTTTAAATTAGATTTTTTACCTTTTTCAAAATTAAGTAATCCTGCGTAAGCTATCATGGCAGCATTGTCTGTACATAAATTTATGGGTGGAAAATGTAGATTAAACTTTTGTTCTAATGCTATTTTTTTTAAATTTTTTCTAATAGATAAATTGGAAGCAACCCCTCCTGCAATAACAAAATTTTTATCTTTTATTGATCGGTGCCTTTCAAGAAACATTTCAATGGCCTTTTGACATTTAATTTTTAGTATTTCGTTAACAGTACTTTGGAAAGATGCTGCTAAATTATACTTATCTTGTTTAGTTTTTAATTTCTTTGAAACATTAAGCACTGCAGTTTTGAGACCAGCAAATGAAAGATTGCAACCTGATTTATATAAAATTGGTTTTGGTAAATCATATGCTTTGCCATTTCCTTTTTTTGCGTAAGTTTCTATTTTTGGTCCACCAGGAAATTCTATGCCTAAGATTTTAGCAGTTTTATCGAAGGCTTCTCCCAGAGCATCGTCTATTGTTGTGCCAAGTCTTTTATACTTTCCTATTCCTTCAATGGATAGAAATTGAGAATGACCTCCAGAAATTAGTAATAATAAGTATGGGAATTGTAAGGGTTTTATTAATCCCATTGTTAACGCATGCCCTTCCAAATGATTGGTTCCATAAAATGGTTTTTTTAAAAAACTTGCTAGCGTTTTGCCTGCAGTCATTCCCACCATCAAACAAACTAAAAGACCAGGACCTGCAGTTGTAGCTATTCCATCAAGGTCATCAAAGTGAACCTTACTTTTTTGAATAGCTTTTTTTATAATTTGATCAATTTTATCAGCATGTGCTCTTGCCGCTAAATCTGGGACTACACCGCCGTATTTTTTATGAATATTTTCTTGACTTGAAACTATGTTGGATAAAATCTTAACTTTCCCTTTACTATCTTTTTTGACAACTGCTGCCGCTGTTTCATCGCAGCTAGTTTCAATTCCTAAAAATATTAAATCCTTTTTCATTAACTTACGCGAGTTTAATTGAATTTTGTCTTGATTAGAACAATTTAGGCGTATATTTCAAAAATTACTATGGATGTATTTAATAACTTTCTTACTCTATTAAAAGATGTCTGGTTAGAGGGTGTATCTGGAGCTAGCTTTACAGATATTGTAATTGCGTTAGCTGTTTTCTTTACCTTTTTGCTTTTAAGAAGTGTTGTAACAAGGTTTATAGTAAAAAGAATAGAAGCTTACGTTGCTAAGAATACAAATAGTTTTGACAATTCTTTGGTGACTTCTTTAGAAGGGCCTATTAAATTTTTTCCAGTCGTATTTGGTTTTTTTATTGCTACAAGTTTTTTGAACTTAGAAGGCAAGTCTTCTATTTTTTTAGATCATTTAAACCGTTCCTTGGTAACAATCCTTATTTTTTGGTTTATTCATCAGCTCATTTACCCGGCTTCATTATTAATAAAAAGTATTGAAGATATTTTATCAAAAGATTTATTAAATTGGATTATTAGAGCATTAAAAGTTTTAATCGTCATATTAGGTTTTGCTGCAACTTTAGAAATTTGGGGAATTAAAATTGGACCTATTATAGCAGGTTTGGGTTTATTTGGAGTAGCTGTTGCATTAGGTGCTCAAGATTTATTTAAAAATTTAATTTCTGGAATTTTAGTTTTAGTTGAAAAAAGATTTAAGGTTGGTGATTGGATTTATTTAGAAGGTGTAATTGAGGGTACAGTTGAAAATATTGGATTTCGATCAACGGTCATAAGAAAATTTGATAAATCTTTAGCAACTATTCCAAATTTTCAGTTTGCTGAAAAAGCGGTCATTAATCAATCTGAGACTACCAATCGAAGAATAGATTGGGTGATTGGATTGGAATACAGGTCAACTTCAGATCAGCTAGAAAAAGTTAGAAATGAAATTTTAGATTATATTAAAACAAACGATGACTTTATCATTTCTGATAGTACACCTCATGCTGTCAATTTAAATCAATTTTCAGCAAGCTCAATTGATATTCTAGTGAGATGTTACACTAAGACGAATAGTTATTATGATTGGTTAAAAGTTAAAGATCGTTTTGTAATTAAAATTAAACAAATTGTGGAAGGAGCAGGTGCATCTTTTGCGTTTCCATCACAGTCTATTTATGTAGAGAAATTCGATAAATGAATTCATTAATCATTTTAGTTGATAATGTTATTTATCTTTATTCTATTGTTTTAATTATCAATATTATTTTATCTTGGCTCACTGCTTTTAATGTTATCAATACTCAAAACCGTTTTGTCTATATTGCTTTGGAAGCAAGCTATAAACTGACTGATCCTGTCCTTAATCATATAAGAAGATTTATACCAAATATGGCTGGTCTTGATTTTTCTCCTGTCATTTTATTTTTAATTTTAAATTTTTTAAGAAACTTACTAAGAGAATATGGAGCAGGATTTTAGTGATTATAGATGGTAAAAAAATTGCAGAACAATTAAGAGAAAAAGTAAAAAATAATATTGATAAAATTTCAGGATCGCAAAAACCAGGTTTAACAGTTATCTTAATTGGAGATCATCCAGCAAGCCAAATTTATGTTAGAAACAAAGAAAAATTTGCAAAAGAAGTTGGTATCAATTCTGAAGTTTTAAGATTCGATAAAAATATAACGGAACAAAATTTAAAAGACGAAATTAGAAAATTAAATACCAACCCTAATGTTCATGGTATTTTAGTACAACTTCCTTTACCAGATCATATCAATCAAAAAGATATTATTGAAACTATTGATCCAACAAAGGACGTTGATGGATTCCATCCCGTTAATGTTGGTAATTTATCATCTGGAAATGATGCAATGGTTCCTTGCACTCCGCTGGGATGTTATTATTTAATTAAACAAGTTTTACCTAATTTAAGCGGACTTCATGCAGTTGTAATTGGTAGGTCAAATATTAATGGTAAGCCTATGACGCAATTATTACTAAAAGAAAATTGTACTGTTACGATTGTTCATTCTAAGACAAAAAATATTGAAGAAATTTGTAAAAGAGCAGATTTAATTATTGCTGCTGTTGGAAAAGCTAAAATGGTCAAAAAGGACTGGGTTAAAAGCGATGCCGTTGTAATTGATGTTGGAATAAATCGATTAGAAGTTGAGGGTAAAAATAAAATTGTAGGTGACGTCGATTTCGAAAATTTAAAAGACCACGTTAAAGGAATCACGCCAGTACCAGGGGGTGTTGGACCCATGACTATAGCTTGCTTATTAGAAAACACATTGAAAGCGTTTAATAAAATTTCGGGGAACGCTCCTCGCTAGAGGAGCCCCCTTTATTAATAGTCTTTCGACTGAATTCATTTAGAAAAATGAATTCTATTTTAAGTGTTACAACTTAAAGTATACGGATTAATACTCCGTCTCTTTAAATTTCAGGTGGTGACATTGACACCTCCTCCAACAATTACATAAACAGCTTTACAAAAAATAATCAAATTTCAACTTTTAAAAAAACTAAAAAAAATAAATAAATAAAATCATTAACTTCTATTAAAAATTAAATTCAATTTGATGTTGTGTTTTAAAATAATTGTTATTTTAAGCGGATATTTTTTTTAATTTTAAAATTAAAATATTTTCTTTTGTTTTTTCAACGGCTTTATTTTCTTTAATCTATTTTGAAAAAGATTATATTATTGTCAAATTTTTTATAAATCATCATTTCTTAGATTAATCTTTAACATCTTACTTTTTCTGAGTTTTAAAACTACAATTGCAATTGCTAGCAAGAGTATTGCTCCAGACTCGTAAATTAATACTGAAGCATCAATGTCTTTTTTTTGTAAGATGATTAATCGTGCGAGTGCTGTAATGGCTATGAATAAAGGATAAGTTAATCTTATCGTTTGGTTACTCCAGTAATTTCCTATCATTCCCATAACTTCGAGATAGATAAATAGTAGTAATAAATCTGCTAACTGTATTTTTTGATTTTCGTACATATGAAAAATTTCTAAAAGAAAAGCTATTGTTGTAGCAATCAATACTATAGCGGCACCAAAAAGTTGAACAGATCTGATAAAATTTTTCATTTATTTTCTTAAAAGCTTACAGTGTTTTTTTATAAAATTCTCTACATTTTTTTTGTTAAATGTTTTGTTTTCTTCAAAAGAGACTTTTTTTAGAGAATATAAGCGGCTATTAGAAATCCTTGAGACAATAGTAATATTACCTTTGTATAATTTAAGTTTAATTTTACCTTTAATTTGAGATCTGTTTTTATCTATCATTTTCTGAATTTTAAATCTCTCTTTTGAGTACCAATATCCATTGTAAATGAGCTCTGCATATCTAGGCATGAGTTCATCATTTTTATGCATCGTCTCTTTATTAAGCGTCACAGATTGTATTGCTCGATTGGCGAACAACAAAACAGTTCCACCTGGTGTTTCATAAACGCCTCTAGATTTGATTCCTATAAATCTGTTTTCAACTAAATCTACACGACCAATTCCATTTTTGCCCGCAATCATATTTAGTTTATCTAAAAGTTTTGCTGGAGAGAGTTTTTTATTATTCAATTTTATTGGATCACCATTTTGATATTCAAGTGTAATCAATGTAGGTTTGTTTGGAGCTTTTTCAGGAGAAACTGTTCTTTGAAAAATATATTCTGGAGCAGGTTTTTTGGGATCCTCTAAAACTTTACCTTCAGTGGAAGTGTGTAATAAATTATCATCTACTGAAAAGGGAGGGGCTCCTTTTTTATCTTTTGGAACAATAATTCCATTTTTTTTTGCATATTGTATTAAAGCGCTTCTAGAATTTAAATTCCATTCTCTCCATGGAGCAATGACTTTAATTTTAGGTCCAAAATAATAATAACCAAGTTCAAATCTTACCTGATCATTACCTTTACCTGTCGCGCCATGTGAGACAGCTTCGGCACCATATTTTTTTGCAATTTCTACCTGTCTTCTTGCTATTAATGGTCTTGCGATAGATGTGCCCAATAAATAAATACCTTCATAAAGAGCGTTACCTCTTATCATTGGAAACACATAATCTTTTACAAATTTTTCTTTTAAATCTTCAATAATAATTTTTTTTACACCAAGCTTTTTTGCATTTTGGTAAATAGCTTTTCTATCAATGTCTTGGCCTAAATCTGATGTATAGCAAATAACTTCAGCATTATATTGATCCTGAAGCCATTTAAGTATGACCGAAGTATCTAGTCCTCCGGAATAAGCTAGAACAATTTTTTTAATTTTTTTCATACTTAATTTTTACAGTTTTTTTTTGCTGCATTATAAGCATCTGTAAAACCCATTAGTGAATAGGTATCTTTAGTTTTGTTTCCTCTAGATGATACTCCTATTACCTCTGCTCGATTAGATTTTTTCATTACTCTTATCATTTTAAGTTCATCATCAAGACTGGTCATCCAAGCGAAATCACCCTTGGTTTCGAATTTAAAAGACGAGTTACCGATACCTACATTGACATTACTTTGTTTTTTATATGGGTATCCACTCGTAACACTTATTTCATTTGAAACACCATCTTTAGGTCTAAAGGTAACAAAAATTCGACTCTCTGCCCGGTTCAAATTGGGCGGGCTCATTTTTGTTGGCATCGATACTGCAAAACAAACTTTGCCTTCAGTGCTTTCAACGTATTGGCTTTCCCACAATTTAAATTTTTTTTCAATTTTAACGTTTGCATTTACTTCCAAGGTTAAAAAAAATGAAAACAAAAATATTGATAATTTTTTTATGGACATGGGTTTGAATAAATTTCTTGTACTTTGTTTATATCTTTAATTACTTCCTCATCAAGATTGATTTCATGACTTTTTAAATTTATTTCAAGCTGATCCATTTTTGTTGCACCAATAATGACTGAAGTAACAAAGGGTTGAATTTCACAAAACTTAATTGCCATTTGACAGACGTTTAAATTAAATTTTTTAGCTATTTTCATATATTCCTTGATTGCAGGTTCTGAATTTGGAGTTCTATATCTTGGGTACCTTTCACCAAATAATTTTAATCTTGTACCTTCAGGTAATTTTCCATCCAAATACTTTCCACTTAATGTGCCGCTTGCCAAGGGTGAGTAGGCAAGCAAACCTACTTTTTCTCTAATGGATATTTCTGAAATACCAACTTCGTAGCTTCTATTTAATAAGTTGTAAGGATTTTGAACTGAAACAATTTTTTCTAATCCTTCCATTTCAGCAACTTTAATGAATTCAAAAACACCCCAAGCCGTTTCATTTGATAAACCAATAGATCTTATTTTTCCTTCTTTTATAAATTCATTCAAACAATTTAAAGTTTCTTTGATTGAAATCACATCTTCCGTTTCTTTATGCTGATACTCTAATCCTGAAAAAACATTTAAAGGTCTATCAGGCCAATGAAGTTGATATAAATCTATGTAGTCTGTGTTTAAATTTTTCAGCGATCTTTCTAAAGCAAATTTTATTTGTTTTGGATTAAGCCTTGTAGGCTCACCTTTATCTCTAAACCAATCCATATTAGATCGACCAACAATTTTATCTGCAACAATTATTTTATCTCTTATATTTTTTGATTTTAACCATCTTGAAATAATTCTACTTGTTTCTCCTTGTGTTTCAGCACTTGGTGGAATTGGATAAAGTTCTGCAGTATCGAAAAAGTTAACACCATAATCATAAGCCATATCCATTTGTCTAAAAGCTTCATCTTCATTATTTTGTTCACCCCAAGTCATGGTTCCAAGACAAATTGTGCTAACTTTGAGATCGGTATGACCAAGTTTTTTAAATTTCATAATTTATATCCAGCATTATGACTAAAAAACTATGAGCAATAATACAAGCCACTATTTTGATTGAAATAACAGCTAAGTCTTTGATTTAATTATTTTTTGATTATCTTGAAATTGTCACAAATAGTTAGCATATATATGTTAAAGTAAATTTTAATTTTAAGAGGAGAATATGAATTTAAAAGATAGAATAGCTAGATTTCAATCAACTTCTGCAACAGCAGGAGAAAGTATTCATGAAGGCCTTAGAAGCTACATGCTTAAAGTTTATAACTTTATGGCATCAGGAGTATTGCTAACTGGATTTGTAGCGTTAGGCCTTTTTAAGTTTGCAGTCGTAACGGATCAAGCTGGTAATATTACGGGTCTTACATCTTTAGGAACTGCCATTTATACCTCAGCATTAATGTGGGTTATTGCATTAGCGCCACTAGGTATCGTTTTTTATATGAGTTTTGGAATAAATAAGATGAGCGCACAAAAAGCACAAACCGTATTTTGGATTTTTGCTGCATTAATGGGAGCATCATTATCTTCAATATTTATTCAATATACTGGAGCAAGTATCGCTAGAGTATTTTTCATAACAGCAGGAACGTTCGGAGCAATGAGTTTGTATGGATATACAACAAAAAAAGATTTAACTGGATGGGGTTCATTCTTATTAATGGGTTTAATAGGAATATTAATTGCATCTTTAGTTAATATTTTCTTAAAATCTCCAGCAGTTTATTTTGTAGTATCTGTTCTTGGTGTATTGATTTTTGTTGGATTGACAGCTTACGATACGCAAAAAATTAAGAATATGTACTTTGAAAGTGATAGTTCAGAAGTATCATCTAAAAAAGCAGTTATGGGTGCTTTAACTTTATATTTAGATTTCATTAATCTATTCATAATGCTTTTAAGATTATTCGGTCAAAGAAGATAAAAAGTTATTTAATTTAAAGCCCTAGTTCTAAAAAGACTAGGGCTTTTTTTTGAACATTTTTTAGAGCAGTATTTTACGTTTTCCCAATTTTTTTCCCATTTTTTTCTCCAGCTAAATTTAAATCCACAAATTTTACATACTTTGGTAGGTAAAAAACTTTTTTTCATTTTTATTTGATTAGGCGTAGATTTTTTTTATTCAGTATTGAAATGATATTTTTTAATTCATCAGAATTTTTAATAATTTTTCCTTGTTGATCCTTTAATTGATACTTTTGTCCAATTTTGCTTTTTAAATTTTTTATTATTTGGAAAAGTGGTTTTTCAGTTGCTTTTCTGTAAATATCAAAGCCAACAACGTTTTTATTGATAAAAATTGCATAATCTTTCCACTCTCCTTTGGAAACCATTGATCCATAAATATTTAAAATTTCTCCAAGTTCTTTTTTGTTAAAAAAAATTTCGTCTTTAAAGTTTTTATTATTTATGACTTTAAACATTCTTTTTAAATTTATTGATTACTTTAATTTGAAATACCGTGAATATTAAAGTGATTGGGATAATTCCAAATACCTTAAACTTTACCCATAAATCTTCGGTTTGTGTTCGCCAAACAAGCTCATTTAGTAATGCCAGAACAATAAAAAAGAGTATCCACCTAATATTCAGTATATCCCAGCCCCTTTCCTCAAGTTGAATTGAATTTTCAAGTAAAGATTTAAGTAGGTTTTTTTTAAAAAAGTAATTTCCAAAAAATAAAATTCCTGCAAACAGAATATTAACTATCGTAGGTTTCATGTAGAAAAAAATTTTGTTATCAAAATATAAAGTTAATCCACCAAATAAAGCTACAATCAGTGCACTTATGATGGGAACTTTAGGAATTTTTTTCTCTGACCAATATAATAAAGCCGTCCCAATCATTGTTGCTATAATTAAAGGCAGGATTGCCTCTATCATCCCAAATTTTTTATAGTAAATAAAAAAAATTAATAAGGGACCAAAATCTGCTATAAATTTAATTGTAGATTTATTCATGTTTAAAAAATTATTTTTAATACTATTTTTAATATTTTTTCAGAGTTCTAAAGTATATTCAAGTGAATTTACCTTTGAGGTTTATGGTTTAAAAATTAATTTTATTAAGGTTAAAGTAAACTTTGCTCAAAATAAATTTTTTTCTATTATCAATAGTCAAGGTTTAATTGGATATTTTGTAGAGTTTTCTAATATTATTCAAACAACATTTGATTCAAGTAATAATAATTTAAACTATTTCTTTAATATTAAAAAAAAAGACAAAGAGAAAATTTATCAGTACGTAAAGCAAGACGGAAAAATTTTAATTGATAATACTCAACTAAAAAAAGGAAAAAACTATAAGGAAATCCAACGCATGGATTTAGCCGGAACCGTTGACCCGTTAACTGCTGTTCATCAAATTCTTTTTAATAATAATCTAGATCATCAATGCGGATCTAGAGCTAAAATTTATGATGGAGATGATGTTTATGAAGTTTACTTATCTCCTCGTAAACTAGATAAGTTATCTGTAGATTATAAAAAACAAAATTTTCAAATTATTTTTAGTTGTAGGTTAAATTACAAAGCAATATCTGGTCATAAGTTTGAAAGAGAACAAAAATTAAATTCTCGTTATTTAGACGTTTATTTTTCAAAAATTAATAATAGTATTATTCCAGTATATTTTGAGACTAAATCAAAATTTATTAAGCTTAAAATGTATTTATCAACAATTCTAACCCCTTGATTTATCACTCAAGATCATTAACTATTTAAGTATCAATGAAAAATGCAATTCCCAAAAAAGCAAAGTTTTCCATCGGAGAAGTAGTCAGACATCGTTTATTTGAATTTAGAGGAATTATTTATGATGTTGATTTTGAGTTTAATAATTCCGAAGAATGGTATCAGTCTATTCCTAAAGATGTCAGACCAAGAAAAGATCAGCCTTTTTATCATATTCTTGCTGAAAATGACGAGATCACTTATGAGGCCTATGTGTCTGAGCAGAATTTAGTCTTAGACGATAGAAATGAACCTGTTAGCCATCCATTAGTTAATGAGATTTTTCATGGACAAGGCAAAGATGGTTTGTATTTGAGATCCACAAACTAATTACGCCCCAATTAAAACACTTTTTACACCGTAAACAGACAATTTTTAAAATTAGATTAGTTTTATAGTCCAGTTTGAAGTTTTTTCTCAATCTCCCTCTTCAAACTGGACAGACTAACACATACCAAAAAATTCTTATTCATTTACGTTTTAAGAATGTTTGATTTTCTAAGTACCAAGAATTTTAGAGACCTTCATGACCACTACCTGTATTGGGTAAAAATATTTTTTCTAACATTAGTTTTGTTTGGATTAATATTATCTTTATTTATTTCACCCGCTGATTATTTGCAGGGCGATACGGCAAGAATCATGTATGTCCATGTTCCTGCATCATGGTTAGCACTCCAAGTTTATGCAGTCATGAGTGTTTGCGGGATTGTAACCTTAATTTTTAAAGCAAGAATTTTTACACTTATTGCAAAGAGTGTTGCACCTATTGGTTTTACATTTTCGCTTATTTCTTTGTTCACGGGATCAATTTGGGGACAGCCAACATGGGGTACATTTTGGACATGGGATGCAAGGTTAACTTCGATGTTAGTTTTAGTCTTATTTTATATTGCTTACATTTTAACTTGGAAAATTACATCTCAATTTCAATTAGCAGAAAAATTAACTTCAATTATCGCTTTAATAGGACTTGCTAATTTACCCATTATTAAATTTTCAGTTGACTGGTTCAATACTCTTCATCAACCTGCAACAATAAAGTTAACTGAAAGTTCAACAATTCATCCGTCAATGTTAACACCGCTTTTAGTAATGTTTTTTGCTTTTGTGGTTTTTTCAATCATTGTTTTTTTAATTCGATTTAAACTTGAAAGTTTAAACTTAAAAATTAATTCAAATAAATAAATGACCGATAAGGTAAAAAAAAGATTATATATTTTTTTAGTTTCAATTATTACAATAATTATTATTGGCAAATTTATACTAGACTCTTTGCAAAAAAATGTTGTTTATTTTTTTTCTCCAACTGAATTATATAACTCAACTGAACTGCCAAATGGTTTAATACGAGTTGGCGGAATGGTTAAAAAAGATTCTTTAGTAAAAAATGGTAATCGCTATCAATTTATTATTACTGATTTCAAACAGGAAATAAATGTTAAATACACTGGCTTAAAACCTAATTTGTTTGTTGAAGGTCAAGGTGCGGTTGTTGAGGGTCGATTAAAAACTCGAACAAGTTTAGAGGCAGAAACAATACTAGCTAAACACGATGAAAATTATATGCCAAAAGAAGTGGCAGATGCGTTAAAAAAATCTGGAGATTGGAATAAAAAATATGGCAAGTAATGTTGCAAATTTTATTTTACTCTTAGCAATATTTTCATCTTTTATAAGTAATCTTTTTTTTTTTAAAAAAAAATATTCTCACTCAATAAAATTTTTTAATTATTCTAGTTTATTGGTCATTTTTTCATTTTGCTTGCTGGTATATTTTTTTTGTACTTCTAATTTTAGCATCTCTGCTGTTTATGAAAATTCTCATACCCTAAAACCTTTTTTTTATAAGCTTGCTGGAACATGGGGCAATCATGAAGGAAGTTTATTATTATTTGTTACAATCATTGCGGGTTTTGGATCTTTGTTCTCATATCTTTTTCGAAAAGAAGAAATGTACCATTTTAAATCTTGGGTAATTTTCTTTCAAAATAATATCTATTTAATTTTCTTAATTTTTTTGATTTCTACTTCAAATCCATTCGATATGATTGTTCCTCATCCCCAAGAGGGCTTGGGTTTGAATCCCATATTGCAAGATCCATTATTAGTATTACATCCCCCGTTTTTATATTTGGGCTATGTTGGATTTTCTCTTACATTAAGTTTAGTTCTATCCGGTTTAGTTTTACGTCAATTAGATAATAATTGGGCTTCAATTGTCTGGCCGTGGGTTATGATCGCTTGGGTTTTTTTATCCATCGGTATTTGCCTAGGTTCAATATGGGCATACTATGAGTTAGGTTGGGGCGGTTATTGGTTTTGGGATCCAGTAGAAAATGCATCTTTAATGCCGTGGCTTGCAGCTACAGCTTTAATTCATTCTTTATTAGTTTTAAAAACTAAAAATCAAATGAGAAATTGGACATCTCTTTTAGCGATTTTAACGTTTTCTTTTAGTTTACTTGGAACCTTTCTTGTTCGTTCAGGAGTTTTGAACTCAGTCCATGCGTTTGCCAATGATCCTGAAAGAGGAGTGTTTATATTAATTATAATTTTTGTAATTACTTTAGCTTCTTTTATTATCCATTCTATATATTCATCAAGAACCATAAGCATTGGTAATAATTTTTTTTTTAGTAAAGAAAGTTTTTTAAATATTAATAATTTATTTTTATTATTTTTTCTCTTCGTAGTTTTAATTGGAACTATTTATCCTATAATTTTATCAATTTTTAATGAAACGATTTCTATTGGTCCGGTTTATTATAATACTATTTTAGCGCCATTTGTTTTCATTTTCCTTTTGGCGATGTCTGTCGGACCTTTATTAAAATGGTCTAATAAAATTAATTTAAGTTATTTCGGTTTTTTATTTGTCACTTTTTCAATCTCACTGTGTCTTTCAATTTTAATAATTATTTTAACTAATCAAAATCAATTAGCCTTGTTCCTTGGACTTTTGACATCTTTAGTTTTAATTCTAACTATTATTTTTGAGTTTGTTAAAAATAAATTATTTTTAAAGGCTTATTATTATCCAAGAGTTTTATCGCATTTAGGCGTTGGCATTTTACTTTTATCAATATTTTTAAATGGTTTTTATTCAGAATCAAAAGATTTTGAAATACAGCTGGGTGAAAATAAAGAATTTAATAATTTATCTCTAAAGTTTGTTAATCAAGATATTTACAAAATTAATAATTATTTAGAAATGAAAACAGATTTTGAAATATCAAAAGATAATCAAATTTTTACTTTGAAACCTTCGGTGAGAAGATATTTTCAACCAGTTCAAATCACATCGGAAACAAGTATTCAGCCAACAATTCTATCTAATCATTATCTTGCTGTAAACTTTCCAAATCAAAACGAAAATGTTTTAGGAGCGAGATATTATTTTAATTTTTTTATTCATGGAATTTGGCTTGGAATGTTTTTAATAGTAGTCGGGGGTATGTTTAGTGCATTTAAAAAAAGAAATTAAAATAGTTATTGTTATTATCATTTTTTCTATTTTTTTTTCATTTTTATATTTTTCGATGTTTAGCGAAAAAGATTTTAAACCCAAGGCTATGATTGGTAAAAATTTACCTAATTTAAGTTCTAAAACTTTATATAGTGAAATTGAAAAAGACCTAAAGAGTATAGCGGAGAATGAAAAATTTATATTAAATGTATTTGCGTCTTGGTGTGTACCATGCAAGGTGGAACATCCGTATTTAATGAAATTAAAAGAACAAGGTTTTAAAATTGTTGCTATTAACTATAAAGATAACCCAAGTAATGCAAAACAATTTTTAGAAAAATATCAAAATCCTTTTCAAGAAATATTATTAGACCCGAAAGGAAGTTTAGCAATTAACCTTGGTGTTTTTGGAGTTCCAGAAACATTTATCATTGATAATAATTTTAAAATTATTGATAAACATATTGGTCCAATTAATGAAAATTTTTTTCAAAAAGTCATGAATATCAAATGAAATATTTTTTTATTTTCCTTCTTATATTCTGCAATATAGTTTTTGCGGATTCCAAAGAAAAAAGAACTAACGAAATTACAAAAAATTTAAAATGTTTAGTTTGCCAAGGACAATCAGTTTATGAGTCTAACTCAGATTTTGCTATAGATATAAAAAATTTTGTGAAGCAAGAAATAGTTAAAAATAAGACAGATGAAGAGATATATGAATTTTTAAAAGATAAATATGGGCAAAATATCATTTTTAATCCAACTTTTACCCTGTCTAATTCTGCACTATGGATCGTACCCATATTATTTTTTGTAATTGGAAGTATTTTAGTTTTTAGGAGAATGAGTGCCAAATAATTGCTGCCATCAATTTATTGTTAAAAAAACTGATCTTGAGCAAAAAAAAAGAAAGGTATGCAAAAAATGTGGTTTTATAGATTATAAAAATCCCAAAGTTGTTGCGGGGTCATTGGTGGTCAGAAATAAAAAATTTTTGCTTTGTAAAAGGGCTATTGAACCCAGTTATGGCAAATGGACTTTTCCATCAGGATATTTAGATGCTTCAGAAACTCCAGAAGAGGGTGCGATTAGGGAGGCAAAAGAAGAAGTAAATATAAAAATTAAATTGAATAAATTATTTGCAATATTCACAGTTAGAGAAAAAAATTTAATTCAATTTGTTTTTTTGGCTAGTCATATCAACAAAAATTTTAGACCAGGAATTGAAACTTTGGAAGCCAGATACTTTGATTATGATGAAATTCCATGGAAATCTTTAGCTTTTCCAAGTGTAGCATATGTTATTAAAAAATACGCAAAACCTCCCAAAAAAACTCCAATTTTCCATACATTTAGCAAAGATTATGGCTTTTAAAGTTTTATTAATTATTATAGTTAGAGTTCAATGAAAAAAATATTAGCAGCTTTTTTATTAAGCTTAACAGCAACTTCTGCTTTTTCACAGGGTATATCTTTATCTAGTGGAGTGCTTGATTACAGTGATGATAATAAAAGAGCAGGGTTTTTAGAAGCAACATATACTTTTAGTGAAGCAAAATCTTTTAATACAAAAATTGGAAATTTTTTCCCAATTACTGGTGCAATGTTAACTGAAGATAATGCTGCTATGGTTTATGCTGGTATTAAAGCTGATTATAAAATTGGAAATTTTGTCATAAGCCCAAGTTTTGCTCCTGGATATTATGATGAAGGAGATGGTAAAGATCTTGGTCACGCGGTTGAATTTAAATCACAAATTAATTTAGGTTGGGATTTGGGACCAAATTCTAACGCTGGTTTATCATACAGTCATATTTCAAATGCAAGTTTAGGTGATAAAAACCCAGGTGCAAACAATATAGCTTTCACTCTTTTCAGACAATATTAGCTTTTCAATGAGATTAGCTGATTGTCATAATATTGACGACTTTCGCAAGCTCGCAAAAAAAAAATTACCCTCACCTATTTTTCATTACATTGATGGTGGTGCAGATGATGAAACAACACTAAAAAGAAATACAGAGTCTTTTAATAAATGTGATTTAGTTCCAAATGTTTTAACTGATGTGAGCAATGTTGATACATCAACAACTATACTTGGACAGAAAATTGATTTTCCACTTTTTTTATCTCCAACTGCTATGCATCAAATGTATCATCATGAAGGTGAACAAGCTACGGCAAGAGCTGCTGAAAAATTTGGTACTTTTTTTAGTTTGTCTACAATGGGAACTAAAAGTATTGAAGAGGTTTCAAATATTTCAGGTGGCCCTAAGATGTTTCAATTATATATTCATAAAGACCAAGGTCTAACCGACAACCTCATTGAAAGATGTCAACGTTCTGGGTTTAAAGCAATGTGTTTAACGGTTGATACCATTGTGGCAGGCAATCGAGAAAGAGATCATAGAACTGGTTTTACAACCCCACCTAAGTTGACATTAGAAAGTCTAATAAGCTTTGCAATGCATCCTGAGTGGAGTTTAAGATATTTATTTGGTCCAAAATTTAAATTAGCTAATATTTCCCATCTTACCAACAAAGGTTCAAGTATTGAAATTTCAATTATGGATTATCTTAACTCTCAATTTGATAGGACAATGAATTGGAAGCATGCAGAGTATGCAGCAAAAAAATGGAATGGACCATTTGCATTAAAAGGAGTGATGTCTGTTGATGATGCAAAAAAAGCAATTGATATTGGAGCAACTGCAATAATGATTTCTAATCATGGTGGAAGACAACTCGATGGTTCTAGAGCTCCATTTGATCAACTTGAGACTTTAGTTGATGCTGTAGGTGATAAAATTGAGATTATATTAGATGGTGGAATTCAAAGAGGAACTCATGTTTTAAAAGCTCTAGCATTGGGAGCTAAAGCTTGTTCAATGGGTAAAGCCTATCTTTATGGTTTAGGTGCAGGAGGTCAGTTAGGTGTAGAAAGAGTTTTACAGAAAATGAAAGATGAAATTACACGAGGTATGACTCTTATGGGAACAAGGAATGTTCATGAGTTAACCAAAGATAAAATAGCTTACCGATAATGAAAATAGCAGACAATTACTCAAGGTTAGGCACTGAAAATGCTTTCGTAATTTTAGCTAAAGCAAAAAAATTAGAAAGCGAAGGAAGAGAAATTATAAATTTAGGTATTGGTCAACCAGATTTTTTAACTCCAAAGCATATCGTTGAAGCTGCCAAAAAAGCTCTGGATGATGGTCATCACGGATATACTCCAGCAAATGGTACTCAAGAATTAAGAGAAGGTGTTAGCCGTCATATTAAAAAAATGTACAACGCGGAAATCGATTCAAACCGTGTTTTTATCACTCCAGGCGGTAAACCATCAATGCATTTTGCAATAATGCTATTTGGTCAGCCTGGTGCAGAGATTATTTATCCTGAACCTGGTTTTCCAATTTATGAGTCTGTTATCAATTATACAGGGGCTAAGGCAGTACCTATGTATTTATCAGAAAAGAAAAACTTTTCTTTCAATGCTGATGAAGTTTTGTCACTTATAAATGATAAAACGAGATTAATTATTATTAATAACCCTCAAAACCCTACTGGAGGATTAATTGAAAAAAGTGAAATTGATAAACTCGTAGAAGGTCTAAAAAAATTTCCTGAAGTTGCTATTCTTAGTGATGAAATTTATTCAAGACAAATTTATGATGGAAAAAAAATGCCATCATTTTTTTATTATCCAGAATTATATAACCGTTTAATTGTGATGGATGGTTGGAGCAAAACATATGCAATGACAGGATGGAGACTGGGATGGAGTGTTTGGCCTGATACTTTAATTGAAAAAGTAACTAGAATGGCGATTAATAGTTATTCATGTGTATCAGCCTCTAATCAGGTTGCTGCTTTAGCTGCTTTAGATGGACCTCACGATTTTTTGGACGATATGATGGATAAATTTAATAAAAGACGTTCATTAATTGTAGATGGACTAAATAGTTTACCAGGCATTAAATGTAATAATCCTGGTGGTGCATTTTATACTTTTCCCAATGTTAGCGAAACAGGAATGAGCGGTGATACTTTTGCCGAAAAGTGCCTTTATGATGCGGGTGTAGCATTAGTACCGGGCACTAGTTTTGGTAAATCTTGTACAAATTTTGTACGTTTTAGTTTTGCAAATTCGTATGAAAATATTGAAAAAGCATTGGAGAAAATTAAAAAAATTCTTTAATATACCCTTATGTCTCTAGTTTTACCTGAACCCGATTTAAACATAATTGATAATAAGAAAGATATCGTAAAAGATATTTCTGAAATAACAAAAAATGTTATTTCATCTGATGATGAAATTAAACCATATGAGACTGATGGATTATCTGTTTACCGACAAAAACCAATTGCTGTAGTTTTGCCAGAAACAACAGAAGAAGTTTCTAAAATATTAAAATACTGTTTTGATAAGAAAATTAAAGTTGTACCCAGAGGTGCAGGTACAGGATTATCAGGAGGCTCTATTCCCTTAGCAGATTGTATTTTAATGGGTATGGGAAAATTTAATAAAATTCTAGAAACTGATTTCGAAAATCGTTGTGTAGTAGCTCAACCATGTGTTGCCAATTTAGCAATCACAACCGCAGTACAACATAAAGATTTTTATTATGCTCCAGATCCTTCAAGCCAACTTGCATGTTCAATTGGTGGAAACGTTGCAGAAAACTCAGGAGGAGTTCATTCGTTAAAATATGGAACAACTACAAATAATTTGATGGGAGTTGAAATGGTTTTAATGGATGGAACAATTTTAAAACTTGGTGGCAAACATTTAGATTCTGAAGGGTATGATTTATTAGGATTGGTAACAGGTTCAGAAGGGTTGCTTGGAGTTATTACAGAAGTCACAGTTAGAATTTTAAAAAAACCAGAGTCTGTTAGGGCCGTATTAATTGGTTTTCAAAGTATTGAGGATTCAGGAAATTGCGTTGCTGATATCATAGCAAAAGGAATAGTACCTGCGGGTATGGAAATAATGGATAAACCTTTAATTATTGCAACAGACAATTTTGCAAAAGCTGGCTACCCAAGAGATGTTGAAGCATTATTAATCGTTGAATTAGATGGAACAGTTAGTGAAGTTGATACCCTCATTAATAAAGTTTTAGATATAGCGAAAATGAATAAGGCTTCTTACAATAGAGCAAGTAATAGTGATGAAGAGAGAATGCGGTTTTGGAAAGGAAGAAAAGCTGCTTTTACAGCCTGTGGGGTGATTGCACCAGATTATATTTGTATGGATGGGTCAATTCCAAGAAATAAACTATCTGATGTTTTGGCTTACATAAGTAAACTTTCAAAAAAATATAAACTAGATGTCGCCAATTGTTTTCACGCTGGAGATGGAAATCTCCATCCATTAATTATGTTTGATTCAAATGATCCTGTAGAAATGAAAAAAGCAGAAGATTTTGGTGCAGATATTTTAAAATATTGTGTCAAGGTAGGCGGAGTTTTATCTGGTGAGCATGGTATTGGAGTAGAAAAAAGAGAATTGATGTGTGAGATGTTTAACGACAACGATATTCAACAGCAGCTTAATATTAAACAAGCTTTTGATGAGAAAAATCTTTTAAATCCAGGCAAAGTCTTTCCTATATTACACCGTTGCGCAGAAGGTGGCAGAATGCATATTCATAAAGGAAAAGATAAATTTCCAAATTTGCCTAGATTTTAATGACAGAAACTTATTATCCTAAAAATGAAAGTGAAGTATCTGATTTTATTTTTGATCATTTTAACAAAAACAATCCAATAGAAATTGCAGGTTATGGTTCAAAAAAAATTGGTAGAATTATTCAATCATCACAAACCTTAAGCCTAAAAGATTTATCTGGAATTATAGAATATTTTCCAGAAGAGCTTTATATCAAAGTTTTACCTGGAACCTCTCTAAAAGAAATTGAAGAGACCTTGGCAAAAAAAAATCAGTTTTTAGGATTTGAACCCAATGATTTAGGTTATTTATATACTGGTCGTGCTAATTCAGGATCTATTGGTGGAGTTGTCTCTTGCAATCTATCTGGACCTGGAAGGTTTAAGCATGGTGCTTTAAGGGACCATGTTTTGGGTTTTAAAGCTGTTAATGGTTCAGGAGCAAAAATTAAGTCAGGTGGAACTGTTGTAAAAAATGTTACAGGTTATGATTTAAGTAAAGTTATTAGTGGTTCATACGGAACATTATGTGCAATCACTGAAATTAATTTGAAAGTTTCTCCTTTACCTGAATTTGAAGAAACTTTTGTGATTAGTGATTTAAATTATGAGGACGCAATCCAAGTTTTTAAATTAGCATTAGACTCATCACTAGAAATATCGGGCGCATGTTATTTTCCATCTGAAAATGCTTCTTTTTTAACGCTTAATGATGTCAAAAAAGATACATCTATTTTAGGTTTAAGAGTTCAAGGCCCAAAACCATCTGTCGTTGAAAGAATTAAGCAATTAAAAAAAATGTTTTCAGATAAAAAAATTTCAATTTTAGATATTTATCAAACTTCAATTTTTTGGAGAGAAATTAAAAATTTTGAAGGGTATGCTAATGAAGATACATATGTTTGTAAAATATCTTTACCGGTAACAAATATGGGAAGTTTTTTGAGATATTTTAATAAGACTAATTTTAAGTATTTCTTAGACTGGGCGGGAAATATAGCGTGGTGCTCTTTAACTAGTCAGGAAGATTTAGATCAAATGAGAATTTTTTGCTTAAAGCATGATGGCTACTTAACTGTACTTAGAGCAAATGATAATTTTAGAAAAAGTGAAGAGTTTTTAACAAACTCTAATTCAAGTTTGAAAATTCTGTCAAAAAAATTAAAAGAAAGTTTTGACCCAAGGGGAATTTTAAACCCAAACAAAATGTATAGTGGAGTTTAATGCAAACAAATTTTAAAAAAGATCAGCTATTAGATCCTGAAATTCAAAATTCAGAGAAAATATTTAGAAAATGTGTTCATTGCGGAATGTGTAATGCTACGTGTCCAACTTATCAAATTTTAGGTGATGAATTAGATGGTCCAAGAGGCAGAATCTATCTCATTAAAGATATGCTTGAGAATAACAAACCGGCTAATGATAAAATTGTTAAACATCTTGATCGTTGTTTGTCATGCTATGCTTGTGTAACAACCTGTCCTTCTGGAGTTGATTACATGCACTTAATTGATCATGGCAGAAATCATATTGAACGAACTTATAAAAGACCATTCTTTGAAAGATTAGTGAGAAATATGTTGGCTTATATTTTACCAAAACCTAATTTTTTTAAATTATTAGCTAAATTTACTTGGTTAACAAAACCATTGCATTTTTTATTACCAAAAAAATTAAAACATATGGTCTCGTTTATGCCAAAAGAATTTCCAAAATCTGAATATCCAGAGAATGTAATTTTTAAACCAAGTAAAAAATCTATTTCTAAGGTTGCGCTTCTTACGGGTTGTGTTCAGAAAGCAATTTCGCCTAATATTAACGATGCTTCGATTAATGTACTTTTAAGACATGGAATAGAAGTGCATGTTTTAAGTGAAATTAAATGTTGCGGATCCTTAACACATCATATGGGCAAAGAAGATATTTCCCATCAATATTTTATTCAAAATATTAATGCGTGGTATGAATTATATGAGCGAGAAAAAATTGATGCAATCTTGGTCAATACTTCGGGCTGTGGAACTACTTTGAAGGATTATGGTTTTATTTTTAAAAATCATCCTGATAAGACGCTTAGAAAAAAAGCAAAACAAATTAGTGAACTTGCACTTGATATTACAGAATACTTAGAAGAATCGATTAAATTAGATTTTACAAATTCTAAAAATATTAACAAAAAATATAATATTGCTTATCATTCTGCATGCTCAATGCAGCATGGTCAAAAAGTTCATGATCAACCTTTTCAGCTATTAAAGAAAACAGGTAATAATATTTTAGAAATACCAGATGGCCACCTTTGTTGTGGATCAGCGGGTACCTACAACCTTATGCAAGAGGAACTAGCGACTGAACTTCAGACTAGAAAATGTGAAAACATTAAAAAAGTAAACCCAGACATTATTGCGGCAGGTAATATTGGTTGTATTACGCAGATCTCCAATGGTATTAATATTCCAATTGTACATACAATTGAACTAATTGATTGGTTTACAGGGGGGAAAAAACCAAACGGATTAAATAATTTATGAAAAAAATTTTAGTTACAAGAAAATTATTAGAAGAAAATAATAAAAGAATTACAAGTATCTTTGATGTTAAACTTAACACCTCTGACACTCTATATAATCCAGAAGAGATTTTAAAATTGTCAGAAGGTTGTGATGGAATTTTATCATTTACGACAACACCCTTTAATAGAGATATGATTATGAAACTCCCCGAAAGTATTAAAATAATATCTAATTATGCTGTTGGTTATGGAAATATTGATGTTGTTGCAGCTAAAGAAAGAGGAATTGTTGTAACGAATACGCCTGAAGTTTTAACAGATGCAACAGCTGACATATCAATATTACTTTTGTTAGGTGCCTCAAGAAGAGCTTACGAAGGAAGAAAAGATGCAGAAAAAGAAAAATGGTTATGGTCGACCGATTACTTAATTGGGAAACAAATGACCGGAAAAAAACTTGGCATTTTAGGTATGGGAAGAATTGGAAGAGCTGTTGCAAAAAGAGCAAGAGCGTTTGACATGGAGATACATTATCATAATAGAAATCAATTGGACTCAAGTTTAGAAGAGGGTGCAATTTATCATAAAGATATAAAAGAGTTATTTAAGAATAGTGAATTTTTATCTATCAATTGTCCCGGTTCAAAAGATACCGAAAATTTAATCAACGAAGAAACCATTCAGTATTTTCCAGACGGAGCAGTAATAGCTAATGCAGCCAGAGGCGAGGTTATTGATGATGAAGCTATGATTAAAGCAATGCAAAGTGGAAAAATTTTTGCATTAGGACTTGATGTTTACAGAGGTGAACCAAAAATAAATAAAAAATATTTAGAATTAAATAATTTATTTTTGTTACCGCACCTTGGAAGTGCAACGACCAGGACTCGGATTGCAATGGGTGATAGAGCTATTGATAATTTAGAAGCATTTTTGAATAAAAATCAAAATCCCAAAGATCAAGTTAACTGAATCAACCTTTAGTTGTGATAATGCAGTTTTATCCCTATTTAACTGATGTTATATTTTGCGTTAGCGAAATAGTTTAATCTCATAATTCAACTATTTAGATAGACAACTAGCAATTCTTTAAGCTAAATTCTGGCCTGTTAAATTTAACTAACATGGGAGAAAAACACATGTCAAAAAAAAACGTTACGTCAAATTCTAGACGTAAATTTTTCAAAAAAGCAGCAGTCGTTACGGGTGCAACAGCAGCAGCTGTAGCTATGCCTAACGTTGGTGCTTGGTCAGCTGGTCACGGAAAAACTGTGAAGCTGAAAATGCAAGCTGCATGGGGTGGTGGTATCTTTTTAGAGATGGCAAAACAATATGCAGATAGAGTAAATGCAATGGGTGGCGGATCTTTATCGATCGAAGTTTTACCTGTTGGTGCAGTATTAAAAACAGCCGAGATTGCAGATGGTGTAAGTAAAGGTGTTGTAGACGCTGGTCACTTAGTTACTGCTTATTGGTATGGAAAAAATCCTGCAGCTTCTTTATTTGGTACAGGTCCATCTTATGGATTTTCATCTCAAGAATTAATGGGTTGGATTGAAGAAGGTGGCGGAAGAGCTTTATACGAAAAGACTTTAAAGAAAATTGGTCTTGATGTTGTAGGTTTCTTTGCTATGCCAATGCCTGCTCAACCGTTTGGTTGGTTTAAAAAGAACGTTACAAAAGTAAGTGACGTTAAAGGTATGAAGTATAGAACTGTTGGTCTAGCAACAAACGTTCTCCAAAAAATGGGAATGGTTGTGAGACAATTACCAGGTGGTGAAATTCAGCCAGCAATGAAAACTGGTTTAATTGATGCTGCTGAGTTCAACAACCCAACATCTGATAAAGACTTTGGTATGCAAGATGTTTCTAAGCATTATCACTTAGGAAGCTTCCACCAATCTCAAGAGATGTTTGAGTTGATGTTCAACAAAAAGAAATACAACAGCTTATCACCACAGCACCAAGCTATTTTAAAGCATGCTGCGGAAGCGACTAACACTGCAAACTATTTCATGGCTTTAGTAAGATACTCAAACGATCTTGGAAAGCTTATGAACGAGTCTGGAGTTAATGTATACCAAACTTCTGATGAAATCTTAGATGCTCAATTAAAAGCATGGGATGACGTTATGAAGGACTTTAGAAAAGATCCATTGTTTGATGAGATCGTAAGATCACAACAAGCATATGCGAAAAAAGTAATGAAGTATCTATTTATGAACCAGCCGAATTACAGACTGGCTTATACTAGAACTTTTGGTGACCCAGCTAAAGTTAAAATTTAGTTTTAGTCATTAATTTTATTAAAGGGCCCCTTAACCGGGGCCTTTTAATTTTATAGCCAAATAAAAAATTAAATTATAAAAGTAACCGTGAATTTCGTAAAAAATTATATCAAGTTTGCCGAAAGTCTTAGCCGTTGGATTGGCAAAGGTTTTGCATGGTGCATAGTGATTTTGTGTTTTGGTACAGTTTATGAAGTTACTATGGCCTACATATTTAATGCTCCAACTTTATGGAACTTTGACTTTAGTTTACAAATGTACGGAGCCCTTTTTTTAATGGCGGGCGCATACACACTTTCGTGTGATGCCCATGTTAGAGGAGATGTTATTTATAGATTATTTTCAGTACCTACGCAGGCAAAGATTGATTTAGTTTTATATTTTTTATTTTATTTTCCAGGTATTTGCGCCCTTGCTTTTGCAGGTTTAGATTATGCAGGTAATGCTTGGATGACTAAAGAAACAAGTTGGAATAGCCCTGCACAAATTCAGATTTATTTGATTAAATCACTAATCCCAGCAGCTGGATTTATTTTAATTAATCAAGGAATAAGTGAAGTCCTAAGGTGTATCATAGCAATTAAAACAGGTGAATGGCCTGATAGACAAGACGATGTTTTAGAAACAGAGCAAAGACTAATGAGAGAAGCAAAAGAAAGAGAGATCTTATAAAAATGTTTGGTATGACAAACCCAGAAACAGCACTCTTTATGATGTGTATTTTCTTGTTCTTTGTTTTATTAGGATTTCCAATTGCCTTTACATTGTTAGCAATGGGAGTGGGCTTTGGATATTTTGCTTACTACAATCCTGAAACAATGGATAGCTTATTAGATAATCGAATTTTTGATTTAGTCGTTCAGAATACTTATTCAGTGATGGATAATCATGTACTTACAGCCGTACCTTTGTTTTTATTTATGGGTTATCTTGTTGAAAGAGCTGGAATTGTTGCAAAGTTATTTTTTGCGATAAGATTAGCATCGCATAGATTGCCCGCTTCAATGGCAGTTGCAGCTTTAATTACTTGTACTTTATTTTCAACAGCAACCGGAATTATTGGTGCTGTAGTAACATTAATGGGATTATTAGCATGGCCTGCGATGGTTAAAGCAGGTTATGACAAAAAATTTGCATCTGGAGTTATATGTTCAGGTGGTTGTTTAGGAATTTTAATTCCACCTAGCATCATGTTAATTGTTTATGCAGTTATTGCTCAACTATCTCCATTAAGATTATTTGCAGCTGCAATGTTACCGGGATTACTATTAGCTACTTTATATGTTTGTTATGCAATTGGTTTAGCAATGTGGAAACCTGAGCTTGCTCCAAAACCAAAAGCTGAAGAGATACCTGAGAGAAGTGTAATTATGAAAGAAGTATTTGTATCTTTCCTTCCTTTGTTTGGTTTAATTCTTTTAGTTTTAGGAACTATTCTTGCAGGTATTGCAACTCCAGCAGAAGCTGCTGCAGTAGGGGCTTTTGGTGCAATTGTAATGGCGTATTTTTACAAGACGCTTAAATGGCAGTCCTTTAAAGAATCTGTATTTTTAACTGCAAAGACTTCAGCAATGATTATGTGGTTATTTATTGGTTCTTGGACATTTGCATCTGTGTTTTCTTATTTAGGAGGTCACGAAGTATTTGAACATTTCTTTAAATCAATGGATCTTGAACCATGGCAGTTTTTAATTATTACACAGATTATTATTTTCTTATTAGGTTGGCCGTTAGAGTGGACTGAAATTTTAATTATCTTCGTTCCAATCTTTTTACCACTACTCGAAACTTTTGGTGTGAATCCTTATTTCTTTGCAATGTTAATTGCTTTAAATCTTCAAACGTCATTCTTAACGCCACCTATGGCCATGTCGGCTTATTACTTAAAGGGTGTTCAGAAAAATAATGTAGAGCTGATGGATATTTTTAAAGGAATAATGCCTTTCTTATTAATCGTGATTATTGCTATGGTGATTATGTATAACTTCCCAGGCCTAGCGTTGTGGTTACCAACCGCATTATTTGGTCCAGCATAAAACTTTTATGAAAGATCTTTGTTTTTTATCAGCAACACAGATTGCAGAAGGTTTACAATCCGGGGATATAAAATCAGCTCAAGTATTAGAAAGTTTTAGTAATAGAATTGCTGAGTTTGAAGATACCGTCAAAGCATGGGAGCACTATGATAAAGATTTTATTTTACAAAAAGCAAACGAAGCTGATGATTATAAAAATATAGGAAGACCTATTGGACCTCTCCATGGACTTCCGATTGGTATTAAAGATATTTTTGGAACTAATGATATGCCAACAAGATGTGGAACCAACTTAGTTGGTGGAGTACACACTAAAGATGATGCATCAGTAGTTAGTTTTTTAAGAAATGCTGGCGCACTTATTATGGGAAAAACGGTAACAACTGAATTTGCTTATTTTGATCCAGGAAAAACTACTAACCCTCATGATGAAAATAGAACACCAGGTGGATCATCAAGCGGATCCGCTGCAGCAGTTGCCTCTTTCATGTGTCCAGTGGCAATTGGATCTCAAACTAATGGATCAGTAATTCGACCCGCATCTTATTGTGGTGTAATTGGTTATAAGCCAACTTATGGATTAGTTTCTAGAAAGAGTGTGCTGAAACAATCCCATTTGTTAGATCACGTGGGTATTTTTGCAAGACATATTGAGGATATAGCTTTAATCGCTAAAGAAATTGTCAGACATGATGTTGATGATCGCTCGACTGTTCCCTATTCAATTTCAAATATTACACAAATATGTAAGGAGGATCCTCCCTTTGATCCAAGATTTGTTTTTATTAAAACTTCTAAATGGAAAAATTTAGATAAAGAAAGTTTAAAAAGTTTTGAGACTTTTATAAAAAAATATAGTGCTCATATTGAAGTTCTAGATACTCCATCTTATTTCGATGATATTTTTAAATATCATCAAATTATTCATGAAACAGATATGGCTTATGCATTTTCAGATTATTATAAAAAGTCTAAAAATAAATTAGGCAAAAAACTAGTAGAAGCAATTGAAAGAGGATTGAAATATAAAGCAAGTGAATACGTCGAGGCTTGTGAAAATAGGGATTATTTTTATAAACTTTTTGAAGAAACCTTTCATGATTATCATGCAATTCTAACTCCAGCCTCTACTGGCGTTGCTCCGAAAACTTTAAAACAAACAGGAAGTCCAGAATTTTCTACGATTTGGACGTATCTTGGTATGCCAGCTTTATCATTACCATTATTACAAGGAGAGGGTGGTATGCCTTTAGGTGTACAAATAATTGGTGAAAAATTTGATGACTCAAGACTTTTGAGAACTTCCAATTGGTTAATTAATAAAGTAAAAGGTTCTAATAATGATAAATAAAATTGCTGCAATTATAGGAACAACTTTAACTGTATCATTTCTTTTAGGTGTTACCTTTACATTAAATAAATCTAATATGATTGGTTGGTTTGATATTCTGCCAGTGATTATCATTATGGCGGCTGCAATTTTTATGATGATGATCGAAGTTTTAGAAACTTTTGATATTCATGTAGCAGATGCTCTCGCAAAAAAATTTTTAAAAAAAAAATAGTTATTTCATCAAATATTAGTGAATGAAAAAAACTAATTCTCTTTTTCAATTTTCACTTTTATTTATTCAGCCTATTTTTATGACAAGCAACATAGCAATAGCTAGAGGTGCATTTGAAAATATTCCGCCTGTTGCTCTTGCATGTTCAAGATGGTTATTAGTATTTTTGGTATTTTTTCCCTTTATTTATAAATCGATTTTAAAAAAGAAAAAATATTTTAAAGAAGAGTTTTGGAGACTCACATTTCTTGGAGCAACTGGTTATGCAGGATGCGGAGCCCTTCCATATATATCAGGGCTCACAACGACAGTGACAAATATGTCAATTATTTATGCTTTATCGCCAATATTTATTGTTTTGTTATCTGCTTATTTTTACAAAGAGAGATTACACCTCTTTCAATACCTTGGTGTGTTTTTAAGTTTATTTGGTGTTTCATTTATTATTTTCAAAGGAAACTTATCTAATTTTGTAAATTTAAATTTTAGTATTGGAGATGTTTGGATATTTGGTGCAGCTATATCTTGGTCCTTTTTTTCTATATTTTTAATTAATTGGAAAAGTAAATTTGATATTATTGAAAGATTTACGTTAATGAGTTTGTTAGGTTCTGTAATATTAATTCCTTTTTTTATTATTGAGCATAATTTTTATATACCCACTACATTTAATGAAACGTATATTGAATTTACAATTATGGCCGCTATCTTCCCAGGAGTTATTGCTTTTTTAATGTATACAAAATTACAACAAGTAGTTGGCGCATCCATTGCAGGTTTGACGGTATATCTTATGCCAATTTATGGAGCGATTTATGGAATGGTATTGTTTTCAGAACAGTTGCTAAATTACCATTTTTATGGTGCTTTATTTGTTTTAGTAGGGATTTTTTTAGCAAAGAAAAAAATGAATGTTTAAATATTTTCATTTCACTGTTTTAATTATTATACTTTTTTATTTATCAATTTTATTGATCATGTTTTTTTTTCAAAGATCATTCATGTACCATCCTAGTTCCAAAAATTATATTCCGGAAAAGATTGCATTTAATTACGAAGAGATTTTTATTCCTGTAAATAGTGAAATTTCATTAAAATCTTGGTCAACTAATATTCATCAAAATCAAAAAACAATTTTATTTTTTCATGGGAATGCCGGAGATCTAGATGCTAGAATTTATAAATTAAATGCATTCGATGATTTAGGTATAAATTTTTTAATTATATCTTGGAGGGGTTTTAGTGGTAACCAAGGCAAGCCAACCGAAAAAGGGTTATATGAGGATGCAAATAGTGCAGTCAAATGGCTTAATCAAAAAGGAATTAAAAATGAAAATATTATTCTTTATGGAGAGTCTCTAGGAACGGGTATTGCAGTTGAATTATCAAGTAAAAATGACTTTGGTGGTGTAATTTTAGAGTCACCATATACCTCGATGGTTGATATGGGAAAAAAGTTTTATCCATTTTTACCTGTAAGTTTAATGCAAAGAGACCGATATAATTCTATAAAAAAAATAAAAAAAATAACATCACCAATTTTAATATTGCATGGGAAAGCTGATAACTTGGTGCCATTTTATATGGGGGCAAAATTATTTGATGAGGCCAATGAACCTAAGTCATCATATTTTCCAACTTTTGATGGTCATATGATGAAGTATGATGAGGGAATGAAAAAAAATCTAGAGAACTTTATAAAATCTTTGCCTTAAGCAATATTAAGTCCGTTTTTAATTTTTTGACTTGGATGAAATAGTACCACTTTTCCATCCTCTTCAATTGCTCCTAAAACCAAGACCTCAGATACAATACCCGCAATATTCCTTGGTGGAAAATTACATACTGCCATAACTTGTTTACCTACAAGATTTTCAGTTTGATAATAATGAGTTATTTGAGCTGAAGAGGTTTTAATTCCAATTTTCTCTCCAAAATCTATCTTTAAAACATAGGCTGGCTTTTTAGCTTTTACATTGATGGATGCTTCTAAAATAGTACCAGAGCAGATTTCAATTTTTTCATAGTCTTGAAAAGTAATCTCTTTTTTCATTTATCTGTCCCATTATTCAAAAAAGCTTCAATAAAATTATCTGCATTAAAGGGTTGGAGATCATCTTCTTGTTCGCCCACTCCTATTGCAAATATAGGTAATTTATACTTCTCAGTAATCGTAAGCAAAACCCCTCCTTTTGCAGTTCCATCTAATTTTGTCATGATGATACCTGATAACTCACAAATTTTATTAAACTCTTCGATTTGGTTTAAAGCATTTTGTCCTGTAGTTGCATCGAGTACGATAATAATTTTTTGAGGCGCCTGTTGATCTACTTTTTTGATGACACGGATAATTTTTGAGAATTCTTCCATTAAATTTTTCTTGTTATGAAGTCTTCCAGCAGTATCAATAATACAAAAATTATAATTATTATTTTTAGCTTTTTCTATAGTTTTAAAAGCAACTGATGCGGGGTCGGAACCTGGGTTAGATTTTTCAATATCAATATTATTTTTTTTACACCAGTTTTCGATTTGCTCTATCGCAGCTGCTCTAAAAGTATCAGCAGCACCCACAATAACTTTAGAATTATTATTTTTAAGAATTTTGCAAAGTTTTCCAATAGTAGTTGTTTTTCCAGTTCCGTTTACTCCACATACTAAAATTGTTTGAAGAGAGTTTTGATGATTAAAGATGTTACTTTCAGCTGGCTTTAAAATGCTTAACATTTCACCTTTAAGTATTTTGATAAAATTATTCTTATTCAATTCCTCATCACTAAATTTTTGATTTTTAACATTAGCGATAATCTTTTCAGTTAAAGCAATACCAATGTCAGATGAAATCATAAAATCCTCAAGATCTTGTAAAATTTCCTCAGATGGTTTTGATTTGTTAAATATATTATCTAAACCAGATTCAAAATTTTTAGAGGTTTTTCTTAAACCTTCGGTGATCTTTTTAAAGATTTGCACAGCAATTAAACTCTTACTTCTATTATTTTTTGATCAGATACTGGTCCTGTCATTGTAATAGTTTTATTTTCATTAATTAAAATTTTTAAGAAACCTTTTTCAAAATGAATATTTACAGGGTTGCGGCTTAGTTTTAATTCAGTTGCAATAAAACCTGTGGCACAAGCAGCCGTTCCACAAGCTAAAGTTTTACCAGCTCCTCTCTCCCATACATTAACTTTAATGTTTTCTGAGTCTTCAATTTTTGCAAAGGTCACATTAATTCTATCTGGAAAAAATTTGTAATTCTCGATGATAGGTCCTATTTTTGTAAGTTCTAAATCAGATATTTCTTGAAAAACAACAATATGAGGATTTCCTACATTTAATAAATGACCTTCGAGTTTATAACCCTCAACCTCTATAGTTAAAGGATTAGTTTGCACTTCATCTGTTACAGGAATTTTTTTTAATTCATTATTTGGCTGTGGCATCACAATACTAATGAGATTATCATCAGATCTTGTTCCTAGGTGTGTAAAGGATCCAACATTAAAATGTACTTCATTTGTTTTTTTTTCATTCATTAGGATATCCGCCACGCATCGATTACCGTTTCCACAAGCGTTAGCTATTTTTCCGTCAGAGTTAAAGTAATCAATATCAGCATCTGCTGTCGTGGAATTTCTGATCATTATTAATTGATCAAAGCCAATACTATTTGTTCTATCAGATAATTTAATAATATCTTCCTCAGACAATTTGATCGATTGATTTCTATTATCAATGATTAAAAAATCATTACCAAGACCATCCATTTTTAATGCTTTAAAATTCATTGATTTAGATTTTAGACCGTTTTCTTGACTTTATAAACATATCTATGTACTTTCCAGCCACTTCCAAGAAAAAGGTAGTCTTTTTCTGGTGTCCTTCAAATGAAGGAGATCAACACTAGTCAGCGAGTTTTCGCCCACTAGTGCGATACCTGCTGGAAGTAAGAAAATTATGTTTGAAAATTTAACAGATAGAATTGAGTCAGCCTTTTCCTTCTTTAACAAGATAACAAGGCTAGATGAAAAGCAAGCTGACGAGGGATTAAGAAAAATACGTCAAGCTCTACTCGAGTCTGATGTTGCTTTATCCGTTACCAAAAAATTTATAGAGGATGTTAAACCAAAAATAATTGGTCAAGAGGTTCTAAAGTCTGTCACACCAGGACAGATGATTGTTAAGATTGTTTACGATGAGCTTGTAAAAGTTTTAGGAAGCGAAAAGTCAGATTTAAATTTAAGCAATGTACCTCCAATAAAGATTTTAGTTATTGGATTACAAGGGTCTGGTAAAACTACAACATCCGCTAAACTTGGTCATTTTTTAGAAAAAAAATTATCTAAAAAAGTATTAATGACAAGTTTAGATATTTATCGTCCAGCTGCACAGAAACAGCTAGAAATCCTGGGTACAGAAAATAGCATAAAGACCCTTCCTATTATTGAAGGCCAATTACCCATAGAAATATCAAAACGTGCAATGAATGCAGTATCTCTTAGTGGTGAAGATGTTTTAATCTTTGATACTGCGGGTAGAACTCAAATCGATCAGCAAATGATGATGGAATTAAAACAATTAGAAAATGAAATTCAACCCCATGAAATTATTTTGGTTGCAGACTCTCTAACGGGGCAAGATGCTGTCAATATTGCTCAAGAGTTTCAAAAAACAGTTAATCTTTCTTCAATCATACTAACTAGAATTGATGGTGATGGAAAAGGTGGGGCGGCTTTAAGTATGAAAGCTGTAACTGGATGTCCTATAAAATTTTTAGCCACTGGAGAAAAGATTGATCAATTAGAAACATTTCACCCAGATAGAATAGCCAATAGAATTTTAGGGATGGGAGATGTTGTCTCTTTAGTTGAAAAAGTTTCAGAAGATTTAGAGCAAGAAAAAATTGAACAATTAGAAGAGGATTTTAAAAAAGGATCTTTTACTTTTGATACTTATTTACAGCAAATTAGACAGATGAAAAAAGTAGGAGGCATGAGTGGAGTTCTAAGCATGATGCCGGGAGTTTCAAAAATGAAAAAACAAATTGATGAAGCAAACTTAGATGAAAATTTACTAAAAAAACAAGAAGCAATAATTTTATCAATGACACAGAGTGAAAGAGTTAATCCAAAGATTATTGGAGGCTCAAGAAAAAAAAGAATTGCAAATGGGTCGGGCACGGACATTTCAATGGTAAACAAACTTCTCAAACAACATAAAATGATGACAAATGTAATGAAAAAAATGTCTAAGGGCGGGCGAGGAGCTTTACAAGGTTTTGATGGTATTCCACCAGAGCTATTAAATAACTTAAAATAAGTGAAAGGAACACAATGTTAAAAATAAGAATGTCTAGAGGAGGTGCAAAAAAAAGACCTGTATATAAAATTGTCATTGCAGACTCTAGAAAACCAAGAGATGGAAGATTTATTGAAAAGGTAGGTTTTTTTAATCCCTTGTTACCGAAAGATAAAAAAGAAAGATTAAACTTAGATGTTGATCGAATTAAATACTGGTTAGAAAAAGGTGCCAAACCATCTGATCGAATAGCTAGATTTTTAGGTGAAGCAAACATTATACCTAAGCCTGCACAGCGAAATAATCCTAACAAAGCGAAGCCGAAGAAAAAAGCACAAGAAAGACTCGCTGCTGCAGAAGAGGCAAAAAAAGCTGCTGAAGAAGCTGCAAAAGCAGAAGCAGAAAAACCAGCTGAAGAAGCTGCAAAAGCAGAAGCTGAAAAACCAGCTGAGCCTACTCCAGCACCAGCTAATGAAGCACCAGCTGAAGAAACTAAATCAGAAGAAAAACCTGCTGAAGAACCGGTTAAAGAAGAAGAGAAAAAATAGAAGTGTTTTCGGCAAATATTTTTACATTGTATCCTGAATTTTTTCCTGGAGCTCTTGGTCAAGGAATATACCAGAGAGCTCTAGACAAAAAGATTTGGAATTTAAATGTTAAAAATATAAGAGATTATGCTGATGATAAACACTCCACTGTAGATGATAGACCATTCGGAGGAGGTAGTGGCATGGTTTTAAAAGCTGAAGTTATAAATCAATGTCTAGAAAAAAATTCTAACAATTTAAAAACATACTATTTATCACCTAGAGGAAAAGTTTTTAATCAAGATATTGCAAGTGAAATTGCATCAACTGAAGGGATTAATTTACTTTGCGGACATTTTGAAGGAATTGATCAAAGAGTTTTAGACTATAGAGAAATAGAGGAAATTTCAGTCGGAGATTATATTCTTTCAGGTGGAGAAACCGCTGCAACTGTTTTGCTTGATGCGGTTATTAGATTATTACCTGGAGTATTAGGAAATGAAAAATCTAATCAAGATGAAACTTTTAGTGATAACCTTTTAGAGTATCCTCAATATACCCAACCAAGAATTTGGAAAGAAATTCAAGTTCCAGAGGTGCTATTATCGGGGAATCATGCGGAAATAAAAGACTGGCGTTTAAAACAATCACGGAGTATAACACAGCGCCTTAGGCCAGATTTATGGGCTAAGCATACTAAAAATTAAGTATAATTAAGATGAATAGAATTGAAGAAATTGAAAAAAAGCATTTAGAGCAAATTAGTAAAGGTAAAAAAACTACTGAATTTTTTCCAGGTGATACGATAAGAGTAAATGTTCGTATCGTAGAGGGTAAAAGACAAAGAGTTCAAGCTTTTGAGGGTGTTTGTATTGCTAAAAAAGGCGGAGGCATTAATGCCTCATTTACGGTAAGAAAGGTTTCATTTGGTGAAGGTGTTGAGAGAGTGTTTCAACTATACAGTCCAAATTTAGATTCAATAGAACTGATTAGATCAGGAAAAGTTAGAAGAGCAAAACTTTATTATTTAAGAGATCGAAGTGGTAAGTCTGCAAGAATTAATGAAAAAATTAAGAAGAAACTTGGCATAGATGCTGTTCAAGAAGAAAAGATACAAGAAGAACAAACTATAGAAGCTGCAAATGAAGTTGCAACTTCTCAAAATGATCAGATAAATAACGAAGATTCAAAAAAAGAGGAACAGCAAGACACCAAGCCTGAAGAAAAAAAATAGATCGTTTAATGGCAAAAACACTTTACGATAAGATTTGGGATAATCATTTAGTTGATGAGCAAAAAGATGGAACATCTTTAATTTTCATTGATAGACACTTAGTACATGAAGTAACAAGCCCACAGGCATTTGAAGGTTTGAAGATGTCTGGAAGAAAAGTTAAATTTCCAAATTTTACATTAGCGGTAGCAGATCATAACGTTCCAACCACTGATAGAAGCAAAGGAATTGAAAATAAAGAGTCAGCAATTCAAGTAGATACCCTAGAAAAAAACTGTAAAGATTTTGGTATTGATTATTATGGCTTAACAGATGTGAGGCAAGGTATTGTCCATGTTATTGGTCCAGAGCAGGGTTTTACTCAACCTGGCATGACAATAGTTTGCGGAGATAGTCATACTGCAACACACGGTGCATTTGGTGCTCTAGCATTTGGCATAGGAACTTCTGAAGTTGAACATGTATTAGCTACCCAAACTTTAATTCAAGCTAAATCCAAAAATATGAAAATTGAGGTCAATGGTAAATTATCTCCAGGTGTGACAGCTAAAGATATTATTTTAAATATAATTGGAAAAATTGGTACAGCCGGAGGAACAGGTTTTGTTATCGAGTATGCGGGTGAAACTATTAAAAACTTATCGATGGAAGAGCGAATGACAATTTGCAATATGTCTATTGAAGCTGGAGCTAGAGCAGGTTTGGTTGCTCCAGATGAAAAAACTGTTGAATTTATTAAAGGACGTCCAATGGCACCTAAAGAAGATAATTGGGAAAAAGCAAAAAACTTTTGGTTAAGTTTAAAGTCAGACCCAGATGCAAAATTTGATGAAATCATAAAACTTAAGGCAGAAGATATAGCGCCATCAGTTACTTGGGGAACAAGCCCACAAGATGTAATTCCAATTGATGGATCTGTCCCAAATGTTGAGTCTCAATCAGATGAAGACAAAAAAAAATCTGTAACAAGAGCTTTAGAGTATATGGGTTTTAAAGGTAATGAAAAAATTAACGAAATTGAAATTGATAAAGTTTTTATAGGATCATGCACCAATGGAAGAATTCAAGATTTAAGATCAGCAGCTAAAATTCTTAAAGGGAAAAAAATAAACGAAAAAGTAACAGGTTATGTTGTACCTGGCTCAGGATTAGTAAAAAAACAAGCAGAAGAAGAAGGGCTTGATAAAATATTTATTGAAGCTGGATTGGAATGGAGAGAACCAGGTTGTTCAATGTGTCTTGGAATGAACCCAGACCAACTTAAACCACAAGAAAGATGTGCATCGACATCAAATAGAAATTTTGAAGGAAGACAAGGTCGAGGTGGAAGAACTCATTTAATGAGTCCTGAAATGGCAGCCGCAGCAGCTATTGAAGGAAAACTTACGGACGTCAGAAAGTTTTTATAATGGAAAAATTTTCAAAAATTAAAAGTATCCCAGCATATTTGCCAATAGTTAATATTGATACTGATATGATTATTCCTAAGCAATTTTTAAAAACGATTAAAAGAACTGGTTTAGGAAAAAGTTTGTTTTTTGAAATGAGATATAATGATAGCGGCCAACCTATTAATGAATTTATATTAAACCAAGAGCCCTATAATCAATCTCAAATTTTAATTGCTGATAAAAATTTTGGCTGTGGATCTTCAAGAGAGCATGCACCATGGGCATTATTAGATTTCGGTATTAGAGTAGTGATTGCACCAAGTTTTGCTGATATTTTTTTTAATAACTGTTTTAAAAATGGAATTTTGCCAATTGTCTTACCTCAAGAAAAAGTTAAAGAATTATCTGAGATAGCCAATCAAAAAAAAGAAATTGAAGTTGATTTAGAAGATCAAAAAATTCACAAAGGTGATAATCAACCCATTGATTTTGATGTAGATGCATTTAGAAAAGAGTGTTTAATCAATGGTTATGATGATATTGCACTCACTTTAAATAAATCATCAAAAATAGAAAGTTTCATAGATAAATTTAAAACCAAAACACCCTGGTTATTTTAATCTCAAAAATTAAATGAGTAAAAAAAATTTATTATTATTACCTGGCGATGGTATTGGACCAGAGATTATGAATGAAGTTAAAAAGTTAATTTCATTTTTAAATACAAAGAAAAATCTAGATTTAGTTATTAATGAAGAACTAGTTGGAGGAGCTTCATATGATAAAAACAAAACACCTCTAACTGATGATGTTTTATACAAAGCTCAAGATAGTGATGCAGTTTTATTAGGTGCGGTTGGAGGACCTCAGTATGACAAATTAGATTTTGCAAAAAGACCAGAGAGAGCTTTGCTAAGGCTAAGAAAAGAATTAAGATTATTTGCAAATTTAAGACCAGCAATTTGCTTTTCAGAGCTAGTTAGCGCTTCAAGCCTAAAACCTGAAATAGTTTCAGATTTAGATATTATGATTGTGAGAGAATTGACCGGTGGTATTTATTTTGGTGAACCAAGAGGTATTGAACCAATTCAAAATGGAGAGAGAAAAGGGATTAATACTCATGTCTATACAACGAAAGAAATTGTAAGAGTGACAAAGGTTGCTTTTGATTTAGCAAAGAAAAGAAATAAAAAAGTAACATCTGCTGAAAAATCAAATGTTATGGAAGCTGGACTATTATGGAAAGAAGAAGTTCAAAAATTTTATGATGAGAATAAGCAATATAAAGACATTGAGTTAAGTCATATGCTAGCCGATAATTGCGCAATGCAGTTAGTCAGAAACCCAAAACAATTTGATGTAATTGTCACAGATAATTTATTTGGTGACATGTTATCAGACGAAGCTGCGATGTTAACCGGATCTCTTGGTATGCTGCCCTCTGCGTCTCTAAGTGAAAAAGATAAAAATGGAAGAATAAGATCGATGTATGAGCCGTGTCATGGTTCAGCACCTGATATTGCAGGAAAAGGTATTGCTAATCCACTTGCAATGATTTTAAGCTTTGCAATGGCATTAAAATACTCTCTTAATTTTGACGAGGTTTCAGATGAAATTGATAAAGCAGTTAGAGCTGTACTTAAAGATGGTTTAAGAACACCTGATATTATGGAGGATGGTAAGAAAAAAGTTTCAACCTCTGATATGGGTTCAGCAATTATTGATAAATTAAACTAAAAATAGAGACATTTTAAAATTTTGAAATTTAGGAAATTTCAGATATTAACTTTTTAGATTATGAGTTCTAAAAGTCCTTTATCGCCACATTTGCAAGTTTATAAATGGCAACTGTCATCTTTATTATCTATCACTCACAGAATGACATCTGTTTTTAATTTAGCTGGAATGATATTTTTAACACTTTGGATTCTATTATTAATTTCAGGACAAAATACATTTTCTTATTTTGAAATGTTTTCATCATCCTTTATTGGCAAGTTTATATTTGTAGGAATTACTTGGTCTTTTTCCTATCACCTATTAAATGGTATAAGGCATTTATTTTGGGATCTTGGTTATGGTTATGATTTAAAAGTTGCGAACCTATCTGGTATCATAGTCTTGTTATCATCTTTTGTATTAACATTTTTGGTATGGTTTATTTAATGAACCATGTTGTTTCAAAATGGTTGATGCAAAGAGTTGCTGCAGTTTTATTAATTCCGGTTTTACTTTGGTTCTTATTTCATTTTGATAATTTGATGAATTTTAGTTACCTTGAAGCATTACAGTTTTTGAATAATAGGTTTAATGTCGCAGTAATAAGCTTAATTTTTATTTTAGCTTTCTTTCATATGAGATTAGGAATGAGTGAGATTTTTGAAGACTATATACAAGATGAAAAAATAAGAAAATTGGCAAATTTATCCATACTTGGAATTTCAATTATAATTCCTGTTGCCGCAATCACTGCAATGATTATATTAGCTCTATGAGTTACGAAGTAATTAATCACGAGTATGACGTTGTTGTAGTTGGAGCGGGTGGCTCAGGCTTAAGGGCAGCTGTAGGCCTGGCCGAGGCTGGTCTAAAAACAGCGTGTGTTTCAAAAGTATTTCCAACTAGAAGTCATACTGCTGCTGCACAAGGTGGAATTTCTGCAGCTCTAGGTAACATGTGTGAAGATGATTGGAGATGGCACATGTATGATACCGTGAAAGGTGCCGATTGGTTAGGTGATCAAGATGCGATTGAATTTTTATGTAAGGAAGCGCCACAAGCAGTAATCGAACTCGAAAAATATGGAGTTCCATTTAGTAGAACTGAGGATGGAAAAATTTATCAAAGACCTTTTGGTGGAATGACAAAGAATTATGGAAATGGAGTTGTACAAAGAACGTGCGCAGCTGCTGATAGAACAGGTCATGCAATTTTACATACACTGTACGGCCAAGCTTTAAAAAAAGACACTGAATTTTTTATTGAATATTTTGCATTAGATTTAATAATGGAAAATGGAAAGTGCCAGGGAATTATTGCATGGAACTTACAGGATGGAACTATTCATCGTTTTAGATCTAAGATGGTCATTTTAGCAACAGGCGGTTATGGTAGAGCATATTTTTCAGCAACATCAGCACACACATGTACTGGAGACGGTGGAGGTATGGTTTTAAGAGCAGGTTTACCTCTTCAAGATATGGAATTTGTTCAATTTCATCCAACAGGAATTTATGGAGCAGGATGCTTAATCACTGAAGGTAGTCGTGGAGAAGGTGGTTTTTTAGTCAACTCTGAAGGTGAAAGATTTATGGAAAGGTATGCTCCTTCTGCGAAGGATTTAGCTTCAAGAGATGTAGTGTCTAGATCAATGACAATAGAAATTAATGAAGGTCGAGGTGTAGGGAAAAATAAAGATCATATATTTTTACATTTAAACCATTTAGATGAAAAGATTTTAAAAGAACGCTTACCAGGCATTTCAGAGTCAGCTAAAGTATTCGCGGGAGTTGATGTAACTAAAGAGCCAATTCCAGTACTTCCAACTGTTCATTATAATATGGGAGGTATTCCAACTAATTATTTTGGAGAAGTTTTATCAAAAGATGCAGCAGGCTCAGACGTTATTGTTGAAGGTTTAATGGCAGTTGGAGAAGCTGCATGTGTTTCTGTTCATGGTGCAAATAGACTTGGTTCAAATTCTTTAATTGATCTAGTTGTTTTCGGTAAAGCAGCTGCTGTTAGAGCTGCTGAAAAAGTAAAACCAAATTCTAAACATGAACAAATTTCAGACCAAGAAACTCAAAAATGCTTAGATCGATTTGACAAAATGAGAAATGCAAGTGGGAACACTCCTACTGCAGTGTTAAGGGACAAAATGCAAAGAACTATGCAAAGCAAATGTGCGGTTTTTAGGACAGACAAAACATTAAAAGAGGGCTTGAACGAAATACAAGAACCTTGGCAGGGACTGTCTGATATCAGCGTAAAAGATAGATCTTTAATTTTTAATACCGATCTGGTTGAAGCTTTAGAGTTTGATAATTTAATTAGACAATCTCAAGTTACAGTCGCTTCTGCAGAAAATAGAAAAGAAAGTAGAGGCGCGCATTCTAGAGAAGATTTTAAAGATAGAAATGACGAGGAGTGGATGAAGCATACTTTGGCGTGGCACAAAGATGGAAAAGTATCTATCGATTATAGAGATGTTCATAATTATACCCTAACTAATGATGTTCAGTACTTCCCTCCAAAAGCTAGAGTATATTAAATATGGTACAGTTTAATCTTCCAAAAGACTCCGAAGTTAAAAAAGGAAAATATTATAAAGCCGAGTCTAATGCCAAAAATATAAAAAAAGTTAATGTTTATAGATGGAGCCCTGAAGATGGAGAAAATCCAAGATTAGATACTTACGAAGTAGACATGGATAATTGTGGTCCAATGGTTTTAGATGCATTAATAAAAATTAAAAATGAAATTGACTCTACATTAACATTTAGAAGATCTTGTAGAGAGGGGATTTGTGGTTCTTGTGCTATGAATATTGATGGCTCAAATACGCTAGCCTGCACAAAGTCAGCAAAAGAAGTGAATGGAGATATTAATATTTATCCTCTCCCTCACATGCCTGTTATAAAAGATTTAGTTCCTAATCTTAAACAGATGTATAAGCAGTATCAGTCAATTGAGCCTTGGATGCAATCAAGTAAAACAACAAATGGATCTGAAGGTTTGCAAACGATTGAAGATAGATCAAAATTAGACGGATTATATGAATGTATTTTATGTGCTTGTTGTGCAACTTCTTGCCCAAGTTATTGGTGGAATGGAGATAAATATTTAGGACCTGCAGTTTTATTACAAGCTTACAGATGGATAATAGATAGTAGAGATGAAGAACGAAAGAAAAGGTTAAAAAAAGTTGCTGACGAACTAAAATTGTTTAGATGTCATACGATTATGAATTGTACAAACGCATGCCCAAAAGGTTTAAATCCAGCAAAAGCAATTGGATCTATCAAAAAAATGTTGGTGACTGAAAAGTCAAACTAGAAAGATTAAATGAAAAATATTTTCCACTTTGTGGATGGCAAAGAATTTAAAGGTGATAGTAAAAGAACATCCGATGTTTTTAATCCTGCAACTGGTGAAGTTGAGGCAAAAGTAAGTTTAGCAAGTAAAAATGATGTCGATATTGCCGTTAAAAATGCCAATGAAGCATTTAAAGAGTGGTCATTAACACCTCCGATCACAAGAGCGAGAATTTTATTTAAATATAAAGAATTAATTGAAAAAAATTCAGATGAATTAACAAAGTTAATCGTAGCAGAACACGGTAAGGTTTACGATGATGCCAAGGGTTCACTAACTAGAGGATTGGAAGTTGTTGAATTTGCATGTGGAATACCTCATTTATTAAAAGGTGAATTTACTGAAAACGTTGGCAAAGGGGTTGATAGTTGGTCAATGCGCCAGCCATTAGGAGTTTGCGCAGGTATAACACCATTTAATTTTCCAGCGATGGTACCAATGTGGATGTTTCCTATGGCGATAGCCTGTGGAAATACTTTCATTTTAAAACCATCAGAAAAAGACCCAAGCTGTCCATTAATGTTAGCACAACTTTTAAAAGAAGCGGGATTACCAGATGGGGTGTTAAATGTTATTAACGGAGATAAAGAATCTGTTGATGCATTACTAGAACATAAGGATGTTAGTGCAATTAGCTTTGTAGGCTCTACTGGAATTGCTAAATATATTTACGAGAACGCAGCTAAAAATGAAAAAAGAGTTCAAGCATTAGGCGGTGCCAAAAACCATTGTGTTGTTATGCCTGATTCAGATCTTGATCAAGCTGTAAATGGTCTAATGGGTGCAGCTTATGGATCAGCAGGTGAAAGGTGTATGGCTCAATCTGTTGCAGTTGCAGTCGGAAATATTGGCGATGAATTAGTAAAGAGATTATCTGAAAAAGTTGAAGCATTAAAAGTAGGACCCGGTATGGATAAGGGATCTGAAATGGGTCCATTGGTAACCAAAGAACATCTAGAAAAAGTAAAAGGATACGTTGATTTAGGAGTAGAAGAAGGTGCCAAATTAGTAGTGGATGGAAGAAATCTTAAGTTACAAGGTTATGAAAATGGATTTTATATTGGCGGCTGTTTATTTGATCATGTGAAGGAAGATATGAGAATTTATAAGGAAGAGATTTTTGGACCTGTATTGTCAGTCGTTCGAGTAGAAGATTTTAATACTGCAGTCGATTTAGTAAATAATCATGAATATGGAAATGGAACCTCAATTTTTACCAGAGACGGTGACAGCGCTAGAACTTTTGCAAGTAAAATCAAAGTGGGTATGGTTGGAGTAAATATACCAATACCTGTTCCTATGGCTTTTCATAGTTTTGGTGGTTGGAAACGTTCTTTATTTGGAGATCAGCATATGCATGGACCTGAAGGTGTAAGATTTTATACAAAATTAAAAACAATTACTTCAAGATGGCCCTCAGGAATTAAAGATAATCCTGAATTTATAATGCCAACAATGAAATAATTAATTCAATTTTTTTTACAAAAAAAACAAAACTAATTTATATTCATTCTTATGACAATTAAACGCGTTGGCTTTGTAGGTTGGAGAGGAATGGTTGGTTCTGTTCTAATGAACAGAATGGTTGAAGAGAGTGATTTTAGTTTAATAGAAGAGCCAGTTTTTTTTACAACGTCTCAACCTAATCAACCAGGTCCAGATTTTGGAAAAGGCTCATCTCCATTGCAAGATGCATTTGATTTAAAACAACTAAAATCAATGGATGTAATACTTACATGCCAAGGTAGTGACTATACAAAAAAAATTTTCAAAGAACTTAGAAACAATGGTTGGAATGGTTATTGGATAGATGCAGCTTCTAATCTAAGAATGAATGATGATAGTACAATTGTTCTTGATCCCATTAACAATGATTTGATTAAAAAATCTTTATCTGAAGGAAAAAAAGATTTTATTGGAGGAAACTGTACGATTAGTTGTATGCTAATGGGTATAGGAGGTTTATTTAAAGAAAACCTAGTCGAGTGGATGACCTCAATGACTTATCAGGCGGCTTCAGGTGGAGGCGCTAAACATATGAGAGAGTTAATTAGTCAAATGGGCAGCTTAAATACACGAGTAAAAAAATTATTAGATGATCCATCTTCCGAAATACTTCAAATTGATAAACTAATTTATGATGAGATGAACTCTGAAAAGTTTCCAAAGGATCATTTTGGTGTACCCCTTGCAGGTAGTTTAATTCCTTGGATTGATAGTCCCATGGACAATGGTCAATCTAGAGAAGAGTGGAAAGCAATATCGGAAACAAATAAAATTTTGGGAACTGGTAGTTCACCAATACCTATCGACGGAACTTGCGTAAGAATTGGAGCCATGAGATCTCATAGTGCAGCTTTAACAATAAAATTAAAAAAAAATGTTCCAATTGATGAAATTGAGAACATAATAAGTGAAGGAACCACTTGGTCAAAAGTTATTCCAAATGAAAAAGAAATTACGATTAAAGAGCTAAGCCCAGCAAAAGTAAGTGGTTCGCTTAATATTCCGGTTGGTAGAATAAGAAAATTAAATATAGGTGATGAATATTTGAATGCTTTTACTGTAGGTGATCAATTGTTATGGGGAGCAGCTGAGCCACTAAGAAGAATGTTGAAAATAATTATAAACAACTAAAAGCCTTTTAAATTAAATCTTTTAGAGGCTGGTGCATCAATTTAGTCTTTGATTTTTTGCATCAGATGAATGTATATCATCAAAATGAAAAAAATATCTTTAATAGGCGCTGGTCAGATTGGTGGAACCTTAGCACATTTAGTAGGTTTAAAAGAATTAGCAAATGAAGTGGTTTTATTTGATGTTGCAGAAGGCATTGCAAAAGGAAAAGCTTTAGATATTGCACAGTCATCAGCGATTGATGGATTTGATGTAGATTTTAAAGGCACAAATAATTACGAAGATACAAAAAACTCAGATGTAATTATTATTACAGCGGGAATACCTAGAAAACCAGGTATGACCAGAGATGATTTGTTAGGTACAAATTTAAAAATTATTAAACAAGTTGGTGAAGGGATTGCAAAATCATCTCCAAATGCGTTTGTAATTTGTATAACAAATCCACTAGATGTTATTGTCATGGCATTACAAAAATATTCAGGTTTACCTAAAAATAAAGTAGTTGGTATGGCCGGTGTTTTGGATACTTCAAGATTTAAACTTTTTTTATGCAAAGAATTAAACGTACCAATTAAAGAAATAGATTCCTTCGTATTAGGTGGACACGGGGATACAATGGTTCCTGTTCCAAACAGAACAACTGTATCTGGAAAAAATTTAATGGATTTAGTTAAAGAAGGGAAATTAACTCAAGATAGATTAGATGCGATTATTGATCGTACAAGAAAAGGTGGAGCTGAGATTGTTAAATACTTGGAAAAGGGATCTGCTTTCTATGCTCCCGCAGCATCTGCAATTGATATGGCAGAGTCTTATCTAAAGGATTTGAAAAAAACTTTACCTTGCGCAGTATATCTAGATGGCCAGTATGGTGTTAGCGATTTATACGCAGGAGTACCAGCTGTTATTGGATCCAATGGTATAGAAAATGTTGTTGAATTAGAATTAGATAGTGAGGAGAAAAAGAATTTTGATATTTCGATTGCTGCTGTGACTGAATTGTTAGACGCCGCAAAAAATATTGACCCATCTTTAAAATAATTAATGAACATTCATGAACATCAGGCCAAAGAAATATTAAAAAAGTTTGGAGCTCCAGTACCGAATGGATGCCCAGTTTATAAATTAGAAGAGTTAGAGGCTGCTGCAAAAAAAATTACAACAGATAAAATAGTTCTAAAAGCACAAATTCACGCAGGTGGTCGAGGTAAAGCTGGAGGAGTTAAGGTTGTAAATAATTTTGATGAATTAAAAAAAGAAGCTACTGAACTCTTTGGTAAGACTTTAGTTACTCACCAAACTGGCCCTCAAGGCAGAGAAGTAAAAAGATTATATTTAGAAGATGCATCAGAGATTGATAAAGAATTTTACCTTTCTTGTTTGGTTGATAGAGCTAGTTCACAAATCGCATTTATTTCTAGCGCAGAAGGAGGAATGGATATTGAAGAAGTTGCTCATAAAACTCCTGATAAAATTATAACAACCAGAGTTGGCCTAGTTGACAAGATATCTGATGAAGATCTTGTTAGTATTCTTAAACCTTACAATTTAGAAGGCCAAGCACTTGAAGATGGAAAGGTAATCATTCAAGCAATTTATAAAGCACTTACAAATACTGATGCAAATTTGATAGAGGTTAACCCTCTTATCCTAACAAAAGATAAGCGCGTCATATGTTTGGACGCTAAAATAAATTTTGATGGAAACGCATTATTTAGACATCAAGATATTTTAGAACTTAGAGATTTAAACGAAGAAGATCCTATGGAGATTGAGGCCAGTAAGCATGATCTTGCATATATTAAATTAGATGGTGAAATTGGGTGTATGGTGAATGGTGCTGGATTAGCAATGGCTACAATGGATATCATTAAATTATATGGATCAGAACCAGCAAATTTTTTAGATGTTGGAGGAGGAGCTTCGAAAGAAAAAGTTTCAGCAGCATTTAAAATAATTTTAAGTGATAAAAATGTTAAAGGAATTTTAGTTAATATTTTTGGTGGAATTATGAGATGTGATGTAATTGCAGAGGGTGTAATAGCTGCAGCAAAAGAGACTGAATTAAAAGTTCCATTAGTTGTAAGATTAGCGGGGACTAATTTTGAAAAAGGAAAAGAAATTTTAAATAAATCTGATTTAAAAATTATTCCGGCAGATGATTTAAACGACGCTGCAAAAAAAATAGTCGAGGCAATTAAATAGTATGTCTGTTTTAGTTAACAAAAATACTAAATTAATTTGCCAAGGTTTTACTGGAGCGCATGGAACATTTCATTCTGAACAAGCGCTTGCTTATGGAACAAATTTAGTTGGTGGTGTTACCCCTAAAAAAGGTGGACAAACTCATCTAGGTAAACCTGTTTTTAATACAGTTATTGAAGCTGTTAAAGAAACAGGGGCTGATGCGACAATGATTTATGTTCCTGCAAAATTTGCTGCTGCTGCAATTGAGGAGGCTATTGATGCAAAAATCCCTTTAATAGTTTGTATCACTGAAGGAATACCCATTTTAGATATGATTAGAGTTAAATCAAAACTAAGAAATTCATCTTCAAGACTTATAGGCCCAAACTGCCCAGGAATTATTACTCCAGATGAATGTAAAATTGGTATTATGCCAGGGCATATCCATAAAAAAGGATCAGTTGGAATTGTGTCTCGATCTGGAACTTTAACTTATGAAGCCGTTGCCCAAACAACAGCGGAAGGGTTAGGCCAGTCTACCTGCATTGGTATCGGTGGTGACCCAGTAAATGGAACAAATTTTATTGACTGTTTAGACCTATTTTTAAAAGATGATGAGACCGAATCTATAATTATGATTGGTGAAATTGGCGGTACTGCAGAAGAGGAAGCTGCTGAGTTTTTGAAAACAAATACAATTAAAAAACCAACGGTTGGTTTTATAGCTGGAATTACAGCACCCCCGGGCAGACGAATGGGCCATGCAGGAGCTATTATTGCCGGAGGCAAGGGTGGTGCGCAAGATAAGATTGATAAAATGAAAGAATGCGGAATTATAGTTACTGATTCACCTGCTGATATTGGAAAAACGTTGAAATCTGTATTGAAGGGTTGATATAATGATTTTCAATAAATATGTCAGCTTCTAAGAATAAAGTTTTTCAAACAACATCTTTTTTAAGTAAATCTAATTCTTCATACATTGAACAAATGTATGAAAAATTCTGTAATGATCCAAACCAATTACCAGATAGTTGGAAACAATATTTTGATGCGCTTGGTGAAGAAAAAGAATTAATTAATAAAGAAACAAATGGTGCTTCCTGGGCTCCAAAAAAAATAAAATCAAATGTGGATATTGATTTAGATTCTTACGAGAAGTTTATTCCTTCAAATTTATCTTATTCTATTGAAGAAAAAATTAAAAAAGAAAAACCACAAAGTTCACCTATCGAATTAGAGCAAAGTACAAAAGATTCTGTAAGAGCAATTATGATGATAAGAGCTTACAGAATCAGAGGTCATTTACAAGCAGACCTAGATCCACTGGGATTAATTAAAAAAGAAAATTGCCCTGAGTTGTTACCAGAAACTTATGGTTTTACAGAAAATGATCTAGATAAAAAAATATTTTTAGATGAAGTGTTAGGTTTAAAATATGCAACTTTGCGAGAAATTTTAGAAATATTAAATCGAACTTATTGTTCTAATATTGGTATTGAGTTTATGCATATGACTGATCCAGAAGAAAAAAGCTGGATACAGCAAAGAATAGAGGGAAAAGATAAAGAAATACAATTTACCGAGCGAGGAAGAAAAGCAATTTTAAATAGATTAATTGAAGCAGAAGGTTTTGAAAAATATTTAGCAAAAAAATATGTTGGAACAAAAAGATTTGGATTAGATGGATGTGAGTCTTTAATTCCAGCAATGGAACAGATTATAAAACGTGGTGGTGCACTTGGTTGCAAAGAGGTTAAAATTGGAATGCCTCATAGAGGAAGATTAAATATTTTAACTAATGTTATTCAAAAACCTTTAAAGAAAATTTTTAAAGAATTCTCAGGTGATCCTGGAATTGCAAGCGGAGGTGTTTCTGGTGATGTTAAATACCATTTAGGAGCTTCTGCTAACCGTGAATTTGATAATAATTTAGTTCACGTTAGTTTAACAGCTAACCCTTCACATTTAGAAGCGGTCAATCCAGTTGTTTTAGGTCAAGTAAGAGCTAAGCAAGATTATCATGATGATGCTGAAAGGAATAAAGTAATTCCAATATTATTACATGGAGACGCTGCCTTTGCAGGACAAGGTATTGTTGCAGAGTGTTTTGCTATGTCAGGTTTGACAGGACACAACATTGGGGGAACAATTCATATTATAGTTAACAATCAAATTGGTTTTACTACTCAGCCTGAATTTTCAAGATCGTCACCTTATCCGTCGGAAGTTGCAAAGATGGTTCAAGCTCCAATTTTTCATGTCAATGGAGATGATCCTGAAGCTGTCACATATTGTGCTAAGGTTGCAACTGAATATAGACAAAAATTTAAAAGAGATGTTGTACTAGATATTTTTTGTTACAGAAAATATGGACACAATGAAGGAGATGAACCTTCTTTCACGCAGCCTTTAATGTATAAAAAAATAAAAGAACATCCATCAACATTGCAAAAATTTGCAGATAGACTGATTAGTGAAAAGGTTTTAACAAAAGAAGAATTTGAAGACGAAAAGAATGCTTATCAAAAAAGACTAGATGAGGAATTTGAGGCATCAAAAAGTTATATTTCAAATGAGCACGACTGGTTTACAGGTGTATGGTCAAAATTTACTACAGAATTAGGTCATGATCGACGAGGTGACACAGGAATTGAAATTGAAAAAATTAAAAACTTGGGAAAAAAATTAGCTCATATTCCGGAAGGATTTAATGCGCATAAAACAATTTCTAGAATTTACGACGCAAGATCTAAAATGTTTGAAACAGGAAAGGATTTTGATTGGGCAATGGCCGAAACCTTGGCGTTTGCAAGTCTTGTTGATGAAGGTTACGGAGTGAGGTTGGTTGGGCAGGACTCTGTAAGGGGAACTTTTAGTCAAAGACATGCCGCTATCAATGATCAGGTTACAGGCGAGAGATATTATCCACTTAAGCATATTTCTAATGAACAAGGTCAAGTTGAAATTATTGACAGTTTATTATCTGAGATGGGTGTTTTGGGTTTTGAGTATGGATACTCATTAACCGATCCTGATACTTTAGTGTTATGGGAAGCTCAATTTGGAGATTTTGCAAATGGTGCTCAAGTTATCTTTGATCAGTTTATTAGTTCTGGAGAAAAAAAATGGACTAGAGCAAGTGGATTAGTGATGTTGTTACCTCATGGTTATGAAGGACAAGGACCAGAACATTCTTCAGCAAGATTAGAAAGGTATTTGCAAGCATGTGCTCAAGAAAATATTCAAGTTGTAAATTGTACAACGCCTGCAAATTACTTTCATGTCTTAAGAAGACAAATACATAGAACTTTTAGAAAACCCTTGGTTGTTTTCACACCAAAGTCTTTATTAAGACATAAACGTTGCATTTCTGAAATTGAAGATTTTACAAAACAAAATTCTTTTCATAGAGTTTTATCTGATCGCGCTGAATACTCAGCGTATAATTTAATTCCTTTAGCAAAAGATGATGAAATTGAAAAAGTTATTTTGTGTAGCGGTAAAGTATATTTTGACTTAGTTGATGAAAGAGAAAATTTAAAAGCTAATAAAGTTCAAATCGTAAGAATTGAACAGCTATATCCTTTCCCAGTTAAAACATTAGCAAGACATATAAGTCGTTTTAAAAATGCTAAAAAATTTGTTTGGTGTCAGGAAGAGCCTTATAATATGGGGGCTTGGAATCATGTTGAGCCGTATATAAATAGAACGTTAGAATATATTAAAGCTAATTCAACAAAAGTAATTTATACTGGTCGAACTCCTTCAGCATCACCGGCTACAGGCTTTCTAAAAAAACATCTTGCCCAACAACTGGAAATAGTTAATAAAGCTATAACGATTTAATGAGCGCTCCAATTTTAGTTCCTACACTAGGTGAATCGGTTACTGAAGCAACAGTAGCTAAATGGTTAAAAAAATCTGGCGATACAGTTAACGAAGATGAACCAATAATTGAATTAGAAACTGACAAGGTAAGTGTCGAGGTTACATCTCCAAAAACAGGTGTGATAACTGAAATTACGGTCCAAGAAGGACAAACAGTTGAAGTTGGTGCTCAACTTGGACTTATAGGTGAAAGTGGAGCAAAAGTAGCAACCCAGCCAGAAGAAAGTGAAAAGCCAAAAATTGAGAAAATTGAAGTTGAACAGGAAATTAAACCAAAGCCAAAAAAAGAAAAAGAAGAAAAAGTTATTCAATTAAATGTAGAGAGAAAATCAGAACCTTCTCCTGCCGCAAAGAGAATCATAGAAGAAAATAAAATTGATATTTCTTCTGTGCACGGCACTGGAAGAAGGGGCCAAATACTAAAAAGTGATTTGATTGGTTTAATGGGAGTAAATCCTGGTTTAGATAAAAAGTTTCAAGAAAAAGGACCTGAAGAACGTGTAAAAATGTCAAGGTTAAGGGCCACAATAGCTAAAAGACTTAAAGAAGCTCAAAATACAGCTGCCATGCTCACAACATTTAATGAAATTGATATGTCTATGATCATGCAAATAAGAAAAGATAATAAAGATGAGTTTGAAAAAATGTATGGAGTTAAACTTGGCTTTATGTCTTTTTTTGTCAAAGCTTGCGTAAACGCATTACAAACTTTCACGGCTGTAAATGCAGAAATTCAAGGTGAGGAAATAGTTTATAAAAATTATTATAATATAGGTGTTGCCGTAGGAACAGATAAAGGTTTGGTTGTGCCGGTTGTAAGAGGTGCAGATCAAATGTCTTTTGCTGATATTGAAAAAGAAATTATAACCTTGGGTGGAAAAGCAAGAAATGGACAGTTGTCTATTGATGAACTTCAAGGTGGAACATTTACAATTACCAATGGAGGTATTTATGGATCAATGTTGTCTACTCCAATACTGAATCCTCCACAATCTGGTGTATTAGGAATGCATAATATTGTTCAGAGACCAATAGTAATCGATGGAAAAATTGAAATACGTCCTATGATGTATTTAGCTTTATCATATGACCATAGAATTATTGATGGAAAAGAAGCTGTATCTTTTTTAGTTAGAGTTAAAGAAATTTTAGAAGATCCAAGAAGATTATTTTTAAATTTATAAAATGGAAGAATTTGACATTATAGTTATTGGGGGTGGTCCTGGCGGTTATGTTTGTGCAATAAGAGCGGCACAGTTAGGACATAAAACAGCTTGTATTGAGTCTAGGGGTTCTTTAGGTGGAACATGTTTAAATGTTGGATGTATTCCATCTAAATATTTGCTTCACTCTGCTGAAATGTATCACAAAGCAAATAAAGAATTTGATAAAATAGGTATTATGACCAGCGGCTTATCCTTAGACCTTTCTAAAATGATGAGTCAAAAAACAAAAACAGTCGATGGGTTAACAAAAGGTATTGAATTTCTTTTTAAAAAAAACAAGGTAACTTATTTCAAAGGACATGGAAGTTTTGATTCAAACGATACTATTAATATTAAAAGTTCCGATGGTTCTGATACCCAGATCAAAGGGAAGAATATTATCATAGCTACCGGATCATCAGTTTCGACACTTCCAAACATTGAAATTGATGAAAAAATAATTGTATCTTCAACTGGAGCATTATCTCTTGAAAAAGTACCTCAGAAACTCGTAGTAATTGGCGGAGGTGTTATTGGATTAGAGCTTGGGTCAGTGTGGATGAAGCTAGGTGCAGAAGTTGAGGTAATTGAGTATATGGATCACATTCTTCCTGGAATGGACAAAGAGGTTTCTGATAGTTTTCATAAAATTTTAAAAAGACAGGGAGTGAAATTTAATTTGTCATCTAAAGTAAATTCAGTGAAAAATAATGGAAATAAAGCAATCGTTGAATTTGAAAAAGATGGGACAAATCATAATTTAGAAGCTGATGCAGTTTTAGTATGTGTTGGCAGAAAACCAAATACAGATGGATTAAAACTAGACTCTATAGGAGTTGAGCAAGATGACAAAGGAAGAGTAAAAATTGATAAAAATTTTAAAACAAATGTTAAAAATGTTTATGCTATCGGCGATGTAGTAGTAGGACCAATGTTAGCTCATAAAGCTGAAGAAGAAGGAATTGCCGTTGCTGAAATGATCAGTGGAAAATATGGTCATGTTAATTATGATGTCATACCAAATGTCGTTTATACCCATCCAGAAATAGCATCTGTAGGAAAAACAGAAGAAGAGCTTAAAAAACAATCCATAGAATACAATGTAGGCAAATTTCCTTTCATGGCAAATTCTAGAGCTAAAGTTAATGACGAGGCAGATGGTTTTGTAAAAATTTTAGCTGATAAGAAAACCGATAAAGTTTTAGGTGTACACATTGTTGGACCTGATGCGGGAAATTTAATAGCGGAATTATCTTTAGCTATGGAGTTTGGGGCAAGTTCAGAGGATATAGCTAGAACGTGTCATGCCCACCCAACTTTAACTGAGGCTATAAAAGAAGCAGCATTGGCAGTTGATAAACGACCAATACATATGTAAATTTTAACTAATTTTTTGATTAGTTTTATTCCAATCTTCTAAAAAAATTTTTAACCCTTTGTCAGTTAAATCATGTTTGTATAGTTCATGAAAAACTTTAGGTGGAATTGTTGCAATATCTGAACCAGCTTTAGCAACTTCTTTGACATGTTCAGCATTTCTGACTGAAGCTGAGAGAATTTTAGTTTTTAAATCTTTATAATTATCAAATACTTTTCTGATATCTTTTATAAGTTCTATACCGCTCTCTCCAATGTCATCTAACCTACCGACAAAGGGCGAGATATAAGTAGCTCCAGCTTTTGCAGCTAATAGAGCCTGTGTTACCGAAAAACATAAAGTGACATTTGTTTTATACCCCTTTTTAGTCAAATGAGAACATGCTTTTAGACCTTCAAAGGTCAAAGGTAATTTAATAACAATATTTTTAGAAATTTTCTGAAGAACTTTAGCTTCCTCAATCATTTGCTTTGCTTGCGTAGCCGTTACTTCAGCACTAACAGGTCCCTTAATCTCTTTACAAATTTCTTTTAAGATAACTTTAATATCTTTATTTTGCTTAGCAATTAACGATGGATTAGTAGTTATACCGTCAACTAATTGTGTTTTATTAATCTCTTTGATTTCTTTAATATCTGATGAGTCAATGTATATCTTCATAATTAAAATTTATAACTTTTTAGTGAAAATACAAATTTATTATGCTTGTTGATGTTCTGTTACCATTAAATTTTGATCGAAGTTTCACATATGAAACTAACAAAAAGGTTAAAATTGGAAGCTTTGTAAGTATTAATTTTAAAAATAAGGAGATAACCGGAGTAATCTGGAAATTAAATTCTAAGTCACTAGATAAAAAAATTAAAATAAAAAAAATTTCTAAATTTTTTGATATTCCGCCTCTTTCTAAAAATCGAATTTCTTTAATTGAAAAGATATCTAATTATAATCTAGTAAACTTAGGTTTGGTTTTAAATTTATTTTTATATAAAAATGGATTTAAAAGTATTGATAAAGGTTTAAAAAAAATTCAGGATTTTTCTGAATATTCCCCAAGTATTACAACAAAATCATCACTCAATTCAGAGCAAAAAAAAATTTTGCAAGAAATTGATCGAAAAGTAAAACCTTCTGATTACTCTACAAATTTATTACAAGGTATTCCAGGCTCTGGGAAAACTCACGTTTATTTTGAGATTATTAAAAAAGCATTAAAAGAAAATGCTCAGGTTTTGGTCATGTTACCTGAAAAAGGTTTGAGCGAACAGATTGCCGAAAGATTTAAGTCATTTTTTAATTACCAACCAGCTATTTGGCATTCAGGAATTAAAGATAAAGATAAAAAGAAAATTTGGAAAGGAGTTTTTAAAAATAAAATTAAACTTGTTCTTGGCGCCAGATCAGCAATGTTTCTACCATTTCAAAAATTAAAACTGATTATAATTGATGAAGAACATGACGGTTCTTATAAGCAGGATGAGGGAATTTGTTATAATGCGAGAGATATGTCGATATTAATGGCATCCATAGAAAAATTTCCGATTTATTTAGTAAGTGCTACTCCATCTGTAGAAACCTATAATAATGTTGAGCAAAAAAAATATAACTCATTTAATTTAACAACAAGATACAATGAGTCGGAACTACCAATTATCCAAACAGTTAAATTAAATAGAGATAATATATCTGACAACAATTTCTTATCTGATAAAATTACGAATGAGGTAAAAGCATACTTAAAGTCAGATAATCAAGTTCTGTTCTTTTTAAATCGAAGAGGTCATTCTACTTTTTTGTTTTGTTACAAGTGCATGAAACGTTTAGAATGTCCTTCATGCTCAGTTGGATTGGTATATCATAAGAAAAAAAACATAGCCGTTTGTCATTATTGTAATTTTAATTCAAAATTAGAAAGAAAATGTAATGATGACCAAAAGTGTAACTTCAAATTATATGGATTGGGATTAGAGAAAATTTATGATGAAGTAAAAAATAAATTTCCTGATTATGAAGTAGAAGCGCTTTCTAGCGACTTAAGTGACTATCAAAAATTTTCAGATCAGCTTAAAAAAATTGAAAAAAATCAAACAAAAATAATTGTAGCAACTCAAATGATTTCTAAAGGTTTTAATTTCAAAAATCTTAATTTGATTGTAGCTGTAAATTGTGACACTTCTTTTTTAGGTAATGATATACGATCATCAGAAAAAAATTATCAACTTCTTTATCAATTATCAGGTAGAGCGGGACGATTTAATAAAAAATCAAAAATTATTCTGCAAACATTTGATGATAAAAATAAAATTTTTGATGCACTAAGAAAATTCGACCCAAAAAGCTTTTATCAAAATGAAATCAAATTTAGAAAAGAAGCAAACTTGCCGCCATTTTTTAAATTCATATCAATTATCTTATCGGGTAGAAATTTATATGAAGTCGAAAAGTTTGCTTTAAAGTTAAAACAATCTTTACCAAAAAATGAACTCATAAATATTTATGGGCCAGTATCGGCTACAATTTATAAAATTAAGTATGATTATCGAGTAAAAATATTGATCAAATACAACCCTAAAGTTACTCCTCAATCATTTATAAAAAATACTTTGAATCAGGTTAAAATTCCAAAGCAATTAAAACTTCAAGTTGACGTTGATCCTGTGAATTTTGCATAAAGATGACATCATGTCCGTTATAACTGGCTTGATATGATCTTATCGCAATGGTAATTACACCGCAAAAAAAGGGATAATTTTGACGCAAAATAATCAAATATTTTCTGATGCTGCAGGCAGATATGCTTTATCATTATTTGAGATAAGTAATGAAGAAAAAGCTCTTGATCAAGTTGAGAACAATGTAAAATTTATAGAGCAAGCGTTTTTACAATCAGAAGATTTTAAAAAGTTTATAACTAATCCAACAATCAATAAAATTGATAGATTGAGTGTTATCAATGAATTAGCTAAGAAAAATAGTTTCCATAATCTTTTTGTTAATTTTTTAAAAGTTTTAGTTAATAAAAATCGTATTTTTTTTTTAGAAAAAATTGTTAAAAAATTCAAAGATGTAACTTCAGATTACCGTGGCGAGCTTAATGCTGTAGTTTCAATGCCAACAAAAATGTCGAATTCTCAAATAAAAGAAATTGAAAATATGTTAAACGAAACCCTTAAAAAAAAGATAAATTTAAACTTTAAGTTTGATCCAAGTCTTATATCTGGAGCAAAGCTACAAATTGGAAGTTTAATGGTTGACGATACAGCAAAATCAAAATTCAATAAAATTTTAAATAACTTGTAGGAGAAAATAATGGACATAAACCCATCTGAAATAACAAAAGTCATTAAGGATCAGATAAAAAACTTTGGTAAAGATGCTGAGGTTTCTGAAGTAGGACAAGTACTTTCTGTCGGAGACGGAATTGCTAGAATTTATGGTTTAGATAATGTTGAAGCCGGTGAGATGGTTGAGTTTTCTGAGGGAACTAAAGGAATGGCATTAAACCTTGAAACTGACAACGTTGGAGTTGTTATTTTTGGTGATGATTCTCATATTAAAGAAGGCGATACAGTTAAAAGAACGGGAGAAATTGTTGATGTGCCCGTTGGAAAAGAACTTTTGGGTAGAGTGGTTGACGGTTTAGGAAATCCAATTGATGGTAAAGGACCAATAAATTCGAAAGAAAGAAAAAGAGTAGAGGTTAAAGCGCCTGGAATTATTCCTAGAAAGTCTGTGAGTGAACCAATGCAGACAGGTTTAAAGGCAATTGATAGTTTAATTCCAATTGGAAGAGGTCAAAGAGAGTTGATTATTGGTGATAGACAAACAGGCAAAACAGCCATTGCTATCGATACAATTATAAATCAAAAAGAAATTAATAAATCAAATGATGAGTCTAAAAAATTGTATTGCGTGTATGTTGCGATTGGACAAAAAAGATCAACAGTTGCGCAAATAGTTAAAACTTTAGAAGACTCAGGAGCAATGGAATATTCGATAGTTGTTGCTGCAACTGCTTCAGACCCAGCACCTTTACAGTTTTTAGCTCCTTATACAGGATGCACCATGGGTGAGTTTTTTAGAGATAATGGAATGCATGGATTGATTGTTTATGATGATTTATCAAAACAAGCTGTTGCTTATAGACAAATGTCATTACTATTAAGAAGGCCTCCAGGACGAGAAGCTTTCCCAGGAGACGTGTTTTATCTTCATAGTAGATTATTGGAAAGGGCTGCAAAATTAAATGATGAAAATGGTGGGGGTTCATTAACGGCTTTACCAATCATTGAAACTCAAGCGAGTGATGTATCAGCTTATATTCCAACAAACGTTATTTCAATTACTGATGGTCAAATTTTCTTAGAAACAGAGCTTTTCTTTCAGGGTGTAAGACCAGCAGTAAACGTAGGTATTTCGGTATCAAGAGTTGGATCTGCGGCTCAGATTAAAGCGATGAAACAAGTTGCCGGTTCTATTAAACTTGAACTTGCGCAGTATAGAGAAATGGCAGCGTTTGCACAGTTTGGTTCTGATTTAGATGCCTCAACTCAAAAATTATTAAATCGTGGATCTAAATTGACTGAACTATTAAAACAAGGTCAATATTCACCATTAAAAGTTGAAGAACAAGTAGTTTCAATTTTTACTGGAGTTAAAGGTTATTTAGATGATATCGAAAATTCTAAAATTAAAGATTTTGAAGAACAGTTATTAAGTTCAATTAAATCTCAGGCACCTGAAATTTTAAAAAATATTGTTTCTTCTGGTAAACTTGATGATGAAAATGAAACTAAACTTAAAGAGTTTATCGATAATTTTAAGAAAGACTTTTTAAAATAAAATGCCAAGTTTAAAAGATCTTAGAAATCGAATAACAAGTGTTAAATCAACACAGAAGATCACCAAGGCCATGAAAATGGTAGCAGCCGCAAAACTAAGAAAGGCTCAAGAAAGTGCAGAAAAAGGTAGAGCTTATTCAGAAAAAATGAATCTGATTATTAATAATTTAAAAAACTCAATTACAGATATCAACTCTGCCCCAAAACTTTTGGCGGGAACTGGAAAAGATGAAGTTCATCTTTGTATTGTTATGACTGCCGACAGAGGATTGTGTGGAGGGTTTAATACAAATATTTGTAAAAAAGCTAGAGAGTATTTTAAGCAAATTTTAAAAAATAATAAAAAACTTAAAATAATTACAGTTGGCTCTAAAGGTGCGGATCAATTAAGACGAGGTTTTAAAGATTATATTATTGAAAGAATTAGTTATAAAAATTTAAAAAATATATCTGTTAATGAAGCTTCTGAGATTACAAGCAAAGTTATAACAATGTTTAACAAAGAAGAGTTTGATGTTTGTACAATTTTCTATAACAAATTTAAATCTGTCATTTCTCAAGAGCCACAAGCTCAGCAAATTATTCCAGTTGAGAGTCAAGAAGTTACTCAGAAAGAAAATGTTGAAGATGTTCAATACGAATTTGAACCTGAGGAAAATGAAATATTAGAACACTTATTACCACAAAATATTACTACTCAGATTTTTAAAGCATTTTTAGAAAATGCGGCAAGTGAACAGGGATCCAGAATGTCTGCAATGGATAATGCAACTAGAAATGCAGGCGATTTAATTGATAAATTAACCATAAACTATAACAGAAGTAGACAAGCTGTTATCACCAAAGAATTGATTGAAATCATTTCAGGTGCAGAGTCATTATAAAAGGAGCTAAAAATATGCAAAATAAGTTTGGAACAATCACACAAGTAATCGGAGCAGTTGTTGATGTTAAGTTTGATGATAATTTACCTGAAATTAACTCAGCTTTAGAATGTGATAATAATGGAAATAGACTTGTTCTAGAGGTTGCCCAGCATCTAGGCGAAGGTACTGTAAGAACTATTTCAATGGATACAACAGAAGGTTTGAAGCGTGGTGACAAAGTTACAGATACAGGTGAGGCTATTAAAGTTCCAGTTGGACCAGAAACTTTAGGTAGAATTATAAATGTTATTGGAGAACCAATTGATCAGAAAGGTGAAGTAAAAACTAAAGAAAAGTGGCCAATTCATAGACAGGCACCAGCTTTTGTTGACCAATCAACGGAGACGGAAATACTTGTTACAGGAATTAAAGTAGTGGATCTTTTGGCTCCGTATGCAAAAGGTGGAAAAATTGGATTATTTGGTGGAGCAGGAGTAGGTAAAACTGTTCTGATTATGGAGTTAATTAATAACGTTGCAAAAGCTCATGGAGGATATTCTGTTTTTGCTGGCGTAGGAGAAAGAACTAGAGAAGGCAATGATTTATATCACGAGATGATAGAATCTGGAGTTATTAAAACTGATGGTCCAGGATCAAAAGCAGCTTTAGTTTATGGTCAAATGAATGAACCTCCTGGAGCAAGAGCAAGAGTAGCTTTAACAGGATTAACAGTTGCTGAATATTTTAGAGATAAAGAAGGTCAAGATGTTTTATTTTTCGTGGATAATATCTTTAGATTTACACAGGCAGGCTCCGAAGTGTCTGCTCTATTAGGTCGTATTCCTTCTGCAGTTGGTTACCAACCTACACTAGCAACAGACATGGGTAACTTACAAGAAAGAATCACAACTACAACAAAAGGGTCAATAACATCTGTTCAAGCAATTTACGTTCCTGCTGATGACTTAACAGATCCAGCACCAGCAACATCATTTTCACACCTTGATGCCACTACTGTTTTATCAAGGCAAATTGCTGAGCTTGGAATCTACCCAGCAGTTGATCCATTAGACTCAACTTCTAGAATTTTAGATCCTAGAATAGTTGGAGATGAACATTATAGAGTTGCAAGAGAAGTTCAAAGAATTTTGCAAACATATAAATCCTTACAGGACATCATCGCTATTCTTGGAATGGATGAATTATCCGAAGAAGATAAGCTTGTAGTTGCAAGAGCTAGAAAGATTCAAAGATTTTTATCTCAACCGTTCTTCGTCGCTGAAGTATTTACTGGTTCACCTGGAAAACTTGTTGAACTAGATGCAACCATCAAAGGTTTTGACGCTATTTGTAAAGGTGAATACGATCATTTACCAGAAGCTGCTTTTTATATGGTCGGAACAATTGAAGAGGCAATTGAAAAAGCAGAAAAAATGGAAAAAGACGCTGCTTAAAAATAAATATGCAAGTTGATATTGTAACACCAGAAAGAGTTCTTTTCTCAGAAAAAGAAATATCTATGGTAACCGTACCAGGTATTGAAGGTCAAATGGGAATATTAGATCAGCATTTACCAGTTGTTACTTTTTTAAAACCTGGAGTTATTAATGTTGAAAAAAATGAAAATAAGTATTTTTTTACAACAGGTGGGGTAGTCGATTTTAAAGATAATGCTCTCAGTATATTGTGCCAAGAGGTTTTTGATATAAAAGATTTATCAAATGAAAAAATCAATGAGCTTAAAGATAGGGCATCAAATAAAATTAAAGATCAAGACTCAACTGACCATGACTTGTTTATTGCTAATACAATGATTGATGAGTTAAATTTACTTCAATCTAAATAGAGTTTGTAAATTCAGCGATTACAGCTTGATATAAATCTTTTTTAAAGCTGACGATTAAGTTAGGCAATTCATCAATACTGACCCATTTCCACTCATTAAACTCAGGATGTTTCTGATGAATATTGATTTCACTATCAGGTCCAAGGAATTTCATAAGATACCAGGTTTGTTTTTGACCTTTGTATTTTCCTTTCCATATTTTACCTAATAAATGATCAGGAAGATCATAAATATATTCCTTATCTGATTTCTTAATAATTCTAATTGATTGAATTCCTGTTTCTTCATAAAGCTCTCTTTTTGCAGCAACCTCAACATTTTCTCCCTTATCAACGCCACCCTGTGGCATTTGCCAAGCTTCTTGATTATCAATTCTTTTTCCAACAAAAATTTGTTTTTTATCATTAAATACCATCATTCCAACACCATGACGGTAAGGTAGATTTTTTAGATCTTTCATGAGTTTTTAAAAAGTTTAAGAGCGTAATTTAATTGATTATCAGTCTTAGTATTTATTTTAAAATCTTCCTTATTTCTTTTAACAGTTATATCGGGCTCCACACCTTTTTCATGGATAGACTCACCAGAAGGCAGGTAATATCTGGCTGTTGTAAGTCTCAAACCTCCTTGATTTTTTAATGGTATAATTGATTGGACTGAACCTTTTCCAAAACTTTTTTCTCCAAGTAAAATAGCTCTTTTGTGATCTTTTAAAGCACCCGAAACAATTTCTGACGCGGATGCTGAACCCTGGTTAATCAAAACGATCAAAGGTTTATTATTAATTTTATCACCTTTTTTTGCATTAAATATTTTAATATCATTTTTATCTCTTCCACGAGTAGACACAATTTCCCCACCATCTAAAAATGTTTCAGTAACCTTTATTGCTTGGGACAGAAGTCCTCCAGGGTTATTTCTTAAATCTAAAATATACCCATCAAGATTTTTAGGAAGTTTATTTAGTTGTTTAGTAAGCTGATTAGTTGTTTGTTCGTTAAAGGCTCTAAGCCTTATATAGCCGGTATTATCTTTTACTTCTGCTGAAACTTCTCTGATCTTAATGATATCTCTCGTGATTTTAAAAACTAATTCATCTTCAACCTCAGGTCTTCTAACTGTAATTTCAATATCAGTACCAACCTTACCTCGCATTAAATTAACTGCATCAAGTAAGCTCATACCTTTTACTTGCTTACCATCAATCTTAACAATAAAATCTCCAGCTTGAACACCAGCTTCGTCAGCAGGCGTTCCCTCAATTGGTGTAATAATTTTTACAAGTCCAGCTTCCATCGTAATTTCTATTCCTAAACCGCCAAATTCACCCTTAGTATCATTATCCATATTTTTGAATGACTCGGGTGACATGTATGCAGAATATGGGTCTAATGATTGCAACATTCCATTAATAGCAGAGTCAATAACTTCGCTTTTTTCAATATCCTCAACATATTCATTTTTTAAAGTATTAAGAACATCACTAAATAAATCTAACTTTTCATATAATTTATCATTTGGATTAGCATAGGCATGATTAGTAAAAAGAATAAGAACTATAAATATATATGTTTTCTTAAAAAAATATTTCATCAGCTTTTATGATATGGATGGTTGGTTAATAAAGTTGCACATCGATAAATTTGCTCGCACAAAATAACTCTAGCTAAAGAGTGGGGAAAAGTCATCTTTCCAAGTGATAATTTCTCAAACTTATCAACACTATTTTTGAAACCTTCAGGATTACCTATATAGAAATTTAAAAATTCCACTCTCTGATTATTTAGTTCACTAATTTTTTTAGATAAAGATAATGTTGTTAGGTTTTCACCATTCTCATCTAAAATAATATTTTTTATATTTTTATTTTTATTAATCTCTTTTTTCTCTGAAATTTTTTTAATTTCGATATTTAATATTCCACTATTTTTTAATGATAAAATTCTATCTAGATATAATTTGCATAGATCATTTTCTATACCTTTATTAAGCCTGCCCTCACACAGAATGGATATTTTCATTAAACAGTGATTTGCTGTTTAGGCAATATATCTTCCCACATTTTTTCTAAATTGTATGAAGATCTTTTTTCTGGGTGGAATATGTGAATTATAACTTCTATCGCATCTATAAGTTTCCAGTCATCACTTTCCTTACCTTCAATTCTACAATCCTCGATACCTAAAGACTTTAGTTTTTGAGAGGTATTTTCAGAAATGGCTTGGATATGTCTAGATGAAGTGCCACTCGCAACAATCATAAAATCTGCAATTGAACTTTTATCTTTTAAGTCAATCACAACTATATCTTGAGCTTTATTATCGTCTAAAATTTGATGAATGGTTTTTACTATATGATTTTTATTTATATTTTTAATCAAGCTTCTTTTTATATAGTCTATTTTTAATATTTGATGAAGATATTTTTATTCCCTTATCTTTAATATAAATCCATGTTTTGTCGGGGAAAATATTCAATTTGTCATAATTTTTTAACAAATATTTTTGATTTTTTTTAAAGAATTGAGATCTTTTAATTTCTTTTTGGTATCCTGGCCTACTTATAATGACAAGCGTACAATCACTTAAAATTTTTTTATAATTTTTCCATAAATGAAAATATTTAATATTATCTGCACCAATTAAAAAAAAAATTTTATTATTTTTATATTTCTTTTTTATCGAGTTGATTAGTTGGTAAGAATACTTTTTGTCAAAATTATTTATAAAAATTTTACTGATATTTTTTGTTATTTTTTTCGATAAATTAATTCTTTGGTTGTGATTATAAAAATAACTTTTTTCTACTAAAGGATTTTTTTTAGAAACTGACCATATTAAATTTTTTAATTTTATTTTTTTAATAAAAATTTTTGAAATATAGAGGTGACCTTTATGAGGAGGGTCAAAAGACCCACTAAAGATTCCTAAACGGTCCTTTTTATTTATTTTAAGGGCGGATTTGACCATTGCCTTTTACAACATATTTATAAGTAACTAATTGTTCCAAACCAACTGGTCCGCGCGGGTGCATTTTATTAGTTGAAATTCCCACTTCTGACCCCAGACCAAATTCATATCCATCGGCAAATTGTGTAGATGTATTGGTCATTATGATAGAGCTTTGAATACTTTTTGTGAATTGCTCGATCCTTTTTTTATCTTTTGAAATGATACATTCTGTATGATTTGTTCCATATTTTTTAATATGATCAATTGCTTCATTAATATTTTTAACAATTTTAACTGAAATTTTTGACTCTAAATATTCAGTTTTCCAATCACTCTCTTTAGCAATTAATGATTTTTTAAAAATTTTATTTGTTTTTTTGTCTCCAATAATAGTGCAACCAGATTCATTTAGATGATTTAAAATTTTAAATACTTTATTTTTTGAAATAGATTCGTGAATTAGTAATGTTTCAGCTGCCCCACAGATGCTTGTCCTTCTCATTTTTGAATTAAGAATAATTTTTTTTGCTTTCTCAAAGTTAAAATTTGAATCAAGATATATATGGCACAGACCTTCTAAGTGACCAATAATTGGTACATTAGATATATCCATTACCTTTTTAACTAAACTTTTGCCGCCCCTTGGAATAATTATATCTATATAGTTACTCATTTTTGAGAGCATTAGATCTACAAATTTTCTATCAGTATTATTTACTAATTGAATACAATTTGGATTAATTTTATTTTGTTTTAAGCTTTCTCTAAAAAAATTAGATATCACTAAATTGGATCTTATCGATTCTTTTCCTCCCCTTAAGATTGCGGCGTTACCGGATTTGAAGCTAAGAATTGATACATCAGAAGTTACATTCGGTCTTGCTTCATAGATAACACCTAAAACTCCTATTGGAATTGTAACTCTATTGATTATAAGACCATTAGGCCTTCTCCATTTTGCAATAATTTTATTGCTTGGATCTTTAAATGAAATGACTTCTTGAATAGATTTCAAAATAGATTTAATTCTATCTTCATTAAGCATACTTCTGTCGATAAGATTGTCTTTAAGCTTATTTTTTTTACTATTTTGAATATCTAATTTATTCGCTTTAAGAATTTTGTCTGAGTTAGTTTTAATTTTTGAATAAAAGGTTTTTAGAACTTGGTTCTTTTTTTTTTCGGATATGTTAATTAATTCCTCCGAAGCTTTTTTGGCCTTTATTCCTAAAGTTTCTATATATTTTAATTTATTCATTTTAATTTAATACCATATTGTCAATATGAATAGCCTCTCCTCTAGAACTATAACCTAAGATGTTTTTTATATTTTCACTTTTAGATCCTTTAATTTTCAATATTTCATCGCTTGAGTAGGATGTAACTCCTGTACCAATTTTAATTTTAGACTTATTAAGGATTAATACCGTATCACCCCTATTAAATTTTCCATTAACATCTGATATTCCAACTGGCAAAAGGCTTTTACCACTTTTTATTGCTTTAATTGCCCCATGATCTGCAATAATAGATCCTTTGCTCTTAATACTACTTAGAATCCATTTTTTTTTGGCATTATAATTATTAATTTGAGGAATAAAAATTGTACATGTTTTTCCTTTTTCTAATTTACTTATTGGATTGTTAATTGAGCCTTGCGCTAAAATCATCTTGCAACCTGAATTCATGCAGATTTTTGCAGCATCAATTTTTGTAATCATTCCCCCTGAACCATAATCACTAATACTTTTGGTTGCACTTTTTATAATTTGATTAGTTATTTTTTTTACTTCTTTAATGTGTTTTGCATCTTTAAATTTTCTTGGATCTTTTGTGTAAAGACCGTCAATATCTGAAAGCATAATCAGTGTGTCAGCATTTAATATTTGCGCAACTCTAGCTGCAAGCCTATCATTATCTCCATATCTTATTTCAGACGTAGCAGTTGTGTCATTTTCATTTACAATTGGTATACCTTTAATTTTTATAATATTTTCTATAGTATCTCTTGCATTAAGCGCTCTTCTTCTATCTTCAGTATCCTCTAGAGTTAATAAAATTTGTCCGACTTTAAGTTTTTTCTTAAAAAGGGCTTTTTTAAATAAGTTAATAAGTTCTATTTGTCCTATCGCAGATACAGCTTGAAATTCCTTTAATTTTAAATTTTTTCTACTAATTTTTAAATATTTACAACCCAAAGCTATAGCACCACTTGTAACGATAATTATTTGAATTTTTCTTTTAGCAAGTTTAGCCACGTCATCAGCGAGTTTATTAACCCATGCTGTATTAATTTTATTCTTATTAATAAGTAACGAAGAACCTATTTTGATAACAATTTTTTTAGAATTATTTAAAATCATTTTAATGCTCTTAAAAGCTCTTTAATATTACTTTTTTTTAAAATTGATATTTTAAAAAAATCTTTCTTCAATTTTTTACTAAAATCATTAACTTTTTTTATAATCTCATCCTCTTCTAATAAATCAATTTTATTTAAAGCTATAATTTCTTTCTTATTCATTAGTTCAGAGCTATATTTTTCTAATTCATTTCTAATTATCTGATAACGGTGAAAAAGATCGTCTTCATTTATATCAATTAAATGTAAAATACTTTTGCACCTTTCAATATGTTTTAAAAACTTATCACCTAAGCCAACACCTTTGTGCGCTCCTTCAATCAAACCAGGAATATCAGCTACAATAATTTCTTTTTCATCAATACTTAAAACTCCTAAATTAGGATTCAAAGTTGTAAAAGGATAATCAGCAATTTTTGGCTTAGCTCTAGTTGTAAAAGATAAAAAACTAGATTTACCAGAATTTGGAAAACCAACTAGTCCTATATCTGCAATAATTTTAAGTTCTAACCAAATTTCAAATTCCTCACCTAGTTTTCCATTTGTTGTTTTTCTAGGTGCCTGGTTTGTTGAACTTTTAAATCTTGTATTTCCAAGTCCACCTTTTCCACCAGTAGCAATTTTTATTTTATCTCCTTCTTCAACCAGATCATAAAGTAACGTTTTCTTATCTTCAGCGTAAACTTGAGTTCCCGCTGGTACCTTTAATATTAGATCTTTTCCAGATGCTCCCGTCATATTATTTGCTTTGCCGTTTTCACCTCGTTGAGCTTTAAAGTGTTGAATATGTCTATAGTCAATTAATGTATTCAATCCATTAACAGCATGCAGAATTACTGAACCACCATTTCCACCATCACCGCCATTTGGACCGCCAAACTCTATAAATTTTTCTCTTCTAAAACTGCAGCAACCATTTCCTCCATCGCCCGCTTTAATAGTAATTTTTGCCTGATCTAAAAACTTCATTGTGAAAATATTATTTGATTTTAAGACGAAAGTCTTAAATGATTTAGTGAGGTACTACAGAAATAAAGGTTTTATTAAATTTCTTTTTTTGAAATTTTACTGTGCCTTCAATTTTAGCAAAAATTGTATGATCTTTTCCCATCCCAACATTTTGACCTGGATGCATTTTTGTTCCTCTTTGTCTGTAAATGATATTACCTGGGATGACTTTTTGGCCGCCATATTTTTTTACACCTAATCTACGGCCTTCACTATCTCTTCCGTTTTTCGATGATCCACCAGCTTTTTTAGTTGCCATAATTATTTATATCACTACGCACTTTTTTTTGTAGTTGTTTTATCCTTTTTTTGCTCCGTTTTTTCTTTAGCCTCTGATAACAATTTTCCGCCTTTGCCAAAAATTTTTGTTATTTGAATAACACTAATTTTTTGTCTATGGCCATTTTTTCTTCTTGAATTATGTCTTCTTCTTTTTTTAAATATTAAAACAGTTTTATTTTTAGTTTGTTTTACAATCTTACCTTCTACTTTTGCACCTTCTATTAATGGTGATCCTAGTTCCATATCCTTATCGTTATTAATCAACAGAACTTCTTTAAATTCTACTACCTTACCTTCGTCTTCAGGCAATTTTTCAATTCTTAATTTGTCGTTGGCGCTTACTTTATATTGCTTGCCGCCTGTATTGATTACTGCAAATGTCATAATTTTAGTTTGGCGCAATATAGCTACAGCTTGATCTATGTCAAGAATACCGAAACCTTTTAGCTAAAAATTATCCTTTAATTCCCTAAGCTTTTCAAAGATTTTTTCTGGCGTTTCACCTCTCATTTCAAGATTGGTTGAAATTTCAGGATTATCACATCTAAAGAAAATATTATTTTTTTTCTCAGACAGTACATCTGTCGGTATTGTAGGCAGTCCCTTTTTTCTTAAATTTTTAATTTCTAAAGCTTTATCTTTAAGATCATTATTTTGTTTATCAAACGCTAAACAAAATTTTAAATTATTTTCAGTATATTCATGACCACAGAAAATTTTAGTTTCATCAGGTAAAGATTTTATTTGCATTACAGAATTAAACATTTGGGAAGAATTACCTTCAAAAATTCTACCGCAGCCTAGCGAAAAAACTATGTCTCCAACAAAAGCAAATTTATTTTTTTTAAAAAAATAAAAAACATGACCGCTTGTATGACCGGGTGCAAAGTTAATTTCAATTTCCTCGTCTTCAAATCTATAAATCTCTCTATTTTTTAACTTTATATCTATTCCGTTTATTCTCGATGCATCCTCCTCGTATCCAATAATTTTACATTGATACAAATTTTTTAAATCAATATTACCCCCAATGTGATCCTGATGATGATGCGTAATAAGTATAAAATTTAATTTAAGTCCAAGAATATCAATCTCTTTAGAAATAGGCTCTGCTTCTGCCGGATCAACAACCAAAGCATTTTTTGAAATTGGATTGTAAATAATATATGAATAATTATCGCTTAAACATTTAACAAGTTTTACTTGGAGTGAGCTCATAATGTATTTAGATTATTTACAGTACCAAAATTTTTATAATAGTACCATTGGAAATTCAATTTCTAGTTTTTTAGAGCTTAAATTAAAAAAATATTGTTTTTTATATGAAAATCAAAATGTCGGATGTTTTGGTTTTTCTCATCCACATACAAAATTTATAAAGAATTACTCTTCTAAAAGTATTAATTGTTATTCAAAAAAAGTTGGTATCTCTAACAATAATCAAACTCAAAATAATATATTGATCGACGAGGAAAAAATTCCATTTGAAGACTCGTATTTTGATCATGTATTTTTGATCCATTATTTAGAAAATACCCAAAATATTAAATTATGTTTACGAGAAATTTGGAGAACTTTAGCACCTGAGGGAAAAGTATATCTTTTAATACCAAATAAAAAATCATCATGGTATTTATCAGACAAAAGTCCTTTCTCCACTGGTTTAGGTTTTTCTAAAAAACAAATAAATAATATTTTAAATGATAGTTTTTTTGAAACACAGCTTATTGATCGTTTAATTTATTTTCCAAACTTAAATTTTGGCCTAATTGATAAAAATAAGTTTTTAATTGAAAAATTTGGTTCAATTTTTTTTAGATATTTTAATGGTGTTTTTTTATGTGTTATGAAAAAGAGACTATATGCAAATATTAATAATAGGCAGTTTGAAAAAAGTAGTTTAGTGAAAAAAATAGTAAAAGGTCTATAAGTTATTTACTTACTAAAAAAACTCCAAGCTCTGAAATCAAATTTTTTACTTCAAGGTTGTTCGTCTTGATATCACTAATCTTATCTGATGTTATAGAAATAGATTTAATAACCTTAATATTATCTAATGAGCAAAGATTATAAAAATCCTTTATCGAACTCATATGTAAATTGGGCGTATCATACCATGAATGGGGTAATGTTTTTGTTACAGGCATTGTTCCTTTCAAAAGAAGACTTAAACGTACTTTCCAATAGCCAAAATTTGGAATTGTAATTATTGCTTTTTTAGCAATCCTTAATAATTCATTGAGAACCTTTCTGGGTTCATAAAACTGTTGAATGGCCTGGTTCAAAATAGCTGTATCGAATGAGTTATCTGGATAATTAATTAAATCCTTTTCTGCATCGCCTTCAATTACAGCCAGACCTCTTGCAAGGCATTCTTGGACATTTTTTTGATTAATTTCCAATCCTCTACCATCGACTCTTTTATTTTTTTTTAGGTATAAAAGTAAACTTCCGTCACCACACCCAACGTCTAGCACTCTTGAGTTAATATCTATTAACCCGGCTAGTACATCATCTTGAATTTTCACTCTTGAACTCCTCGTATGTAGAATCTAAAAATCCTTTTAAAGTTTGAAAAAACTCCGGTTCATTAACTAAAAATGAGTCATGACCATTATTAGTAATAATATTAACAAAGCTTACTTGGGCTCCGATTGAATTCAGAGCAATTACAATTTTTTTACTTTCTTCAGTCGTATAGAGCCAATCTGTTGAAAATGATATAATGCAAAATTTAACATTAGTACCTTTAAAAGCTTTTGATAAATCACCATTATTTAATCTATAAAGATCAAAGTAATCCATAGCTCTAGTAATATAAAGATATGAATTTGCATCAAAGCGATCAACAAAAGCGTATCCCTGATATTTAAGGTAGCTCTCAACTTGAAAGTCTGCATCAAAGGAGAAGTTTAAACCCTGACCTTCTTGTAACTTTCTTCCAAATCTATTTTGCAAACCTTGTTCAGATAAATAACTGATATGACCAGCCATTCTAGCAACTGCTAAACCATTCCTTGGGACTTTGCCCGATAAAAAATAGTTTCCAGAATCCCAGTTCGGGTCAGCCATGATAGCTTGTCTGGCAAGTTCATTAAAAGCAATATTTTGAGCTGAATGACTTGCTGCACAAGCAATTGGAATGGAAGAAAAGGTTCTATCTGGAAATAAAGAACAAAATTGCAGTGCTTGCATACCCCCCATTGATCCTCCAAGAACACTTAACGTTTTTTTGATACCAAGAAAATCCAAAAGATGAATCTGAGCACTCACCATATCTTTTATTGTTATAACTGGAAAAGATAATCCGTAAGGTTTGTTTGTTTCTGGATTGATTTCCTTAGGGCCCGTACTACCCATGCAACCGCCTAAAACATTTGCACAAATTACAAAATATTTATTAGTATCAATGGCTAGATTAGGTCCCACAGCTAAATTCCACCATCCCTCTCGTCCTGTTAATTTGTTAGTTCCAGTAACAAATTGATCTCCGGATAGAGCGTGAAATACTAAGATAGCATTAGATTTTGTTTCATCTAAAGTACCGTAAGTTTCATAAGCTATATCAAATTTTTCTAAAGTAACTCCACAATCAAGTTTTAAAGATTGGTTGATGGTAATTTTGTTTACTTTACTATAATCAATGTTCATTCTTTTAAATCGCTTTGCGATTTCCTCTTTAGCTGTTATCGCCCGCAATTCGGTAAATCGGCGGTGTCGGTTTTGTACTAAAAGGCTATTTCTTTGTCAATTAATCAGCTTTTTTTGATTGTATTTGAGAAGTATTATATGAAACCCAAAAAAAATGAATTTACCTAAACCAAAAACAGTTAATGTTGACTTATATGTAGGCGGTTTGTCTAAAATTAATAATATAGATAACCCTATAAAATTATCAGCAAATGAATCAGCTCTTGGGCCATCTCCGAAAGTATTGGAATTGCTAAGAAATAATGTGGATTTAAAGAAATATCCTGATGGAAATAGTAATGAACTTAAAGAAACAATATCAAAAAAATTTAATTTAAATATTGATCAGATCATTATTGGCTCTGGATCTGACGAGATTATAAGTTTAATTTGTCAGTCATTTCTAAATGAAAAAGACGAAGTCATTGTCGCTGAAGAGTCTTTTTTGATGTACAGAATTTACTCACAGTTAAATGGCGCAAATGTTAAGTTCGCTAAAAATATAAATAATAAATTTTCAATTGATGAAACTTTGAAGCTTCTTTCATCAAAAACTAAAATTGTTTTTATTGCCAATCCAAACAATCCAACAGGTACATACTTAAACGCTGATGAATTAATTAACCTTAGAAAAAAATTACCAGAAAATATTCTATTAATGGTTGACGATGCTTACGCTGAATACGTCACAAAAAAGGATTACAAAAATGGTCTTGAATTATTTAAAGATTCAAAAAATACAGTTATCTGTAGGACTTTTTCTAAAATATTTGGTTTAGCAAATTTAAGGTTAGGGTGGGGCTATGGTTCAAAAGAAATAATTAAAGCGGCAAATACTTTTAAGCCTCCTTTTAATGTTTCTGGAATAGCAGAGAAAGCAGGCAGTATAGCTTTGCAAGATGAAGATTGGATTAATAAAAATATTGAGCATAATGAAAAATGGATAAAAAAATTGTACGAAAAAATTATATCGAAAAATATCAAGACAAATGAGCCTGTTGCAAATTTTTTACTACTAAATTTTAATAATGCAAAAGTGAATTCAGAAAAAGCTTTTGAAATTTTTATAAATAATAAGATTTTACTAAGAAAAATGAATGCTTATAATATTGAAAACTCTTTAAGGTTGACTGTTGGAACTGAAGAGGAAAATAACAAATTCTTAGATATTTTAGAAAATAATTTTTAATGAATAATGTTTCAATTATAGGAATTGGTTTAATTGGATCTTCTATAGCTAGAGCGATCAAAGATATTAATAATAAGACGGAAATCAATATAGTTGATTCAGATGTGAGTAATTTAAAATCAAGTGAGCATTTAGCTTTGGGTAACTCTTATCATACCGCCATTAATCAGGAACTTGAGAAATCCGAAGTTATTTTTATATGTACACCTATCAGTACTTACGAAAATATTTTTCTTGAATTAAATAAACTTAAATTAGATGATTGCATCATTACAGACGTAGGTTCTTCTAAAATTCAAGTAATAGAAAAAGCAAAAAAATTTTTAAAGAACAAAATTTTTGTTCCTGGCCATCCGATTGCAGGTACAGAAAAGAGTGGTCCTGAGAATGGTTTTAAGGAATTATTTAAGGATAGATGGTTTATCTCAACACCTTGTGAAATATGTGAAGAAAATCATGTTAAAAAAATTAACGATCTTTGGAAAAATTTTGGTTCTCAAATTGAAACTATGAGTCCCAAAGATCACGATTCAATTATGGCTATCACAAGTCATATCCCTCATTTAATTGCATATAATATTGTAGGCACCGCAAATGATCTTGAAGAGGATATCAAATCAGAAGTTATTAAGTTTAGCGCTAGTGGATTTAGAGATTTTACAAGAATAGCATCATCCGACCCCACAATGTGGAGAGATATTATGCTCAGTAATAAGAATGAAATTATCTCAATGTTAAATAAATTTAACAATGACCTTAAGAAAGTGATGGAAGCTATTCAGAATGATGATGGAAAGTTCTTATATGACAAGTTTAAAAAGACCAAAGAGATAAGAGAAAAAATTATAAAAGAAGGTTTGGAGTAAGGTTACTCATAAAGCGCAAATTCTAATGCTTTAATAAAATCATCCCCAGTTAGGTTTGGTTCAATAATATCTTTAAAGATGAAGTTTATTTCGCCGGGATATTTTAAAAAACTATTTTTTGGCCAGACTTTTCCAGTATTTAATTTTATTGGTAAACATGAAATTTTTAAATTTTCATAAATTCTTCTAACTCCTTTTTTAATAGGAACACGTTCATTATGAGGCACTCTAGTTCCTTGAGGAAAAATAATTAAGGTTTTACCATTGTTAATATTATTTATAACTTTATCAGAAAAATTTAGATTTTCTTTAGTAGTTTTTCCACGATCAATAGAAACACAATTTAATTTTTTTAAATAAAGGCCAAATAGTGGAATGTTCATTAATTCTTTTTTTAAAATAAAAAAACCATTAGGAATAAAATAATTATATGCAAAAGTCTCAAACATTGATTGATGAGATGATGCAATAAAAAATTTTTGACTTGTATTCAACTTTTCAATTCCAGATGTATTAACTTTGGCATTTAAAATAACTCTGGACATAAAAATAAAATACCATCCCAGAAAACTACTTAATTTTCTTAAATAAATTGAAGGTAAAATTAATAGAGGAATACCAATAAGGCAGGAAAAAATTATTCCTAAATAAATTAGTATGTTGAATATTAAAGATCTTAAAAAAATCACTTAAATTATATTTTCAATTTTTTGTCTTTTTCTCACTGTTTTAATCTTATTTCTTTTAATAACTAATTCTTCAATTAGAGGTCGCATATTATAATTTGAACTCAATGTTCTTCCGTAGGCTCCACAATTAGTAATGCATACAAAATCTCCGTCTTTTAAAATAGGATAAGATTTGTATAAACCAAAAGTATCACTGCTTTCACAAATTGGCCCAACAAATTCAACTTTAATTTTAAATTTTTTTGTATTTTTTTCTAAAGGTAGTATTTCATGGAAAGCTTCGTAAATTGCCGATCTAGCCATATCATTCATGCCTGTATCTAAAATAATAAAATATCGATCTTTAGTTTTTTTTACGTAAATAACTTTAGATATAATTGCGCCAATATTGCCAACAAGATATCTACCAATTTCAAATATGATCTTTATCTTTTGTTTACGGTAAAACTGATCCACCATTTTTCCAAATTTTTTAATATTAAATTCTTTGTCTGTTTTAAAATAAGGAATTCCCATTCCACCACCAAGATCGACATATTGAACGATATGATTTTGTTTTTTTAAATTTTTTAGAATTTTTTCAATTACGATTAATAATTTTTTATAAAAAATAATATCTTTAATTTGACTGCCTATATGAACACTAAGTAAATTTATATTTATGTTTTTATAATGCGACTTAGATTTTATAATTTTATAAAAATCATCTATACTAATTCCAAACTTATTGATTTTATCACCTGTTGTAATTTTTTTATTAGTATCAGCTTTTATATTTGGATTAATTCTTATCCCGATATTGATTATTTTTTTTAATTTTTGAGAAACAGCATTAATTAAATCAATCTCATTTTTTGATTCTGCGTTAATTGATAAAATTCCTTTTTTTATAGCAAATTCTATCTCATCTATTGATTTTCCAACCCCCGAAAAAACTATTTTTTCCGCTTTGATACCCGCTTTTAAAGCAAGTTTTAGCTCTCCTAAAGAAACAACATCAGCCCCGAGACCTTTATTTTTTAATTCTTTAATGACTTCAATATTGGAATTAGCTTTGACGGCAAAACAAATTAATGGATTAGAAGATTTGAATGCAGATTTTAATTTTATTATATTTTTGTTTAGCTGGTCAAATGAGTAAAAATAATATGGAGTTTTTTTACTTTTTGTAATTTTTTTTAAATCAATATTGTTAACTGATAGTTTGTTATTTTTAAATTTTAAAAAATCCATTTAAAATTTTAAGATCTATCAATATTTACTTTAGATTTTTCTTGATAAACTGGTGGACCTTTTTTCCCGCAAGATGCTGTAAAAATAAATAATATAGAAACAAATAGAGTTATTATTTTTTTCATTTAAATTCCTTTTTTAATTTATTAATCATTTTAACTACATTTCTTTTCGAAGTACCACCGTAAGATATTTTTGAATTTACAGAATTTTCCACCGTAAGGATTTTTAAAACATCTTTATCAATTAGTTTATCAATAGATTGAATTTCTTTAAATTTTAATTGATCCAAGGTCATCCCTTTTTTTTCAGCAATATTTACAAGTTTTGCAGATTTTTTATGCGCCTCTCTAAAACTTAATCCTTTTTTAACCAAGTAGTCAGCAAAGTCTGTAGCAGTTGTGTATCCATCATTTGCAAATTTTCTCATAACTTTTTTATTAGGAGTAATAGAGTCGATAAGTTCTTTGGCGATTCTAAGATTTAATTTTACAGTATGGTATGTTTCAAATACGGGCTTTTTATCTTCTTGCATATCTTTAAAATATGAAAGGGGAAGTCCTTTCATTGTAACTAATAAAGATTGTAAATTTGAATAAACAGAACCAGTTTTGCCTCTTAGCAATTCAGCACCATCAGGATTTTTTTTCTGAGGCATGATCGAAGAGCCTGTTAGCATTTTATCTTTGATACTTATCATTTTAACAATGTCAGAGTTCCATAAAACAATCTCTTCAGCTAATCTTGATAAATGCATTGAGCACAAACTAGATACAAACAAAAATTCTAATGCATAATCTCTATCTGATACTCCATCTATCGAGTTATCAGTTGGTTTATTAAAACCTAAATTACTGGACGTATAATTTCTGTCTAAATTAAAACTTGTCCCTGCAAGAGCAGCTGATCCGAGTGGATTCTCAGATGTGTTTTTAATTACATTTAAGTATTTTTTATAATCTCTTTTAAACATCTCAACGTAAGCGAGAAGATAGTGAGAAAACAAAACAGGTTGTGCATTTTTTAAATGTGTAAAACCTGGCATGATAATATCTTTATGTTTGTCAGCTAATTTAATTATTGCTTTGATAAGATTTTTTATTTCAACATTTAGTTTTTTTGATGAATCCATCACCCAGAGTTTAAAGTCTGTAGTAACTTGGTCGTTTCTTGATCTTGCTATATGTAAAAAACCAGCTTCAGGGCCGATGATATCAAATAATCTTTTTTCAATATTTAGATGAATATCCTCGTCTAATTTAGAAAATATAAATTTATTATTTTCAATTTCTTTTTTTATTTTTTCTAATCCTTTAACAATTTTTTTGGAGATATTTTGATCTATAATTTTTTGTTTTGCTAACATTTTGCAATGTACGATAGATCCTTGTATATCTTGAATATACAATTCTTGATCTATATCTATGGAAGCATTAATTTCTGTTAAAAGTTTTGAAGGTTTAGATTTCATTCTCTCACCCCAGACTTTATTTGTTTTTGTTTTGGTCATTTTGATTTAAAATAATTCAATGTTTCGTTTTTTTTTATTTTTTATAACAATATTTTTTATTCTTAATACTAATAGCATACATTCACAAGCCAATATCAATAAAACATTTACAAATATTGTCATACATCAAAGCCCAAGAGATTTGCCAATTTTAGAAATTGAAAACATTAAATCACAAAAAATTATTTTAGAAAAATTAAGCTCTAAAGTGACTTTAATAAATTTTTGGGCAACATGGTGTGCGCCATGTAAAAAAGAACTTCCACTTTTAGATAAACTTGCAAACAGTGTAAATTCTAAGCAGTTAAATATAGTTTTAATTAACCTTGAGAATAAAAAGTATTCTGATGTTAAATCTTTTTTAGATAATTTGGGTATTAAAAATCTAACCACATATTTTGATAAAAATTTAAAACTTACAAGATCACTTGGTTTAAGGGGGGTCCCAGTCACTCTTGTGGTGAATTCGGAGAAGAAAGAGGTTGCTAGAATTCTAGGCGATATTGATTTTAATAATGAAGAATTTGTAAATTGGATAAAATCTTTTTAATTACTTACCAGTAATGTAGGCTAGAGCCATAAGAACTACTATTGCACAAAACTGTAGCATAATTCGCATCTGCATGAGTTTGTTACTTTTCTTTTTACTATCAAGATTTCCTCCAACAAAAAAAGTTTTAAGTCCTCGGATTAGAACTACGGCTACAGCAATCATTGCAATAATCGCAATAAATTTTAAAGTATTTTCTGACATTGAAATGTCTGTAACATATAATAGACGTAAAGATAATAAAAAATGAGTTTAAATATATTGGAACTAAAAAGCTTATCATCAAAAACTAAAAAATTAGTTTTTATATTACATGGCTATGGAGCTGACGCTAATGATTTGTTTTCAATAGCAAATTATTGGCAAAGATTTTTACCCGACGTCCATTTTTGCGTTCCAAATGCCCCAAATGTTTGCCAAGTTAATGCATCTGGATTTGAGTGGTTTGATCTCATGCAGACAAATAACGATCAAATAAGAAAAGAAACTATGATTTCCTTAGATAAGCTAGATAAATGTATTACCACTAAGCTTGATGAACTAAAACTTGAACTCAAAGATTTGATTTTAGTTGGTTTTTCCCAAGGGACAATGATGAGTATTCAGTATGCCATAAGACAAAAAGTAAATATTGCAGGTGTTCTCGGTTATTCAGGAAAAATTTATGATTATGATTTATTTGATAAAGAACTAAAATCTAAGCCAAGAATTAAACTATTTCATGGTAATGGTGATGAGATTGTTCCGATTGAGGAAATGTATAAATCTAATGATTTTTTAGAACAAAAAGGTTTTGTAGTAGACTATCATGTTTATGAAGGGTTGGGACATTCTATTTCACCAGATGGATTAAGCGAGGGGTTAAATTTTATAAAAAGTTTATAATAAATTTTGATGATGTTTATTAATAAAACTTTAACTTGCTTTAATTTATAAATTTATATAACTTTTTACTCATGATTGCTTCATCAAGTGAAAATCTTCCGCTTGAAAAATGTCCTGCATTGGTTCTAAATGCTGATTATAGACCTCTAAGTTACTATCCACTATCATTATGGAGCTGGCAAGATGCTATAAGAGATGTTTTCCTTGAAAGGGTAAACATTGTTTCAGAATACGATAGAGAAATAAGAAGCCCTTCATTTACAATGAAGTTACCAAGTGTAATTTCATTAAAAAGTTTTGTAAAACCTTCAGAGTTTCCAAATTTTACTAGATTTAATGTTTTCTTGAGAGACAAATTTACCTGTTTGTACTGTGGTGATAAAAAAAATCTTACATTTGATCACGTTATACCAAAATCTTTAGGTGGATTGACTACTTGGGAGAATGTAGCAACAGCTTGCTCACCTTGTAACGTGAAAAAAGGAGGTAAGATGCCAAAAGCTTGCGGGATGATACCTTCGGTCAAACCATATAAACCATCAGAAGAACAACTGCATAGAAATGGAAGATATTTTCCACCAAATTTTTTACATGAAAGCTGGTTAGATTACTTATACTGGGATGTTAAATTAGAACCGTGATTATATTCTTTTAGCTACTTCAATAGCAATTCTAGAACCTGTTTTTATAGCCATATCTAAAAGACCAAAAGCACCTTTTTTAGTTGCGCCTTCTTCATAAGCTAAATCCCTATGATCAAGTTCATCTTGTCTAAATTTTTTAATTTTTTTTATGAGATCTTTTTCTTGCTTTTCTTCCCTTTCAAGATGTTCAATTTGAGATTGATAATGCTTATCTATTACTTCTTCAACAGAAGCGGTACATAGCATTGTAGCTTTCTTACCCATAAGACCAGTAACAAAACCTAAACTAACACCTAACAGATCCCACATTGGTAATAATAATGTAGGCCTAACTTTTCTTTCAGCTAACTGTTGCTCAAAATATTTTAAGTGCTCTTTTTCATGCTCTTTCATTTCAGATATTTTTTTTTCCATTTCCGGATCTGACTTTAAAAGTTGAAGCGCCATGAGCTGTCCATCATAAATGTTGACCGCACCTCTTTCTCCAGCGTGATCTACTCTTATTATTTCTTCAATAGTTTTATTTTTTTTCATTTCTATATATATGAGCGCTTATTAGTAAAAATACAATATTAGTCATTAAATTTAGTGAAGATAGTGAAAAACCTAGTAATTTAAAAGTTACTTCTGAACAACCTGGTTTATTTTTTTTGTACAACTCCATTAATAATTGTTCTTTATTATTAACATTATTGTCAATTTTACATACTTTACTTTCATTGAATATTTTTTGCTCAATTCCCACGTGGTAAGTAGCAATACCTATATTTATGAATACTGAAAAAATGAAAATATAGAAAAATTTAAAAAATTTTTCTTTGTTAATAATTAAAAAGGTTAAAGCTATAATATTTAAAAAAAAAGGTAGCCTTTGATATTTACAAAGATTGCAAGCATAAACATCTAAAATGTACTCAATATAATAAACTGCAATAATGATTAATATATGAGCAGCTAAAAGATATTTAAAAATATTTTTAGTCTTTAGCATTACTAAAAAAATGTTTCATAGTTATTATATATTAAGTAAGCTATATAAAAACCGAGTAACAATAAAAACGTAAGAATGATTAAAATTTTTCCAGAAAATTTGTCAAAATAAGGTAGAATTTTATGACCGAAGAAGCTCAGTAATCCTGATAAAATAAAAAATCTAGAACCTCTGGTTAGTGTTGCGACAATGATAAATATAAAAAAGTTAAAATGAATTAGTCCACTTGAAATTGTCAAAAGTTTGAATGGAACCGGTGTAAATCCAGCGATAGCCAAAAGAATAATCCAAGCCCAAAACCCTCTTCCTACCGATACTTGGTCTCTGAAATTATTAAAACCCTCAAATCCGTAAAATTCAAAAATATGGATACCTATTTCATTATAAAAGAAAAAACCTATTGCATAGCCAATAATACCTCCTACGACAGAAGAGACAGTTGCGATTGTAGCAATTTGTAACCACTTCTTTTTTTTAGCTAATGTCATCGGAATAATCATGACATCGGGAGGAATTGGAAAAAAAATACTCTCAATTATGCATATAAATGATAAAAAAAATCTAGCACTTTTGTGTGCTGCAAGTGCTACAGTTTTGTTAAATAAGTTTTTAAACATTAGTTGATAAAATTATATCTATCCAAACTTAAAACACCATACAAAAAGGATTAAGTTTAATCTTGGCTATCAATTCAGAAACAATTGAAGTTTTTTAATTGGCGTTTATAACAATGTAGAATTTAAAAATTATAATGTGAGGGGCGAATGGCGGAATTGGTAGACGCAGCGGACTCAAAATCCGCCGGGAAACCTTAAGGGTTCGACTCCCTTTTCGCCCACCAAAATATGGAATTTAAATCATTAAATAATTTGTATGAGTTATATCAATCTCAGGCTGATAAATTTAAAGATAGCCCTTTTTTATTTAGGATCAATAAAGACAAATCTACCAATGCATTAACATGGGTCGAAACTTCAAGGCAAATTAATTTACTCGCTCAATATTTAGCCAAACAATCTGTAAGTAAAGGTGATAGAGTGATGCTGTTATCAGAGGGCAGGCCAGAGTGGATGATTAGCGATCTTTCAATTTTGGCAGTTAATGCAATTACAGTTCCAAATTACACAACCTATACCGAAAAAGATTTTGAATATATTTTAAACGACTGTCAACCCAAAGGATTAATTGTGTCAAATACTAAACTTTTTGACACTGTAAGTTCAGCTGCAAAAAAAATTAATTACAACTTTAAATTCATTATCAGTTTCGAAGAAATAGAAAATATTTTAAATATTAATCAATTAACTGAAACTGAACAAAATAATTTTACCTCTGAAGCTAAAAGAAAAGATCCAGCGTGTATTATTTATACCTCGGGTACTCAAGGTAACCCTAAAGGAGTAGTCTTGAGCCATGGAGGTATATTATCTAATTGTGAGGATGCTAAAAATTTAGTTGATAAATTAGAAATTAAACAACCGAGGTTTTTAACCTGGCTACCATTATCACATTCTTACGAACACACCGTTCAATTTGTTCAGATTTCTCTGGGAGCGCAAATTTACTATTCGCCCATAATTGAAAAACTTCTTGAAAATATTAAAATTGCTAAACCACACGTAATGACTGCGGTGCCGAGATTTTATAATAATTTGTATAATAAAATGTCATCATCTGTAAAAAAATCATCAGTCATCAAAAGATCGTTATTTTTTAAAACCTTAGAACTTGGTGCAAAAAAATTTAAAAAAGAAAAACTTAGTGTTTTTGAAAATATCTTAAATAAAATTTTAGATAAAATTGTTAGAAAAAAGATAATTAATAATTTTGGAGGAAATTTAAAAGCCTTCGTTTCAGGTGGTGGTCCTCTAGATAAAAACGTTGGGTTATTTTTAAACTCCCTAGGGTTAAAAACTTTACAAGGTTATGGTCTTACAGAAACTTCACCAGTGGTATCCTGTAATCCTGTAGATGATATTAGAATAGATACTGTAGGAAAGGTATTTTCAAATAACCTTGTGAAAATAGCAGATGATGGAGAAATATTAGTTAAAGGTGAGAACGTGATGTTAGAATACTGGCATAATCCAAAAGCAACTGCAGAAGTTATTCAAAATGGATGGTTGCATACAGGGGATATTGGAGAACTTGATTCTGAAGGTTATTTAAAAATTACTGACAGAAAAAAAGATATTATTGTAACTTTAGGAGGAGATAATATTTCTCCATCTAAAATTGAAAATCTTTTATGTTTGCATGACGAAATCGAACAGGCATATGTACACGGTGATAATGAAAAGTATTTATCCTGTTTGCTTGTGCTAAACAAAAATATTAAATTAGATAATACACAAATACAATTACTGATTGATAAAACAAATAAAAGCTTAACTGCTATTGAAAAAATAAAAAAATTTAAAACTCTTGATGAGGAATTTACAATTGAAAATGAATTGTTAACACCAACAATGAAAATAAGAAGACATAAAATTAAGTCAAAATATAAAATTGAGTTAGAAAAATTTTATAAATACTAAAAAAGTTACTAAAAACATTGACTTTTTAACTAAAAAAAAATTTTGTTTTATCATTAGAACTAAAAATATTTTTTTAAAATCAAAAAATATTTTTTGAAGAAATTTATAAAATTTTTAACGTTTGACTTTAATAACGAATTCGTTTTTAAATTAGTTAATAACGAATCACATAATTAATTTTGTGTGATACTCCAAACTTTAAATTAAAGAGAGGAACGGAGATGGCAAAAAAAAGAAAAAAAGCTAAAAAGGCTACTAAGAAAAAAGCCAAAAAAGCTACTAAGAAGAAAGCTAAAAAGAAAAAAGCTACTAAAAGAAGAAAAAGATAGTTTTTTAATTTTAGAAAAACTTTTTAGAAAAAAACGCTCTTCTCATCCGGAAGGGCGTTTTTTTTATGCGCTTTGATTAGCCGGTTCTTCGATTTTTTTACCAAGCGATTTATTTAATCGAACTTTACCTTCATCCTCGGAAATTTTTAAAACAATTGAAACTTCTCCAAGTAGTCGATCATACGCCTTTTCAAAAAGCTGACGTTCACTGTATGACTGATCAATTGGCATATCTGTATTTTTATTTAAATCTCTAACCACCTCGGCAATTTGATAAATATCTCCAGAATTAATTTTTTGTTCATATTCTGCAGCTCTTCTGCTCCACATAGTTCTTTTAATTTTGGCCTTACCTTTTAAAATTGAAAGAGCTTTATTAATCTGATTCAAACTAGATAAAGGTCTTAAATGATTTTGTTGATTTGTTGGAATTGTTAAATTGAGTTTATCTTTTGTAATTTCAATTTTGTAAACACTAACGTCTATTCCTGCAATCGTCAGTTTATCGACTGAAATAATCTGTCCAATACCATGCTTGGGGTAAATCACATAGTCCTTAACTTTATATACTCTTTTTTCTGTTTCTTGTTTTTTTATTTTTTTTATTTCAATGAGATCATTTTGTGCACTAGTTCTTGTTTGAAAATTCTGTGGAGCTAAATTTTCTTTTTTTTCTTCTTTAACTTTAGTTTTAATTTTTTTTTCTAAAACTACTTTTGTGGCAACCTTTTTATTACTTTTTTTTACTACTTTTTTTGTGACTTTTTTACTAGGTGTTTTTTTAGTGGTTTTTTTAGCTTTAGGTTTTGCTTTAGTTTTCTTTGGCATAGATGCTGTGAATTATATTATTAATAGATAATTTTCAATCCATATTACGGTTTAATAAATTTTATTTTTTTTCAAAATACTTATTAAATTTGTCCTTTTCGTCTTTAAAACTTTCCCAATCTGGAAGAGGATCTTTCTTCTTCGAAATATTTGGCCACTTTTCAGAATACTCTTTATTAACGAGTAACATTTCTTCGGTATTTGCATTTGTGTCAGGTTCAATGGCATCAATAGGACATTCAGGTTCGCACACACCGCAATCTATGCACTCATCAGGGTTGATAACGAGCATATTTTCTCCTTCATAAAAACAATCAACTGGGCATACTTCTACACAGTCTGTTAACTTACATTTTATACATTTTTCGTTAACGATGTACGTCATTTTTTATATTTTTTTTAATAATTCCTAAGTCTTGATCCTCAATATAGATTAATCCCGAAATTTTTCTTAATAATCTATCTTCGAAATGACAGAGTTGTTGGTCTGAATATATTATTTTGACTATCAATTCAATAATGTAAAGACGCTCTTCATATTTTAATTTTTTTATTTCTTTTGTCATATTAAGAATTTCAATGGATTGCTCTTCTTTCTTAATGCAAAAATTAATAAGTTCGTCTAGGTAATTTTCATCTTTTATTTCCAACTCTATTAAAAATTTTCTAATTAATTTTTTTTCTTGATCTTCAAATTTACCATCAGCTTTTGCAGCATGAATTAAAAGCGTACATATTGCCATTTCTAAGCTTTTAAATTTTTCTTGTTGTTCTTTTTTTTTATTCCAAAACATAATTTAAATTTTGTAATTTTCTAAAACTGAAAATGCATTAGTCGCTTTTTTCTCTTTATTTTTTCTTATTTTTTTTGGCAAATATTTGAACTCAGGTTCATTTTCTTCATTTATAACTTTATAGCCAATTAATTTAATAAAATTTACAAAATCGTCTTTTGTACACCCAAGTAGATTCAGGATTTTTGAGTCTAATTTAAACTTATAATCTTTAGATCGATTGATAATTTCAATAAAAAGTCTTTCCAAAATATCAACTCGTATAATAAAATTTCCAAAAGTTTCAAATCCACAAATTCTTAAAAAATTTTTATTTTTGTTTTTAAAATTTTTTAAAAAATTTATGCCGAAGTTTGGATATGACATTTCTTTTGTGCTATTAAAGCATTTCCATAATATCGTTTTAAATTTAATAGCATTGGGTCTGATCATTCTGGGCTGATATATATGGTACTTTCCGATTTTTATGCCTTTTTTTCTTAATTCATACCTTTCCTCTTTATTTAAATTTTTAATCATATTGCTGGCAGTTTCTCGGTTCAAAACTCCATTATTTTCAAATAACTGGTAGGCCAATCCTCTTGCAAGTGAATTCTTTAAAGAAGTTTTTTCAATAGAAATAAGATCACTTAAATGTTTTTGCTTTTCTTTTTCTATCCAATTTTCAATTGTTAATTTAAGGTTTGAAAAATCATTATCTTCAAGAGTGTCATCAATAAAAAGTTTAATAATAGGATTTAAATAATTCTTACCAGGCTTAATCTCGGCGATTTTACTATCTTGCCAATAGATTTTTAAATCTTCTTTAAGTTCAAGTAATTCTTGATGATTGATTATTTTTTCTATTCTATTTTTTAATTCTTGTTGGGCACCGGATCTAGCTGCTTTTTTTAAAGATTTTATATCAGTATCTAGATTTGTTGACGAATAATCTAATTCGATTTTAAGACCATTTATTTTGCCAATATAATGTTCATTAATATAAATTTTATTTGTATCAATGATTTTTGTGTTTAATTCAATATCTTGTTTTAAACCCCTCGATAAAACGCTTATTCTTTTATCAACAAAACTTTTTGAAAGTTCTTCATGAAGTTTTTCTGAGAGTCTATCTTCAATCTCCTTAGTTTTTGCGATCCAATAGTCAGCATTTTCTACCCAGTTACTTTTATTAGAAACGTATGACCAAGTTCTAATATAAGAAATTCTATTAGCTAAACTGTCAATATTGCCCTCATAATTATTTAAATTACTGAGTTGTTGTTTCATCCAATCATTTGTTATTTTTCCCTTATCAGAAGATAAAAACGAAAACACTTTGTAGATGATATCAGTGTGCTCATTATAAGAGCTTTTTGTAAAATCTGGAATTTGACAACACTCCCATAGTAATTTCACAAAGTTTTGATGATTATTAAAGTTGAGATTTGATTTTTCTGATACTAAAAATCTGAATGTTGTTTCATCAATTAAATCCTTATTTCTTTGTAGATTATCTTGAGGCGGTCTTACACTTAGGCTTTGAATTAAATTTTGACTAGAAGTGAAGTCTAAATTACTATTTCTCCAAAAAATATTTAAGACATCATCAAACCTATGATTTTCAACTTTATCAATTTGTTCATCAGTAAGTCTTTCGCAATCTCCGGTAGTACCAAACGATCCATCATTCATATATCTTCCCGCTCGACCACTGATTTGACCAATTTCACTGTCTCTTAAATCTCTAATTTTTTTACCATCATATTTTTTTAATCCACTAAAATAGACATTATCGATATCCATATTAATGCCCATGCCAATTGCGTCTGTTGCAATTAAGAAATCAACATCACCAGATTGATAAATTTCAACTTGAGAATTTCTTGTTTTTGGACTTAGTGACCCCATTACTACAGCTGCACCACCTTTTTGTCTTCTTACGAATTCGGCTAGCGCGTAAACGTCATCAACTGAAAATGCGATGATTGCACTTCGAGGCTTAATCCTAGATATTTTTTTATAACCCGAATAAGTTAATTTTGATAATCTTTCCCTATAAATAAACTCAGTTTCTGGAACAAGTTCAGTTAGCAATTTTTTTATTGTGTCTGATCCTAAAAACATTGTTAGTTTATCACCTCTATAATTCATCAATCTATCTGTAAAAATATGACCACGTTCAGGATCTGCACACATTTGAATCTCATCAATTGCTGCAAATTCGAAGTTAATATCTTGAGGCATAGATTCTACAGTGCAAAGATAATAGTCAGCCTTTGGCGGAATAATTTTTTCTTCACCAGTTACAAGAGCAACACGTTCGTAGCCAATTTTTAAAACAATTTTGTCATAAACTTCTCTTGCTAATAATCTAAGTGGAAAACCAATTACCCCATTTCCATATTCAAGCATTCTTTCAATCGCTAAAAAAGTTTTCCCTGTATTGGTAGGCCCGAGGATTGCTAAAATTTGATTATTGTTCTCTAGTGGCATGTAATTTTTGACCTACTATATTTTGATATAGCTCTAGAACAAACTATGGATAAAAAGAGATCGAATCAACTAAAAAAATGTTCTCATTTTAATTTATTGGCCTTCTAATCGAACTTAATTTTAAAGATTTTTTTAATAAATCAGAAATTATTTTTTTTGTTTTCATTCTTATTACTTTTTTTTTGGGACCATAAGCATGGACAGACTCATTTTTATTTAATGCTATAGCTACATGGCCCTTCCAAAATAATAAATCTCCTTTTTTGATTTGATTAATTTTAATTTTTTTTTTAAAAAATTTTTCTTGATCTTTGCTATCTCGTGGACATTTTAAAAATATATTTTTAAGCATTTCTTGCACTAATCCAGAGCAATCTATACCATCGCAAGTATTTCCTCCCCAAACATATTTTGTATTTTTAAAATATTTTAAAGATTGAATAAAATTAGTATTTTTTTTCCTTTTTATTTTTTTGATATCTTCATTCTTGATCCAATATTGGTTTATTTGAGAGAAGTTTTTACCTAATTTTGGAATATATACTCTTGAGTTTAAATAAAGGAACTTATTGATTTTGGATTTATTATTATTCTTTTTATATAAAAAAGCCTTACCTTTTTGAACAATATAATTATTTTGATTTGATGTAATGGTCAGGTCTTTTTTTGCAACATAACCATGGTAACGTTCATAAGCTGAATACCCATAAAAAAACTTTTTAAATTTTTTAGTAACGATAAATTGTTCACCAAATAAAATCTCTTTTTGTCTTTCAGATTTTATATTTGGTTTTTTAAATAACCCTGTGCAATTTCGTTTACACTCCAATTTTATTTTCATAGTTTTATTTTATTAAAAAATTTCTTTTAAAAAATTAAAATTTGCTTTTATAATTTCAATTAAAATTTCTAAAGATTCATAAAAATTTATCATACTTGGATAAGTAGATAAAATATAAAACTTGTATGCAATCATAATTTGATACGCTAAAAAAATAATTATTAAAAATAATAAAGTTATAGGTAATATTAATGACCTTTCTTTTTTTATTAATTTTTCTTTTGAAGTATTTTTAATTGATGACGGATTCATTTTATCAATTAAATTATTTTTCGGATCACTAAATGGTTGAAACCATTCTTCTTTGCAAATTTCACATATAACATTTCGACCGGTAGAAGTGATATCTTGTTGAGGAATTTTAAACTTGTATTTCTTACACTTACAATCAATAATCATTTTAATTATTTAGTATGTTGCTTTTATCAAATATCGATTCCATAATTTTAATTCAAGTCATTTTAATCTTTTTAGCTGGTGGATTAGTTAAAGGGTTAATAGGTGTTGGCCTACCCACTGTTACTTTAACACTTTTAAGTTTTTTAATGGATATCAAAGAGTCAATATCAATAATTTTAATACCTATTATTTTTACAAATCTATACCAGATGCTCGATGGAAAATATCTAAAAATTATTTTTAAAGATGTATTTTACTTTTTAGTAGGTTCTGTTTTATTTATATTTCCAGGTTTTTATTTTTTAATAGTTTTAAAATCAGATAATATTTTATTAATTTTAGCTACACTTTTAGTTTTCAATTCTATTTTATCGCTTTCAAAAAAAGCAATAACAATAAAAAGTTATAAATCAAAATTAACACAATTTATCATTGGCTCTCTAACTGGAATGACTACTGGAGTGACAAGTATATATACTATGCCATTTATATTTCTTATTCAGTCATTAAATTATTCAAAAGATAAAGTTATACAACTCATGGGACTTTCTTTTTTTATTTTTTCGGTTTTTCAATTTTTGTTATTTAGTTCTCAAGGTATGATAAATTTTGATAAAATATTATTATCTTTGTCTTCTTGTATCCCAATCTTAATTGGTGTTTATATTGGTAATCGATTAAGAAAAAAAATTAGCGAAACTTTGTTTAAAACTTTTTTTAATCTAATGCTAATTTTAATGGGCTGTTTATTGGTAATGAAAATAGCTTTTTAATTTTTTTGATTTTTTTTGTAAATTTCAATTTCTTCTTTTGAAATTTTACCATCTTTATTTATGTCTACTTTTTTTCTAATTTCGGCTTGTTGCTTTTGAATTGCCGCCGCCCTTTCTTTTCTGGCTTTTATAACCTTTTGCCTCCAGGCTTCATTTTCTTTTGCGTCTATTTTTTGATCTTTATTAGTATCAATTTGATCAAACCTTTTTTCGAGAGCCTTTAAATTACTGTCTAAAAATTCTTTTTTTGAGATTTCTTTAAACTCTGCAAAAACATCGTTCGAGAACAATGTTATTGTTACCAATATAAATGTAAAAAAACGCATCGTTATTGGTAACATCGAGGCTAATGTGTGTAAAACTTTAATTTAATTTTTTTTAACGACAGAATTAAAAAAATTACAGGTATGCCCAGTATTGCTGTAAAAATAAAAAAATTTGGATAGCCAATAAAGTCTACAATAGATCCAGAGTATCCAGCTAGTAATTTTGGAACAAATAACATTAGGGAGCTAAAAAGGGCATATTGGGTTGCTGTAAATTTAATTGAAGTTAATGAAGACAGATAAACAACAAAGGCGGCACCAGCAAATCCACTGGCCAAGTTATCTGCTATGATGATCATGGCCAAATATAGCAAGTCCTTTTCAATAACCGCAAGTAATGCAAATAATAAATTGGTAAGTGCCGCGGCTATTGCACCAATAAGTAAACTCTTATAAGTGCCAAGTTTCATTGAAAAAGCACCACCCAAAAAACCTCCAATGATAGTAGCTATAAGTCCAAAAAATTTTGAGTATGTTGCTATATCTTTGATTTCATATCCTTTCTCAAGATAAAAAATATTTGCCATGACTCCCATTACAACATCGGCAATTCTATAAAGACCGATGAGGAGCAACATGAAAAGTGCAATTTTTTTATATCTTGAGAAAAAATCTAATATTGGGCCTATAAAAATTTCTCTTGATTGTTTTTTTGGCAAAAAATTAATTTTTTCCATTATAAATAAGAAAAATAATGAAGACATAAAAGAAAGTAAAATTTTAACTAAATTTAATAAAAAACTTAAAAAGTAATTAAGTTCATTGATTGCTGGAATACTCAGGTAGACAATAAAAAAAATTACTATTGATGAAACTGTAGATACAGTAAATTTTATCTGCTCAAAATTTTTAATATTATTCTTTTTTAGCATTAATGGTTCTTTTGCAAAAAAAGTAGAAATCAAACCAATCAACATAAAAAGACTAATTATTTGATATACATTTTTCCATACTTCTAACTGATAAACAGAACCGCTAAAATGTGAAGCAAGCCATAAACTTCCAGCACCTGAAACAATCATAGCCACTCTATAACCTGCAAGATACATTGATGCTAATGGACCTTGCTTTTTTTCTGGTGCAGACTCGATACGAAAAGCGTCGATAATAATATCTTGTGTGGCACTCGAAAATGCAATTAAGACAATTGAGATTGCCATAAATGAAAGATTTTTTTGTGGATCAGATAATGAAGCAAGTAAAATTGAAATAATAATTAAAATTTGACTAAAAAAAAGCCAGCTTCTTCTGTGTCCGTATTGATTTAATATTGGTAGTCTAAATTTATCTACAATAGGACTCCATAAAAATTTAAAAGAATAAGCAAACCCTGCCCAACTAAATAAAGTGACGGTGCTTCTTTCAACGCCAGCCTTTACTAGCCAGACAGACAGTGTTGAAAAAACAAGCATAATTGGAAGTCCTGCTGAAAAGCCTAAACCGCCCATAACAAGTGTTTCTTTTTTAAAAAAAATAGAAAGATCCTTAATCATGATTTCAAGTTAATTTGGATCTTAAAGGAGTTTTAATTATTTTAAAGGTGCTGGAGCATCACTTTTGCTGTTCATATATGCTATTACATCAGCTCTATCTTGATCTTTTTTGAGTCCAGCAAAACCCATTTTTGTACCTTTGATGTATTTCATTGGTTTATGAAGAAATCCGTTTAATTCTTCAAAAGTCCAATTTTTACCATAACCACTTAGAGCAGCAGAGTACTTGAAGCCTTCAACTGCACCAACTTTTTGATTTACAATGCCCCAAAGACCAGGACCAACTTTATTAGCTCCACCTTTATCAATGTTATGACATGCTGCACATTTTTTAAAAACTTTAGCTCCCGAGTCAATCGAAGCAGATGCTAATAGTGGAGTTATGGAAGCAAGTTGTTCTTCTACTTTTTTTTCAACTTTAGCAGCCGAATTTGTTTCAGCTACTCCCTCAACTATGTATGCAGATTTTTTTGGCTTTTCGACATGATAAATTGCATCCCCAAGCTCTTTGATGCCTATAAAAACAAGGGCGGTTGTGAGAAAAGCTGCCGCTATTTTGTTAAATTCAAAACTGTCCATTAAATTAATCTTTAAATTCTTATATTATTTTTTTGCAGATTTAGAGTATAAAATTATGTAACAGTTGTCGCACTTTCAACTATGAATAAAACAGCAATAATAATACCAAGCCATCTAGCTGCAAAAAGACTTCCAAACAAACCTCTATTAAAAATTAGAAATAAATCTATGATTTTACATGTATGGGAGAGAGCAAAATTATCTGAGGTTGACGATGTATTTGTTGCAACCGCAGATCAAGAAATTTTAGAAGAAATCAAAAGTAACGGAGGTCAAGCGATTATGACTCGCAAAGACCATACGACAGGAAGTGATAGAATTTATGAGGCAATTCAAAATTTAAGCTTAGATCATGATATTATAATTAATGTCCAAGGTGATATGCCTACAATTAATCCTGATACAATTAACATGTTAAAAAACTTTATGATTTCTAACCCCAATGTTTCAGTTGCAACTGTTGCCAGTAAAATTGAAAAAGAAGAAATAAAAGATTTAAATGTTGTCAAAGCAGTCACTGCTCAAGAATTAAAAATGGACAGTTTTTCTCAAGCAAAGAATTTTGTGAGAAAAATAAATAATGAAGAATTTTTTTATCATCATATTGGTCTTTATAGTTATAAAAAAGAGGTATTAGAAAAGTTTATTAGACTAGATAGAACAGCAAATGAAAAAGAGAGAAGCCTTGAGCAAATGCGATTTTTAGATAATAATATAGATATTTTTGTTGGTTATACTAAAGATAGTCCGTTAAGTGTTGATACACAGGAAGACCTAGAAAAAATTAGAAAAATGATATGAAACAAAAAATTGCAATACAAGGTGAATTGGGATCCTATTCACATTTAGCTTCAAATAAAATTTACAAAGATCCAGAAGTAATTCCATGCAAGACATTTAACGATACTTTGAATCTGGTCAAAAAAAATAAAGATATTGTTGCTGTTATTCCTATTGAAAATTCTATTGCAGGAAGAGTGGCAGACGTTCACTTTTTATTACCAAAGTATAAATTGAAAATTATCGGTGAGTCTTTTCACGTTGTTAATCATTGTCTATTAGCAACAAGAGGAAATGATTTAAAAAATATTAAAATTGTTAAAAGCCATTCTCATGCAATAGGACAGTGCCAAGAAAAAATAAATAAATATAACCTCTCTCCTATTATCGAGGCAGACACTGCTGGTTCTGCAAAAAAACTTAGTGAAGAAAACCGTAATGATGTTGCAGTTATTGCATCAGAATTAGCAGCTGAAATATATCAATTAGATATTTTAGAAAAAGACTTTGAGGATGTTAAAGGAAATACTACTCGATTTTTAATTATGTCATCTAATGAAACAAAAAAAATTAATTATGATAAAAATCAAAAGTTTATCACAACATGTATTTTTAAATTAAAAAGTACACCAGCTGCACTTTATAATTCTCTAGGTGGATTTGCATCACATTCAGTCAACCTAACTAAACTAGAAAGTTTTACAGTGAACAATACATTTGATCAGGCTTTGTTTTACTTGGATATTGAAGGACATGATGAAGAAGAGGGTGTGAAAGCGTCTTTAGATATTTTAAAAAAAAATACTGAAACTCTTGATATTTTGGGAGTTTATCAAGCTTCGGATTATAGAATTAATCACTAGTCCACAGATTCAACTCTGTAGATTTTAGCTTAACTTGTTATATTAAAGAGGGGAATTGATAGCAGGTGGATGTTACGTTAATCCGGTCAGGTTCGAAAGAAAGCAGCCGTACCGTGAATTTTTCAGGTTGTTATTCAGTTCCCCGTTAAAACTATGACAAATAGAAAACCACTAGCGTTAAAGTATAGACCTCAAAAATTTGGTGAACTTATAGGACAAGAGTCCATGGTTCTATCTATTCAAAATGCGATAAAATTAAAAAGACTACCAAATGCTTACTTGTTAACGGGTATACGAGGAACAGGCAAAACAACAACCGCAAGAATTATAGCAAAAGCCATCAATTGTAATGTGGATTTTTCCACTAATGAAAAGTGTAAAGACGGAGATTTTTGTCATTGCGATTCTATTACTAACTCAAATCATATTGATATTCTTGAAATGGATGCAGCATCAAAAACTGGAATAGATGATATTAGAGAAATTTTAGAAGCTTCAAAGTATCATCCCTCCACTGCGGAGTACAAAGTTTTTATTATTGACGAGGTACATATGTTATCGAAACAAGCTTTTAATGCTTTATTAAAAACTTTGGAGGAGCCACCACCTCACTTAAAATTTATTCTAGCAACCACAGAAGTAAAAAAAATCCCAGTAACCATTCTATCGAGATGTCAACGATTTGATCTTAGAAGAATTAAAGTAGATGAAATGAAAGATTTTCTTTCTAAAATTTGTGAAAAAGAAAAAGCAGATGTTGATGATAACTCTTTAAGTCTAATTGCAAAATCTTCAGAGGGATCAGTCAGAGATGCGCTCTCAATTTTAGATCAATCAATCATTACTTATAATTTAATGGGAGCGAAGGTTACAGAGGACAAAGTTAGAGAAATGCTTGGACTTGCTGATACATCTAAGATTATTGATTTAATGACAAATGTTGTTGAAGGTAATGTTGAAAAATCTGTAAGCACAGTTGAGGAAATTTTTGATATTGGAGCAGACCCCAAACTTGTTCTTCATAGTCTTTTAGAGATTTGTTATTTAATGACGCGAACTAAAACTTTGGGAAAAATCTCTAAAGATTTGAGCGTTTCAGAAGCTGACGCAGATAGATTAAATCATCTGGTTAAGGATCTGGATTTAACATATTTAACCATGTTATGGCATTTCTTACTTAAAGGTTTAGAAGATTTAAATCTTTATCCAAATTTATCGATAGCTTTTCAAATGCTTTTAACAAGGTTGTGTCATTTAAAAAATATGCCAGACCCTCAAGCAATTCTTGGGTCAAGCGAAGAAAGTATAAATGAAAATAATGAGAGTCAAAAATTAGGATCAGTAACATCAAAAATAAATAATGAGCCCACAACTCAAATTAAAAATATTTCACAAGAACTTGAAAGGCCACAAACAAAAATAAGTAACAATCCAATCACATCAAAAATTGATAGTTTTCAAGATTTAGTAAACCTTGTTGAAAAGAATAAAGAGATAGAACTAAAATTTGATTTAGAAAGAAATGTAAGATTAGTTAAATTTTCTCAAGGTAAAATAGATATTGCTTTTAATGAAAAATTATCAAAACATTTCATTAAAAACTTAACTTCAAAGTTATTAGAATGGACAGGTAATAGATGGATCATAACTTTATCCAAAGATTTAGGTGAAGAAACAATTTATGAAAAAAAAAATAAGTTAAAAGAAGAGCTTTTTGAAAAGGCAAAACAAACAGAAGTATATAAAAAAGTAAAAGAGTTATTTCCAGAAGCGGAGTTAATTGAATATAAAAAATTAAATAAAGATGATGAGGAGTAGTCATGGATTTTAGTAAAATGCTCAAACAGGCCCAAGAAATGCAACAAAAGATGATGGAAGCAAAAGATGGATTAAAAAATGTTATAGCCGAAGGTGTTGCAGGCGGAGGTTCTGTTAAAGTACAAATGAATGGTCATTTTGAGCTAGTTAAAGTTGATATTAGCGATGAAATTTTAAAAGAAGAAAAGGGTGTAGTTGAGGATTTGATAGTAGCTGCAACTAATAATGCAAAAAAAGAAGTTGAAGGTAAAACACAAGAAGAGATGTCTAAATTAACTGGTGGTATAAAAATGCCGCCAGGATTTAAATTTCCAATGTAAAATGAAATTAAGCGAACCTTCATTAGATAATCTTATAAATTTAATTTCACGTTTACCTGGGTTAGGACCAAAATCAGCCAGAAGGATAGCTCTGCATTTGTTAAAAAATAAAGAAAATTTAATGAAGCCACTTTCCGATGCATTAGCTAATGCCCATACTAAAATTTCAAGGTGTAGTATTTGTGGAGCCATAAAATCTTTAGATGTAAATTGCACTATTACTAAATGCCATTATATTAATAATTCCTACGATCAGTTATGTGTTGTAGAAAATATTGCTGATATGTGGGCAATGGAGGCTACAAATATTTATAAAGGCCATTATCACATTTTGGGTGGAACATTATCTGCTATGAACGGATCCGATCCACAGGCTTTATTAATTGACTCTTTAATTGATAGGGTAAAAAAAAATAACATAAATGAAGTTATTATAGCAACCTCAGCGACTATTGAGGGTCAAACAACAGCCTTTTATATAAATGATAGTTTAAAAAGTCTTGGCATAAAAGTAACTAAGCTAGCACATGGCCTTCCTGTAGGAAGTGAGATTGAATATTTAGATGATGGAACATTATTTTCAGCTTTCAAATATCGAAATTCTGTAAATGATAATAAATGACAATATTAAACATTCTAAAAGAACCTGATCCTATTTTAAGAAAAAAATCTTCTGAAGTAGAAACTATAAATCAAGAAACAAAAAAACTAATGGATAGCATGTTAGAAACAATGTACCAGGCGCCAGGCATAGGATTGGCAGCACCTCAAGTAGGTGTATTAAAAAAAATTATTGTGATTGATCTGGCCAAAGAAGATGAGCCAAAAAAACCTTTATTTATAATTAACCCAAAAATTTTATGGAAGTCTGAAGAGCTTAATACACGTGAAGAAGGGTGTTTATCTATCCCAGGGCATTATGCGGAAGTAACAAGACCTAAAAAATGTAAATTACAATTTTTGGATTATAATGGAAAACAAAAAGAGATAGAAGCGGATGATTTATTATCAACGTGCATTCAGCACGAGGTAGATCATTGTGACGGTATTCTATTTATAGACTACTTATCAAAACTAAAAAAAGATATGATAATAAAAAAATTAGTGAAAGCCAAAAAGGAAGAAGAAACGAACTAGTTTGCATACTATGAAAATTGCATTCATGGGAACCCCAAATTTTGCAGTATCTGCTTTAGAAAAGTTACATCACACTTTCACAGTAGATACAGTTTTTACTCAACCACCCAAAAAGTCAAATCGTGGAATGAAAGAAATTTTAAGTCCAATACACCAGGTATCCAATCAACTAAATATTGAAGTTAGAATACCAAAATTTTTAAAAGATGATTTTGAGTTTTTTAAAATTAAAAATTTTGATCTTGTTATCGTTGCAGCATATGGACAAATCATACCCGATAATTTTTTAAAACAATGTTTATTTATTAATATTCATGCTTCATTATTGCCTAAATGGAGAGGAGCTGCTCCTATTCAGAGATCAATTATGAATAGAGATTCTAAAACAGGAATATCAATTATGAAAATTGTTAAGGAGCTTGATGCGGGACCAGTTTTAATTAAAAAAAGTATTCCGATTAATTTAGATTCGAAACATGGAGAAACTGAGGAAAATTTATCTCAATTAGGTGCAGATTTAATAGTTCAAGCTGTCAATATCATAAAAACGAACCAATACGAATTTGAAGAGCAAGATCACATCCATGCAAGTTATGCAAAAAAAATTACAAAGGATGATGAGTTTATTGATTGGAATTTAAATGCAGAAAATATTGTTGCAAAGATACATGGTCTCTCACCAAAGCCTGGTGCTTATTTTTTATATAACGATGAAAAGTTAAAAATATTTGAGTGCAAAATATCAAAAAAAAATATAGAGAAACCCGGAAAAATTTTTTGCGATAAAGAAACTTTATTAATTGGTTGTAGAAATGGATCAATTGAAGTCTTAGAAATCCAAAAGCCTGGAAAGAATAAGCAGCCAGTAAAAGAATTTTTGAAGGGTTATAACTTTAATTAATGTATCGTTACAAGGCTGTTGTAGAATATGATGGATCAGGTTTTAATGGTTGGCAATCTCAACCTAATGGAAATACAATTCAACAGTGTATTCAAAACTCATTTAAAGAAATAAGTCTTGGTAAAATTGAAATTTTTGGATCCGGAAGAACTGACTCTGGTGTTCATGCGCTTGGACAAGTTTTTCATTTTGATATTAATTTAGAAATTGAAAGTGGCAAAGTCACCAATAGTTTAAATCACTTTTTAAAAAAAAATCATATCAGTATTTTAAAAATAGAAAGAGTTGAAAAAAATTTTGATGCAAGAAGAAGTGCTATATTAAGAACGTATTTTTATAAAATATTAAATAGAACATCACCACCCGCTATTTTGGAGCAAAAAGCTTGGCATATCAGCAAGAAATTGGATTTTGACTTAATGAACGAAGCTGCTTCAGTTTTCTTAGGAGTACATGATTTTACAACATTCCGTTCTTCTTCATGTGAAGCAAATTCTCCAATACGAGAAATTATTCATTCACAAATAGAAAAAAAAGGTGATGAAATTATTTATCGCATTAAATCAAGATCTTTTTTACAACATCAGGTGAGATCAATTGTAGGGGCAATTAAAAATGTAGGTGAAAAAAAATGGTCTTTAAACGATCTTAAAAAATCATTATTATCAAAAAATAGAAAAAACTGTGCTAGCCCAGCTCCAGCTTGTGGTCTTTATTTAGAAAACGTTCAATATGAATAAAAAAAACACTCAACTTTGGACAGCTAGTTCAGAAACTATAAAAAATTCTAATATAAAAAAATTTTCAAACTTAATAGAAAAAAAATACAATATTAATTTTGAAAATAACTTTCAAAAATTTCACAAATGGTCAGTAAATAATCTTGAAAAATTTTGGAGCGAGTATTGGGATTTTGGCGAGATCAAAGGTGATAAGGGTTCTCAAATAATTTCAAAAGATAAAATCTTTCACAGAAATAAATTTTTCAAAGATTCAAAATTAAATTTTGCTGAGAATTTACTTAGTAAAAATAATGATGAGATAGCCATTCACAGCTTAAAAGAAAATGGAGAGCATGAAAATATATCGTGGGAACAATTAAATATTTATGTAAAAAAATTATCTTCTTTTTTTAAATTTTTTGATCTTAAAAAAGGAGATCGAATTGCGGGATATGTCCCAAATACTATTGAAACAATTGTTAGCTTTTTAGCAACATCAAAAAATGGGTTAATTTGGTCTAGTTGTTCACCGGATTTTGGCATTCAAGGCGTAATAGATCGCTTTAAACAAATTGAACCTAAAATTTTAGTTACGTGTGATCAATATAATTATAATGGAAAAAAAATAGATATCTTAAATCGTATCCCAGCTATTTTGGAAGCAATACCTTCAATCAAGAAAGTTATTGTTTTTAATTATGATAAGAATGAAAGCTCAAATCATGAATATGAGAATTTTTATAAAATTTTAGAAACATCTAATTTGAATGAAGAGTTTGAGAAGTTTGAGTTTAACCATCCTGTTTATATTCTTTATTCCAGCGGAACTACAGGAGTGCCAAAATGTATAGTTCACGGAAGCGGTAATGCATTAATTGAGCAAAAAAAAGAGTTATCTATTCACTGTGATGTAAAAGAAAATGACCGTGTATTTTATTTTACAACAACAGGATGGATGATGTGGAATTGGCAAGTCGCCGCTTTATCATGTGGAGCTAGTATTTATCTATATGATGGATCTCCATTCTTCCCATCAATTGATAGATTAATAGATTATGCATCAATATATAAATTTACCTTATTTGGCGTTGGGGCTAAATATATTGATCATTTAAAAAATGAAAAATTTAATTCAAAACAATTTGATTTATCAAATCTTAGAACAATCACCTCAACAGGTTCACCGTTAGTCAGTGAAAGTTTTGATTACGTTTACAAACATATAAAGCAAGATTTACATTTATCATCTATAAGCGGAGGAACAGATGTAGTTGGCTGTTTGGTTATTGGCAATATTTTTCAACCTGTTTTTTCTGGAGAAATTCAAGGACCTAGTCTTGGTATCGATATTGATATTTTTGATGATAGTGGAAAATCCATTAACGATTATGAAAAAGGAGAGCTGGTTGTTAAACAGCCATTTCCATCAATGCCTGTAATGTTTTGGAATGATCCAGGTGAAAAGAAAATTTTGTCAGCTTATTTTGAAAAATATCAAAATACTTGGCACCATGCAGATTACATTCAGAAAACTAAAAATGATGGTTTTATTATTCATGGTAGGTCAGATGCCACTTTAAAACCAGGTGGAGTAAGAATTGGAACTGCAGAAATTTATCGACAGGTAGAAAGTTTTGATGAAGTGACTGAAGCTTTGGTTGTAGGGCAGAACTATAACGATGATGTCAGAATTGTTTTGTTTGTTAAATTAAGAGAAAATTTTGAACTTACTGAAGACTTTGTTAAAAAAATTAAATCTAAAATTAGAACAAACTGTTCTCCGCGCCATGTTCCATCTGTTATTAAAAATTGCCCAGATATTCCAAGAACTAAAAGTGGCAAAATTGTTGAAATTGCAGTTCGAAAAATATTAAATAAAGAAACAATTACAAATGTTGAAGCCTTAGCTAATCCAGAAGCATTAGATTATTTTAAAAATCTAGATCTCCAATAATGCTTTTACATGCATGTATGCACTTTCTCTTAAAGCATCAAGGTTATAGCCGCCCTCTAAGATTGAAACAACTCGTCCATCACAGACCTCATTTGCAACTATTAAAATTCTTTTAGTAATTTCATAAAAATCTTGAGATTTTAAATTAATTTGAGCCAACGGATCGTCCATGTGAGCATCAAAACCAGAAGAAAGTAAAATAAAATCTGGTTTATATAATTTAATTTTTTTTAAGACATTCTCAAAACTATTAAAATAATCTTTTGAATTCGTTCCCGATTCCAGGGGTATATTTAAAATGTTATCATCCAATCCTGTCTCTTTTTGCGAACCTGTACCAGGATAAAAGGGGTATTGATGTGTAGAAATATAAAGAACATTTGGATTGTTATAAAATATCTCCTGCGTACCATTTCCATGGTGGACGTCATAATCAATAATTGCAACTTTTTTATATTTATGCTCGTGTAAAAGATAAGCAGCACCTATAGCAACATTGTTATAAATACAAAAGCCCATTGCTTTATTACTTTCCGCATGATGGCCTGGAGGCCTAACAGAGCAAAAACTATTTTTAAATTTTTTATTAATCACTTGGTCGATACCTAAAATAATAGATCCTACGGCATCTAAAGCTGCATGATGTGAACCGGGAGACACAACGGTATCTCCATCTAAAAATTGAATACCACTCTCAGGAAATGATTTTGATAAGTTATCAAGATAATTTTTACTATGAACTTTTTCAATTATTGTATGGTCATAAGCCTCAGGTTCAAACCATTTTACTTGCTTATCAAATTTTTTTAATTCTTCATTTACAACTTTAACTCTATCCACTCTTTCAGGATGACCAGCGCCAGTATTGTGATTTTGATAAGTATTTGATGTGATTATAGAAGTTTTCAATTAAAAAAATTTTTAATAATTTTTAAATAAACTTGTTTTAATTTTTTCATATCTTTAATTGACGATCTTTCATCAACTTGGTGCATAGTATTTCCAACAAGGCCAAATTCAATACACGGGGCAATATCCTTTATAAATCTAGCATCAGAGGTACCGCCAGTGGTTGATAATAATGTTTTTTGTCCTGTTTCCTTTTGAATAATTTTTTGAATATTTTTAACAGTATTATTAGGTTTAGTAAGAAAAGCAGTTCCTGTTCCGATAAACTTAGTTTCAGTTTTGCATTTATATTTTTTTTCAAATTTATTAATGATCTTTAAAATATATTTTTTTAGTGAACTAAAAGTATGAAGGTTGTTGTATCTAATATTAAATGTAGCTGTTGCTCTTGCAGGAATCACATTATCAGCACTATTATTTATTTGTATTTTAGTAATTTCTAAATTTGATGGTTGAAAATTTTTATTTCCCTTATCCAGTGGTTTTGATTTTAATTCGTCTAGAATTTTGATTAAGGGTGTAGATGGATTTAACGCCTCAAAGGGATAAGCGATATGGCCTTGCTTTCCCTTGACGGTAAGATGAGTTGTAATACTTCCTCTTCTACCGATTTTGATCATTTGTCCCAATTTTTTTCTATTTGATGGTTCTCCAACAATACAAAAATCGATTTTTTCTTTTTTCTTTTTTAAATATTCGACAACTTTTTTTGTTCCATTAACTGCAATTCCCTCTTCATCGCCTGTGATTAAAAAACTTATTGAGCCTTTAAATTTTTTATTTTTATGTAAAAATTCACTTACAGCAGCAACAAAGCATCCAATTCCACCTTTCATATCGCTTACACCGCGTCCATAAAGAAAACCTTTTTTAATTTTTGCACCAAATGGATTTGTGGTCCATGATGGTAGATCACCAACTGGCACAACATCGGTGTGCCCCGCAAAACATAAATTAGGAGATTGACTCCCCAATTTTGCATAAAGATTAATTATTTTATCTGTGCCTTTTTCTTGAAAAGACATAAATTTACATTTGAAACCTAATTTTTTTAAATGGTTTGCGACAACTTTGATTGCTCCATAATCTTTAGGAGTAACACTAGGTTTTTTGATTAACTCTTGAGTAAATCTAATTTCATCAATTAGCTTACTCATAGACTAGTCTCTCAATAAATCGTTAATTGAAGTTTTACTTCTAGTTTTTTCATCAACCGTTTTAACTATAACCGCGCAGTATAAACTTGGTCCTTTTCCATTTTTATCTGGAAGAGAGCCCGGAACAACAACTGAGTAGGGTGGAATTTTTCCATAAATAGTTTCACCGCTTTCCCTGTTTACAATTTTTGTTGATTGACCAATAAATACACCCATAGAAATCACAGATCCCTCTCCAACGATTACACCCTCAACAATTTCTGATCTAGCTCCAATAAAACAGTTATCTTCAATAATGGTTGGATTTGCTTGCATTGGCTCTAATACACCGCCAATACCCGCTCCACCTGAAACATGACAATTTTTTCCAACTTGTGCGCATGAACCTACAGACGCCCACGTATCAATCATCGTTCCTTCGTCTACATAAGCTCCCACATTTACAAATGATGGCATGAGCACAACATTTTTAGCAATAAATGATCCATGTCTAACGACTGCATTTGGAACTTTTCTAAATCCTGCTTTAATAAAATCAGACTTTTCCCATCCACTTGTTTTACCTTTAACTTTATCCCACCAAACAGCATATGGACCGCTTATTGCTTCCATTTCGTTTGTTCTAAAACTTAATAATATTGCTTTTTTGATCCACTGGTGAACAATCCATTCGCTACCTTTTTTTTCAGCTACTCTCAATTCTCCTTGATCAACTTTCAAAATAGTTTCTTTTATTGCATTTAAGATAGAAGGATCTGAATTGCCGCTTATTTGATCTCTGTTATCCCAAGCTTCGTTGATAATCTTTTCCATTATTGACCTATTATTTTATTAGTTTGTTTTAAAAAATCCGTAAGATCCTTTACCTTATAATGTACGTGATTTCCATCAAATCCTTTTTTACAGTAAGGATCATCATTTTCAATCCAGGCTGTTTTCATTCCAAGTTTATGAGCAGGTTCTAAATTTTTAGCAATATCTTCAACAAATATACTTTTCTCACATTCAATATTATATCTAGAGATAAGTTTTTGATAAGGTTCGATCTCTGGTTTTGGAATAAAATCACAATCAGCAATATCAAATATTTTATCAAAATTATTTTGAATACCAAGTCTATCAATAACTCTCTCAGCATGTTTTTTCGATCCATTTGTAAAAATTATTTTATCGCCAGGTAAATTTTTAATTTCTTGATTTAATTCAGGATTTTTTTTTAAAAAACTATAATCTATATCATGAACAAACTCTAAAAAATGATGAGCATCAATGTCATGTTTTTTCATTAATCCATTCAATGTTGTACCGTGCGCATGAAAATAATTGTTTTTGATTTTTAATGCCTCTTCTCTAGAGACATTTAAATTTTCCATTATAAATTCACACATTTTCTTATCAATTTTTCCAAATACATTTGTAGTTGAGGAATACAGTGTATTGTCTAAATCAAATATCCAATGTTTGATAGCTGCGAGTTCTTTCATTCAATAATTAATGTACCAGCACCTTCATTTGTAAACAACTCATGAAGAACAGCGTGGGGTTTAGTTCCATCAATAATTACAACTCCACCAACACCATTTTTTACCGCTGAAATACAAGTTTGAATTTTTGGTATCATTCCACCTGTGATTGTTTCATTATCGATAAGTTCTTGTGCCTCAGAAGTGGTTAATTTTGAAATATATTTACCATTTTTGTCTTTAACTCCAGGAACGTCTGTCATAAGCAAAAGTCTCTCAGCTTTTATTTTAATGGCAATGGAACCAGCGGCAGTATCGGCATTAATATTATAAACTTGATCATTATCACCTAAACCCATTGGAGCTATGACAGGTACTTTATTTTGATCAATAATATTTATAAGTTTTTCAACATCAATTTCTTCTGGATCGGCAACAAATCCAAGTTCAGGATTTTTTGCTTTTTTAACTTTGAGAATACTATTTTTATTTCTTGCGGTTACGGATTCTGCATTGGCTTTATAATGGTTTATTGTATTAACTAATTCAGGATTAATTTCATTCAATAGTACATCTTCAACAACTTTAATTACATTTTCGTCTGTGACTCTTAAGCCAAGAATAAATTTACTTTGTATATTTTGAGCTTGGAGCTTTTTTTGTATTTGAGGGCCACCACCATGGATCACTAAATTTTTGATTCCAACTAAATTACAAATGGCTGCATCTTGTGCAAAAGCTTTAGTAAGTTGATCACTTGCCATGACTTGACCGCCATATTTTAAAACAATTTTTTTATTTTTGTAAAATTCTATAAATTGTTTTGCATTTGATAAAGCAGGCGCATCTTTTTGAGGCCAAAAGTCTTCCAAGTTCATTATGCAGTTTTTATTTTTGTCTTCTTGATAATGACATATTGCTGCGCCATGGTCAGAACGTTATTTATTGACCAGTAAATTACTAGCCCTGAAGGAAAAGAGGCTAATAGCACTGTTAAAAATAAAGGGAAAAAAGCAAAAATTTTTGCCTGAATAGGATCAGGCGGTGCTGGGTTTAGTTTTTGCTGAACATACATTGTAATTCCCATAATAATGGGCCAAGCTCCAATCATTAGAAAACTTGGTGGATCCCATGGAATTAAACCAAAAAAATTAAATATACTTGTTGGATCAGGCGCTGATAAATCTTGGATCCATCCATAAAATGGAGCGTGTCTCATTTCAATGGTAACAAAAAGCATTTTGTAGATTGCAAAGAAAAAAGGAATTTGTATCAAAATCGGCAAGCAACCTGAGACTGGATTGACTTTTTCTTTTTTATACAAACTCATCATTTCCATTTGAATTTTTTGTTTGTCGTCCTTGTAAAGATCCTTAATTCTTTGCATTTCTGGTTGAAGCGCTTTCATTTTTGCCATTGATGCAAAAGAGTAATTTGCAAGTGGGAAAAATAATAATCTAATTGCAGCAGTTAATAGAATAATTGCTATTCCAAAGTTACCGCTTAACTTGAATAAATAATCAATGACAAAAAACAAAGGCTTTGTGAAAAAATGGAACCATCCCCAGTCAATTGCTAAATCAAACTTATGGAACCCAAGATTTTCAGCATATCCATCAACGATAGATACTTCTTTTGCACCTACGAAAAGACTAGATGTATTTGAGCCAGTTTGATTTACATTTATAACAGTTGGATCCGTGATGATATAATTTGCTTTGAATGCTTTGTCATAAACAAATTCTGCATTAAAATTTTTACCTTTCTCTGGAACAACCGCAGTTAACCAATATTTGTCTGTTATACCTACCCAACCTTTTGATCCTGTGTAACTTTTTTTCTTATCTTGAACATCATCATAATTTTCTTCATTTAAAGATTCATCAACAACGCCAATTAAACCTTCATGCAAAATATAAAAATTTTGTACATCCGGTTTTTGTTGCCTTGTTACCTGAGCGTAATGAAAAAGACTTACGGTTTGGGTTGATGTATTTTTTACTTCTTCATTAACTGTAATTAAGTATTGATCATCAATATTAAAATTTTTAATGAATGTTAGGCCATTTCCATTTTCCCATTCTAGAGTTACAGGATTATTGGGGGTTAAAACTTTATTACCTTTGACACTCCATTTAGATTGGTTATCTGGAACAATTTCATTACCTGAAGTTGCCCAGCCTGTTTCTAAAAAATATGCTTGTTCATATTTTTTTGGATTGAGTAAAATTACTTTTTTTGTATCAGAGTTATTTTCTTGATTATAATTTTTTAACGTTAAATCATCAATCAATGCACCTGTTAAAGATATAGAGCCTTTAATATTTTTGTTTTCTATTATTAATCTATCACCTTCGTTTATAGCATCTGTTCTTGTTAATTTTGTTTCAATTTTTTTTTGGGTAATAGCGGGAGCTAAGGGTTTATCACCTTTTAACTGTTGCTCTTGAACTTGTTCTTGATTTTGGTTTTGTGGAACAGGCTCTCCGTACCAGAACTGCCACATCATAATGATTACAGTCGATAGAACAACAGCAGCAAGAACATTTTTATTTTCCATTTTTTTTCTCCACTGGGTCATACCCAGAGTTCCCACCCAAAAAAGTTATTGGATGACATTTTAAAATCCTTTTAATACCCGAATACATTCCATTTAAAAAACCTTTTTTTTGAAGAGATTCTATAAAATAGTCAGAACATGTTGGCAAAAAACGACAATTATGTCCAATCAGGGGTGAAATTAAATATTTATACGTCTTAATGATCGTGATGATTATTTTAGATAAGATTTTAGTGATCATTCTTTTTAGATTGATTTAAATTTTATAACTAGTTGATCTACGATATTTTGAAACTTTTCATCGTAAATCTTTGGCTTTGCAAAGATCGCGTATTTAAATCTAGTTTGAAAACTTTTTTTAATTTCTGTTATAGCTTTTCTAGTCGCCATCTTTAACCTTCTTCTCATTTTATTTCTTTTAACCGCGTTTCCTAACTTTTTAGCAGCAACGCAGCTAAGCATAATAGAGTTTACTTTATCGTCATTTTTTTTTTCTTTATAATAAATAGTAAACAGGGGTGTACTTAGCTTTTTACCAGATAGTACATATTTAAATTCTTCACTTCCACTCAAACTCTGGAAGGCAAGTTTTGATGACATTGATTAAGCTGAGATTCTTTTTCTACCCTTAGCTCTACGTCTAGCTAATACTTTTCGACCATTCTTTGTAGACATTCTAGACTTAAATCCGTGTCTTCTGGCCCTTACTTTTTTACTTGGTTGATAAGTTCTTTTCATTGCTATAATTAATTTTGGGCACTTATAAGAAATTCTTATTTAGATGTACAGTAAAAATAATTGGCACCAATACTCATGAATAGACTATCAAAAATAAAAATTTTTTTAGGTTTGATCTATTTATCAATTGTAGCTGCAGTCGTGCTAGCTTTTTTTTATTTTGGAGCAGAAACATTTTTAAGCCCTTCATTTTTAATAGAAAATAAAAGCAAAATATTTGAATTAAGAGATCAAAATATTTTTTTAATAAGTATTTGTTACTTTATATTTTCTATCATTTGGGTTTTTTTAATGGGTTTTGGAACGCCTCTAGTAATTTTCGCTGGTTTTGCTTTCGGGACTATTCTTGGATCTTTACTTTCTATTTTGTCTTTTACAATCGGCGCGACCCTACTTTACGTTTTTGCTAATCATTATTTCAAAGATCTTGTCGAGAGATATATTGGTCCAAAATACCCTAATATAAAAAATAATATTAATGAAAATGAGTTATC
>VTPE01000016.1 GCA_008638005.1 Pelagibacteraceae bacterium | reverse complement strand
GGTATTAAATTTAATTATCACCGTCTTTTTTTACATTACGGTTATTTTGATATTTGGATAAATATTTATGATCAATTTATGGTCATTGTTCCTTATTTAGTTATGGCTCCAGGTTTGTTTACCGGTGCGATTACCCTTGGATTTGTTATTCAAGTTTCAAATGCTTTTGCTAGAGTGCATAGTAGCTTTTCTTTATTTACTCAAAACTGGACAACAATTACCGAGTTAAGGTCGATTTATAAAAGGCTTGATGAATTTGAAAGAGCGATTGGTTACAAAATTTAAATTAACCTGTGTCAATTATATTTAAAACTTTATCTTTCTTAAATATTTTTAATAATAAATGATACTTTTCAATTGAACTTTCCTTCAATTTATCAATATTTTCTTTGGCCAAATCAAATAAGTGTGAATGATAAATAGGGTCGGCAATTACAAAGTCCTTTTCTCCACTTTGCTTGTAGCCTATGACGTCTCCAAAACCTCTTAATTTTAAGTCTTCCTCGGAAATATAAAAACCATCGCACGAATTTTTCATTATTTTTAATCTTTTTTTTCCATTTTCAGAAATACCTGCAGAGTAAATTAACAAGCAATAAGCATTTTTACCTGATCTTCCAACGCGTCCTCTTAACTGATGTAGTTGAGCTAGCCCAAATCTTTCTGCATTTTCAATAACTATTGTGTTAGCGTTTGGATTATCTATTCCAACCTCAATTACAGTAGTAGAAACAATGCAATCTATATTTCCATTTATAAAATCATTCATAATTTTGTTCTTTTCATCTTGTTTTAAAGAGCCATGAATAAATTCAATTTTGCAGCTTGTATTTTTTTTTAAATAGTCAAATCTTTTTGTAACAGGTGTTAATTTTAATTTATCACTTTCTTCGATTAATGGACACACCCAGTATACTTGATCACCTTTTGAAATTTTTTCATTAACAAAGTGTAAAACTTCGTCGATTTTTTCAATTGGTTTAGCCAAAGTTTTAATATTATCATTAGAGAATGGTTTTTTTTTAATCGTTGAAATATTCATGTCTCCATAATTAGTTAAAATTAGCGTTCTTGGTATTGGTGTTGCGGTCATTAAAATTACGTCTGTATTACTAGAGCCTTTTTGAGAGAGTTCTATTCTTTGTTTTACTCCAAATTTATGCTGCTCATCGATTATTATTAGTCCTAAATTTTTAAACTCAACACTTTCTTGAAAAAGTGAATGAGTGCCTATTATAATATCAATTCTTTTTTCATTAATTTTGTGTCTTATAATTTTTTGTTCTTTTAGTTTTGTTTTCCCAGTCAACAACTCTATGTTTATTTTTTCATTTTTAAGCATTTCTTTAAAAAGCTTATAATGCTGAGTTGCTAGAATTTCAGTTGGAACCATAACTGCAGCTTGATAATTATTTTTAACGTTTAAATATACTGCAATTAAAGCTACAATAGTTTTGCCAGACCCAACATCACCTTGTAAAACTCTCATCATCTTTTTGTTTGATTTCATATCTCTTAATATTTCTTCTAAACATTTGTTTTGATCATCAGTGAGACTAAATGGAATTAAGCTTAATATTTTATCAATATTACTTTCTTCTATTTTTTTTGGCTTTTTTATTATTTTTTCAATTCTTTTTTTTATTTCATTAAATATTAACAAATTACTGAATATTTCGTCATACGCTAAACGCTCATAAAATAATGAATTTTTATTTATATCATTTTCATTTATTGGATTATGTATTCTTTTGATACTTTGAGACCAGGATGGCCAATTATTTTCTTTAATTAATTCTATGTTATGCCACTCTTTAATTTCTTCTAAATTTTTTGATTCATCGCAGTATATTTTTTGTAATGTTTTATCAGAAATACCTTGAATGGCAGGATATTTTGACATAATTTTTTTGATATCTGACCCTTTGTCCGTTGATCTTATGTAATCAGGATTTGTAATCTGGTATTTGTTATTATAAAAATTAACTTTACCGCTTACCACCACCTCTTCATTTAAGGGAAGTGCTTGCTTAATATAGTTTTCTCTAGAGTTAAAGAATACCAGGTCAATTTTACTATATTTATCAGCGCAAGTTACCCTACTTGGTAAATTTCGTATTCTTGGAAAACTATATTTTATAGGTGTTATGAATACCGTTGTGATTTTGCCTATTTCTAATTGATCTAGCGTAGGGCAAAACCTTCTATCAATGATGCCTGTTGGCAAATTAAGCAATAAATCAATCTTGTTTTCAATTTTTTTTTCGATTAGTTTTTTTTCTATCTTTGGACCAACTCCTTTAATTTTAATTACTGGTTCAAAAAGAGTATTTTTCATTGATTATATAATTTATTTTTATATTTAATTAGACTGTGATCAACAACGACTATATCAAAAAAATTCTTTTTAGAGCAAATCATCGCGGAACCAAAGAAATGGATTTGGTTCTAGGTGGTTTTTTTTCAAAAAATTTTAATCTTTTAAATGAAGAGGAATTATCCCAATTTGAAGCTTTGCTTGATTTTAGTGATAAGCGGTTAACTGATTTTTTTGTTATGAATAAAAATGATAATGATTTAGAGCAGATTAATTTAGTTAAAAAAATTAAAAATTTCATCATTAATAAAGAATAATGGCTTGTAATATACATTATTTAGTTTAAATACTCCGCATGGATGCAAAATCTCTAGGTCAATTTATACCGTTAATTTTAATTTTTGTAATTTTCTATTTCTTATTAATCAGACCTCAACAAAAAAGAATTAAAGAACACAAAGCTATGGTTGATTCTCTGAATAGAGGTGATGATATTGTTACTTCAGGCGGTATTGTTGGTAAGGTTGTTAGAGTTCTAGAAGACGATAAAGCAGAAGTTGAAATTGCTGAAAATGTTACAGTAAAAATTATTAAGTCCACTGTTTCTCAAGTACTAAGTAAAACTGAGCCAAAGAAATAAAATAATACAAGTGTGTTATATTTTTCTAAATTAAAAATTTCATTTATAATTTTAATAATACTATCAGGATTACTTTTTTTTCTTTCTAATTTGTTAGGCGATAAATTTTTTATACAAAAAAAAATTGTATTAGGTTTAGATTTGCAAGGCGGTTCATACCTTTTATTAGAAGTTAAATCTGACCCATTATTAGAAGAGAGAATAGAAAATAAATCTTTTGATATTAAAAAGAAATTAAGATCAGAGAGAATTAATTACTCAAATTTTAGTGTGATTGATAATGTAATATCATTCAACACAAATCCAGATAAATCTGATGACGTTAAATCAATTTTAAATTCTAATGAAATTAATCAATTACTTGACGATGGACAAAGAGAGTTAAAATTTACAGTAACAAATAATATTGTAAAAATTAATTTTACAGATAGCTATTTTAAAATAATCAAAAAAAATGCGTTAGAACAATCTTTGGAGATAATAAGATCAAGAATTGATCAACTTGGAACAAGAGAGCCAACTATTGTTGCTCAAGGTGATGAGAGAGTATTGGTAGAATTGCCAGGTATAAAAGATCCAAAAGAAATTAAAGATATTTTGGGCAAAACTGCAAAGTTATCTTTTAAATTTTTATCAAACAATAATGATAAAAAAGATAATTTTGAAATATTGCAGTCAAAAGATAAAGTCAGTCAATACAATGTAGAAAAGAAGCTTGTTTTATCTGGAGAACATCTAACTGATGCACAGCCAGGTTTTGACAATTTAAATAACAGTGCAATAGTAACTTTTAAATTAGATGGCTTTGGTGCTAAAAAATTTGCATATGCTACTAAAAATAATATTGGTAGAAGATTAGCAATAATCATTGATAATCAGGTAGTTAGCGCACCAGTCATTCAAGACGCGATAACAACTGGTAATGGACAAATATCTGGAAATTTTTCAGTAAAAGAAGCAAATAATCTTGCAATTGTTTTAAGATCAGGCGCTTTACCAGCGCCATTAGAAATTATTGAAGAGAGAACAGTAGGGCCTGATTTGGGAAAAGAAAGTATTGAGAAAGGTATTTTTTCTTTAATCATAGGATTTGGTTTAGTGGTCTTGTATATTTTGTTTAATTATAAGATGTTTGGATTATTTGCTAATGTTTCGCTTCTTATAAATTTGATTTTATTAATAGCTATTCTTACGTTTTTAGAGGCTACATTAACACTACCTGGTATTGCTGGAATAATTTTAACAGTTGGTATGGCTGTCGACGCGAATGTTTTGATTTATGAAAGAATAAAAGAAGAATTAAAGATAGAAAAAAACATTTTAATTGCTTTTGATGCTGGTTATAAAAAAGTTTTATCTACATTATTAGATGCAAATATTACAACATTAATCGCAGGTTTTGTTTTATATTTTATTGGCAGTGGTCCTGTAAAAGGTTTTGCGGTTACTCTTGCAACTGGAATTATAACATCATTATTTTCTACGTTTATTATTGGTAGATTATTTGTTTCAATTTACATTAAATCTAGAAAAGGAACTGAGGTTAAAATTTAATGTTTAATATTTATTCAGCCAATATTCTTTTTTTAAACCATTATAAAAAAATGTACTTTGTCTCTGTAGTATTAATATTATTTTCAATTTCATTATTTTTTCTCAAGGGTCTTAATTTAGGTATAGATTTTAAGGGTGGCACAGTTATTGAGATGCAGTTCAATAAAGAAATAAATGCAGAAAAAATACGAGAACAGTTGTTAAATGCAAATTTAGGCGATGTAAAAGTTAAAGAGTTTGGTGATAGCAAAACGTATTTAGCAATTTTAGAAAAAAAAAGTGATGATAATAACTTTATAACTAAAATTAAAACCGATTTAGAAAAAAACATAAATGATAATATTAATTTTAGAAGAGTAGAGGTAGTAGGCCCAAAAATTAGTAATGAATTAGCTAAATCAGGCATTTATGCAGTTATAACGGCATTATTTTTAATGCTCATTTATATATGGTTTAGATTTGAGTGGCAGTTTAGCCTTGGGGCTATTTTAGCTTTATGTCACGACGTAGTTCTAACTTTAGGAGCATTTAGTCTAATTGGTTTTGAATTTAATCTTTCAGTAATTGCAGCTATTTTAACTATCGTTGGATACTCGATGAATGATACCGTTGTGATTTATGACAGAATTAGAGAAAATTTAAAAAAAGATGAAACTTCCAATTTAATTGATTTATTAAATCAGTCTATCAACGAAACTTTGCCAAGAACCTTAAAAACTTCTGTAACAACTTTATTGGCACTTATTGCAATATATTTTTTTGGTGGAGAAATTTTAAAAGGTTTTTCTTTTGCTTTAATTTGGGGAGTAGTCGTAGGTACTTATTCATCTATATTTATAGCAGCACCACTAATTTTAATAATGAATATTAAAAGAGATTGGAATGAAGTTATAGACAATACTCCTTAAGCTATTTTTTTAAGCTTTCCTGATTTTAATAATTTTGCCAAGTATTGAGATGTATAGCTATTTTTAATTTTGACTAAATCTTCTGGCTTTCCTTGAAAAAGTACATATCCACCGTTATCTCCACCCTCTGGACCCATATCAATTATCCAATCTGCCGTTTTAATTACATCCATATTATGCTCAATAACTAGAACGGTATTTCCTTTTAGTACAAAAGCCTGCAAAACTTCTAATAATTTTTTTATATCGTGTGCATGTAAACCTGTTGTTGGTTCATCTAAGATATATATAGTTCTCCCTGTAGATCTTTTTGATAATTCTTTAGCAAGCTTAATTCGTTGTGCCTCTCCACCTGATAAAGTTGTAGCTTGTTGTCCAATTTTTATATACCCAAGTCCAACTTTTTGAAGAGTTAACAATTTATCTTTGATTACAGGAATATTTTCAAAAAAACTAACTCCTTCATCAACACTCATATCCAAAACATCAGCTATACTTTTATTTTTGTATGTCACCGATAACGTTTCTCTATTATACCTTTTTCCTTTACAAACATCACATTGAACAAATACATCAGGAAGAAAATGCATTTCATAGGTTATTACACCGTCTCCTTCACATGCTTCACATCTTCCTCCTTTAACGTTGAAAGAAAATCTTCCTGGTTTATACCCTCTACTTTTAGCTTCTGGTAAATTTGAAAACCAATCTCTTATTGGGGTAAAAGCCCCAGAGTATGTAGCTGGATTAGATCTTGGAGTTCTTCCAATTGGTGATTGATCAATATCAATAATTTTATCTAAATATTCAAAACCCTTTATTCCTTTAAAAGGTTGGGGCATATGCCTGGAGTATGATTTGTTGATCATTAGGTTTAACGCTCTATAAAGAGTATGAAGTACTGCTGTTGATTTTCCACTTCCAGATACACCCGTTACGCAAGTGAACGTTCCAAGAGGGACTTGAAGATTTACATTTTTTAAATTGTTCCCCGTGCAACCTGATATTTGAAGGAATCTTCCATTTTTAGCTGCTCTTCTATTTTGTGGTATAGAAATATACTTTCTACCTGAAAGATAATCTCCAGTTATACTATTTTTATTTTTTTTTATTTCTTCACATGTTCCTTGAGCAATTACTTCTCCTCCATTGATTCCGGCTTGGGGCCCAATGTCAATTATATAATCAGATGTAAGCATTGCTTCCTCATCATGCTCCACTACAATTACAGAATTACCTAAATCTCTTAATCTTTTTAATGCTTCCAATAATTTTGAGTTATCCTTTTGATGTAATCCTATAGAAGGCTCGTCTAACACATACAAAACTCCCTGCAGACCAGACCCAATTTGTGATGCAAGTCTAATTCTTTGCGATTCACCTCCGGACAAGGTTCCAGATGATCTTGATAAATTTAAATAGTCTAGTCCAACATTGACCAAAAACTTTAGTCTTTCATTGATTTCTTTTAAAACATGCTCAGCAATTTCATTTTGTTTGTTATCTAAAATTTTAGGTAGATCTATAAACCATTTATTAGCTTCTTTTATGGATAGCTTTGTAACTTCGCTTATGTTCATTTTATTAATTTTAATGCACAAAGCTTCTTCTTTTAGTCTATGTCCGTTGCAACCTGCACACTCTTTTTCGCTTTGATATTGTGAAATTTCCTCTCTCTTCCAGTCACTTTCAGTCTCCAAATATTTTCTTTCAAGATTAGTAATAACTCCCTCAAAAGTTTTACTATTTGAATATTTTCCATATCCATCATCATAAGAAAATTTTATTTCTTCATCATCAGAACCATAAAGTATGATTTCTTGAATTTTTTTTGGCAATTTATTCCAGGGGTCAGATAATGAAAATTTATAATGTTTTGCAATAGAAGATAAAGTTTGAGCATAATATAACGATGTACTATTTGACCATGGTTTAATGCATCCATCAGCTAATGAAGTTTTTTCATTTGGAACAACTAGTTTTGGGTCAACAAACAAATCTACACCAAGGCCATCACATTCAGTACAAGCTCCGAATGGCGAGTTAAAAGAAAATAGTCTTGGTTCAATTTCCTCAATTGTAAAACCACTTTCTGGACATGCAAATTTAGATGAGAAAGTTAACTTTTCTATTTTTTGATGTTCTTTTGGAAGGTTTTCATTTTTATAATCAATATATATTAAACCATCTGATAATTTTAATGCTACTTCAACACTCTCTGAAATTCTTTTAATTTCCTCTTTTTTATTTAAAAATTTATCTACTAATACATCAATATTGTGTTTAAGTTTTTTATTTAAAGTTGGTGCATCGTCAATTTCATAAACTTCATCATTAATTCTTAATTTTTCAAAACCTTGTTTTTTTAAACCCGCAAATTCTTTTTTATATTCACCTTTTCTACCTCTTACTATTGGAGAAAATAAAGTAATCCTCGACGGTTTTGGTAAGTCTAAAATCTTATCTACTATTTCTGAAACAGTTTGCGACTTAATCTCTTTTCCAGTGAAAGGTGAATAGGGCACACCAACTCTTGCAAACAAGACTCTCATATAATCATAAATTTCAGTAACAGTTGCAACGATTGATCTTGGATTTTTTGAGGTTGTTTTTTGCTCTATTGATATAGCTGGTGACAAACCTTCTATTAAATCTACGTTAGGTTTTTTCATTTTATCCAAAAATTGTCTTGCGTAAGCTGATAAGCTTTCAACGTAGCGCCTTTGACCTTCAGCATAAATTGTATCAAATGCTAATGATGATTTTCCTGATCCAGACAGCCCTGTTATGATGACGAGTTTATCTCTAGGTATCTCAACAGATATGTTTTTAAGATTGTGCTCTTTTGCGCCTTTTACTACTATATTTTTAAGCATGCTGTTGATGTTTTTATTATTAATTAGTTAAATATGTGCTTGATATATGTTAAATTACTTATGAATTAAATCAGAAATTTATGGCCGGAAGTTTAAATAAAGTATTTTTAATTGGTAGATTGGGAAATGATCCAGAGATCAAGCAAATGTCCAATGGTAAAAATGTTGCCAGGTTAAGTCTTGCAACCTCTGATACATGGAAAGATAAAAATACCGGAGAAAAAAAAGAAAAAACAGAATGGCATAGAATAGTAATTTTTAATGAGGGCTTAGTAAATGTTGTTCAGCAGTATTTAAAAAAAGGCGCTCAAGTATACATAGAAGGTCAAATTCAAACTACTAAGTATACGGATAATAGTGGACAAGAAAAATATAGTACTCAAATTGTGTTACAAGGCTACAATTCAACACTTACAATGCTTGGAGCAGGTTCTTCTTCATCTAGTAAAATCGAAGATAGTTCTATGAATCAAGACAATAGCTCTTTACCATCTGATAACAATATTTCATCTAATGATTTAGACGATGAAGTTCCTTTCTAATTAGTTTTTAATGTCTGAAAAAAAGTTCGGTAATAGAAATATTAGTGAAGAAATGAAAGATTCATACTTGTCGTATGCGATGAGTGTGATTGTATCAAGGGCATTACCTGATGCCAGAGATGGTTTAAAGCCTGTTCATAGAAGAATTATATACGCGATGTACAAAGGCGGATATGACTGGTCAAAACAATTCAGAAAATCTGCAAGAGTGGTAGGGGACGTTATCGGTAAGTACCATCCTCATGGTGATCAAGCGGTTTACGATGCTTTGGTTCGTTTGGCTCAAGACTTTTCAATGAATTCTAAATTACTTGATGGGCAAGGAAACTTTGGTTCTCTTGACGGAGATCGTGCTGCAGCTATGCGTTATACAGAAACTAAACTCGCAAAAATTTCTGAGTATCTTGTTTCTGACATTGATAAAAATACTGTTAATTTTCAAAATAACTATGATGATACTGAAACAGAACCGGTTGTTTTACCTGCGCAATTTCCAAATTTATTAGTAAATGGAGCTGGTGGTATAGCGGTTGGAATGGCCACTAATATTCCGCCACATAATTTGGGTGAGGTAATTGATGGCACGTTAGCTTATCTAGATAATAATAAAATCTCAATCGCTGATTTAATGAAAAAAATACCTGGACCTGATTTTCCAACTGGAGGTATCATTTTGGGTAAAAATGAAATTGTTAATGGATACGAAAAGGGCAGAGGCTCGATTAAATTGAGAGGAGAAATAGCTATTGAAGACGTTACTAAAGATAAAAAAGCGATAATTATAAAATCTGTTCCTTATCAAGTTAACAAGACAGCTTTAATAGAAAAAATTGCCCTATTAATTAGAGATAAAAAGTTAGAAGGTATTTCAGATTTAAGGGACGAAACAAACAAAGAAGGTGTCAGAATTGTAATAGAATTAAAAAAAAATATTAATCATGAAATTATAATTAATCAATTATATAAATTTTCACCTTTAGAAAGTTCTTTTGGTTTTAATACTTTAGCCATTAATGAAAGCAAACCTGAACTTTTAAACTTAAAACAATTTATTGAGATCTTTATAAAATTTCGTGAAAAAACTATAATAAAAAGAACTTTATTTGATCTAAAAAAAGCTAAAGACAGGTCCCATATTTTAATTGGCTTGTTTATCGCAATAGAGAATATTGATGAAATTATTTCAATTATTAGAAATTCAAAGAATCCTAATGATGCAAAAATAGAGTTACTAAAGAAAAAATGGAGTTTCAAAAAATCAAAATTAAGTTCTAAAATACTTAAAATTAATGAATTAGATCAAATTATTGAATATCAATTATCAGATTATCAAGTCAAAGCTATCTTAGATTTAAGGCTTCAAAAACTTACAGCCATAGGTCACGAGGAAGTTAATAAAGAATTGGATGAGCTTTATGATCTTATTGTTTATTTAAAAAAAATATTAAATGAAAAAAAGGAATTAATTTTATTAATTAAAAATGAATTACTTCAAATTAAATCTAAATTTGCGACTCCAAGGAAAACAAAGATAGTAACGGAAGTTACTTCGGTTGAGATTGAAGATGTTATTCAAAAAGAACAGGTCGTAGTGACCTTTACAAACAAAGGATACATAAAAAGAGTCCCTATAACGACAATAAAATCACAAAAAAGAGGTGGTAGAGGAAAAATTGGTATTGTTACAAGAGAAGAGGACTTTGTAACCCAATTATTCTCAGCAAACACTTTAACGCCAGTTCTTTTTTTTTCAAATAAAGGAATAGTTTACAAATTAAAAACCTGGAAAATACCTGAGGGTTCAAATCAATCAAAAGGAAAGTCAATTCATAATATTTTACCAATTGAAAATGACACTTACCTATCGTCAATTATGCCGTTGCCTGAAAATGAGGAAGAATGGTCTAAATTAAATATTGTTTTTATAACAAAGCTTGGAAAAATTAGAAAAAACAATTTAGAAGATTTTAAAAATATTCAATCAAATGGTAAAATTGCAATGAAATTAGACAAAGGTGATGAAATTGTATCCGTAAAGCTTTTGAAAGCTAAAGAGGACATCATGATCAACTCATATTTAGGTAAAAGCTTAAGAGTAAATAGTGAAAAAATTAGATTATTCAAAGGAAGAGGTTCGAAAGGGGTAAAAGGAATTAGTTTAAAAAACAATGATAAAGTAATCTCATTATCAGTGCTAAGTCAAAATTTAATATCTTCAAACAAAGATGAAATGAAATCAAAAGAAGAATTCATACTAACTATAACTGAAAATGGTTATGGAAAAAGATCTTCTTCTTATGACTACAGAGAAACTGGAAGAGGCGGTCAAGGTATTATCAATATCTCAACCTCTGAAAGAAATGGTAATGTTGCTGCATCATTTCCAATTAATTCCGAGGATGACATTATGCTTGTCACAAACAAAGGCCAAATGATTAGAGTAAAAGTGAGTGAAATAAGAGTTGCTGGAAGAAATACACAGGGCGTAAGAATTTTTAAAACAGACAGCAATGAAAAAGTAGTTACGGCTGTGAGACTAACGGATGAAAATGAATAAAAAAACGGCATTATATCCAGGTACATTTGATCCAATAACTTTTGGTCATTTAGATATTATCAAAAGAGCTTCAAAAATTGTTGACCATATTTATGTGGGTGTCGCAAATAATAAAGAAAAAAAATGCTTATTTAGTTTAAAAGATAGAATTGATATTGTTAAAAAAACCATAAGCTCATTACCCAAACAGATAAAAAACAAAATTAAAGTCGTTAGCTTTGATATGCTTACGGTCAATTATTGTAAAAAAATTAATGCATCTATAATTATCAGAGGTCTTAGAGTGGTAGCAGATTTTGAATATGAATTTCAATTATCTGGGATGAACAGCAAGTTAGATAAAAATATTCAGACTATTTTTTTAACAGCTGATATTGAAAACCAAGCTATATCTTCAAGAATGGTAAAAGAAATTGCATCATTAAAAGGAAATGTATCTCAATTTGCACCAAAGCCTGCATTAATGTATTTAAAAAAGAAATTTAAATAATGAATTTAAAAAAAAGCTTATTAATTTTTTTTCTTTTTTTTCAATTCTCAACAAAAGGAAATGTCATGGAAAATCCAAAAATTACTATTAAACTTAAATATGGAGATGTAAAAATAGAGCTATTTAATGATGTAGCTCCCAATCACGTAAAGAGAATCCTAGAACTAAGTAAACAAGGTAAGTATGACGGTGTAGCTTTTCATAGAGTAATTGATGGTTTTATGGCCCAAACAGGTGATGTGCAGCATGGCAACACAACTAACAACTTTAATCCAGGCATGGCTGGAACAGGTGGTTCTGATTTACCCGACTTGGAAGCTGAATTTAGCAATGTCCCACACGAAAGAGGAATTTTATCAATGGCTCGTTCACAAAATCCAAATAGTGCGAACAGTCAATTTTTTATTTGTTTTGACACTCATCCTCATCTTGACAGACAATATACAGTTTTTGGAAAAGTAATTTCAGGTATGGAGTTTGTTGATCAAATTAAAAAAGGTGATCCAGGTTCAGGTTCAGTAGATAATCCAGATATTATAGAAAAAATTATTGTTGAATAATAATGACCTCAAAGTTTTCATTATTAAATGAAGACAGTGGTGCACGATTAGGACAAATAAAGCTCAAAAGAGGAATAATAGATACACCTACCTTCATGCCCGTTGGAACAGCTGCAACGGTAAAGGCATTAACTGTAGATCAAATCAATCAGACAAATTCACAAATTATTCTTTGTAACACATATCATTTATATTTGAGACCTGGGACTGAAAGAATTGAAAGACTGGGTGGATTGCATAAGTTTATGAACTTCAACAAACCTATCTTAACAGATTCAGGTGGCTTTCAAGTAATGTCTTTGTCCAAAAATACAAAAATTAATGAGGATGGAGCTATATTTAACTCTCACATAGATGGAAAAAAAATTTTTATATCACCTGAAATAAGTATTGATATTCAAAAAAAACTGAACTCCGATATTTTAATGGTTTTTGATGAATGCCCTGAATACACAAAAGATAAAGATAGAATTAGAGACTCTATGAATCTTTCTATACGATGGGCCAATAGATCAAAAAAAGAATTTGGATTGAACTCCGAAAAAATGCTCTTTGGCATAGTTCAGGGAGGTGTCTTTAATGATTTAAGAAAAGAGTGTTTATCAGAATTATTAGATATAAATTTTGATGGTTATTCATTAGGTGGCTTAGCAGTAGGGGAGTCACAAGATGAAATGTTTGAAACTGTAGAAGAAATAACTCCGTTTATGGACAAAAATAAACCTAGATATTTGATGGGAACAGGAACGCCGGGTGATTTGATAGGCGCTGTCAAAAGGGGAATTGATATGTTCGACTGTGTATTGCCCACAAGAACCGCTAGAAACGGACTTGCATTTACTTGGAATGGTAAAATTAATTTAAGAAACTCAAAATATACAAATGATGATAGTCCATTAGACACGAATGTTAATTGTCCTGCTTCAAATTTATATTCAAGGAATTATTTGAACCATCTTTTAAATTGTAATGAAATATTGGCATCTACTTTAATTACCTGGCATAATATTGCTTTCTATCAAGATCTAATGTTGAAAATTAGAGAATCTATTAAAAATGGTAAATTTAATGAATTTTATAAACAGTATTTTAATCTTCTTAATTATTAATTAAGTCTTGTGTTATAGGTTAATTTTTAATAAATGAACCTTTGGCATCTTTTGCCGTAGTGTGGGCCCTTAGCTCAGTCGGTAGAGCAAATCCCTTTTAAGGATTGGGTCGCAAGTTCGAATCTTGCAGGGCTCACCATTAATTATTTTTTTATGTTTTATTATTCTAAATGCTTAAAATGTAAAAAATCAGTTAAAATTTCAATTAAAGATTATCAAAATAAAAGAAGGGTTTATTGCGATCGGTGTTTGGATGAAACTTTTAAAAAAATTAAATCAAATTAAATGTTTTTCATTGTAGGAAACTGCGTTCTTATTTGAGGGATCCAGTTTCTTATCTGTCTAATTCTATTCGTAGGTGAGGGGTGTGTACTTAAAAACTGAGGTATTTCTTTACCCTTCATTTCTTCTTTCATTCTTTTCCATAATTCAGCTCCCTCATAGAGATTATAACCAGTTAAAGACGCAAAAGCCAATCCTAAGTAATCAGCTTCACTTTCTTGGTTTCTTGTAAATGGGTTAAAGATACCAACTTGAAGAACATCAACACCTGTACTTCTTCCAACAGTATTTCTTGTTCTGCTTATAGCTCCCCCAGTGAATATATCTATAACCGCTGTACCAACATTAAGAGCCATAGCAGCACTTGCTCTTTCTACGGAGTGTTTGGCAACGGCATGAGCAATCTCATGACCCATCACATTAGCAAGACCATCTTCATTTTTTGTGACTTTTAATATACCTGTATAAACAGCAATTTTGCCCCCAGGCATACACCATGCATTTAAAGTTTTGTCATCATCAACTAAAACATATTCCCACTTAAAATTAATAGTCGGATCCTTGAGGTTTTTGCTTTTAAAGTAATAAGAAATGGCTTTTTCCATCTTTCCGCCAATCCTTTTAATCATATTTAAGGTCTTGATATCTTTGCTTAGTTTAGCTTTTTTTTTAAATTGCTCATAAGCTTTAACAGCGTTAGCATTTATCACTGATTCAGGATATATTTTTAGCTGCTTTCTATTTGTAATTGGTGTTGATGTGCAAGAGGGAAGAATTACAGAGCAACAACCACAGCCTAAATATTTAATAAATTCACGTCTTTTCATTATAATTGATGATATTGATATATTATTGTATAATTTGATTCAATTAACTTAATCAAATTATAATGAACCTAGATAACAAAGTTTTAATTGTTTTATTAGTATTAATCTTAGCATTTATTGTTTATTCAGCTGGTAATACAATTTAATGAATGATTCAAAACCAAAAAAATCAATAATTACCAAATTAAGAAATTATTTTTTTGCAGGTATTGTGGTTTTAATACCCGTTGGTATCACAATCTATCTTACAATATTTATTGAAAAAGTATTTTCAGATCTATTACCTAAGAGCATTAATCCAAATCAATATTTACCATTTGAAATACCTGGATTAGAGATATTAACTACAATTATACTAATAACCTTAATTGGTATGTTTTCTGTTACTTTTGTGGGCAGATTCTTTGTTAACTTTAGTGACAAAATCTTTGAAAAGATTCCTGTTTTAAAAACGATCTATAAAGGTTTGGCACAATTGACTAAAAGTTTTGCTTCTGACGATAATAACGAAAAAAAAATTGCATTAATAGAGTATCCTAGAAAAGGTATTTACTCGATTGGTTTTGCTACTAGCGTCAACAAAGGCGAGATTTCTGACAAAATAGGGGAGAAAATGATTAATATTTTTGTGCCAACAACACCCAATCCTACTAGTGGCTTTTTATTAATGGTTCCTGAAAAGGATGTTGTTTACTTAGATATGAATTTTGAGGATGCTTCTAAATTTATCATGTCTGCTGGCTCCATTAAGAAATAATTAAGCTTTAAAATACTTATTCAAATAACCCCATTTTTTCTTATTTTAATTTAATTTATTAGTGTTTTTTATATTGATATTTAATTTACTATTTATTAAATTATTACTTTAATTATATGTTTTAAATAGTTGATTTTATTAAATTTTTATAATTTATTAATTAAAATATTTATTATACAATTATCATTTAAATTTTTTAAAAATTGAAGATTAGCATCCGAAACATCATAATTGCCAATAAT
>VTPE01000015.1 GCA_008638005.1 Pelagibacteraceae bacterium | reverse complement strand
GTTCCGTAGCTTCAAATTCAGATTGTCCTCCAGAGAGAAAAGCAACACCAGGAACTTCTTTTGGAAGATGATTTGTAATGCATTTTAGAGTGAGTTCTGCAACTTGCTCTTTATTATTTTTAATACCAGACTCACTTCCATTTAAAATCATGTTTGGTTTTAAAACCATTCCGGAAAAATCTATTCCCGCAATCCTGAGTTGGTTCATACATTCTTCAAGCACTTTTGATGTAACATCATAACATTTCTCAATATTATGCTTTCCATCCATCAACACTTCAGGCTCAACAATAGGAGCCATATGGGCTTCTTGAACTAAAGCTGCGTATCTTGCCAATGCGTGAGCATTAGCTACGATTGAATTTTTACTTGGATATTCATCTGTAATTTTGTAAACGCCACGCCATTTTGCAAATCTAGCACCGAGTTTATAATATTCACTCAAACGCTCTCTAAGACCATCTAAACCTTCGGTCACAGTTTCATCACTTCCAACCAATTGTTTTGCACCCTTATCCACCTTAATACCTGGTAATACTCCCTGCTCATTAAGTATCTCTGGAATAGATTTTCCATTTTTTTCTTGTCTAATAGTTTCATCATAAAGGATGACACCGCTGATATAATTTTTAAAATTTTTAGATGTGAAAAGCGTATGTCTAAATGCTAATCTGTTTTCTTCATTAGATTTTATATTTACCCCATCCAATCTTTTAGTCATGGTTCCTGTGCTTTCATCGGCAGCTAAAATTCCCTTACCTTTGGCAACCATTAATTTTGCAATTTCATTTATTTTCATAATTTAATCATTATTTATTGTTTAATTATTTTTCAAGCACTTTAAGGCCTGGGAGTATTTTGCCTTCAAGCCATTCTAAAAATGCACCACCTGCAGTTGATATATAAGTAAAATCATTTTGATGATTAGATTTTTTGATTGCAGCTAAAGTATCACCGCCACCAGCAACTGAAATCAAATTATTGGTTTTTGTATATTTTGCTATTGATCTTGAAATGTCATTGGTCCCATTTGCAAAATCATCATATTCGAACAGACCAAAGGGCCCATTCCATAAAACTGTTTTTGATTTTTGTAATATTGAATCGATTTTATCAGTACTTTCTATACCGATATCTAAAATAATATCATCGTCATTTACCTCGCTTAATTTTTTATTTTTACCTGCCTGATCAAATTTTTTTGAACAAATAACATCTATTGGAAGAATTAACTCACACTCATGCCTTTTTGACTCTTGGTAAATACTCTTAATCGTAGTTTCAATGTTTTGTTCAATCAATGATTTTCCAATATTAAATCCTTCATGTTTAAAAAAATTATTAGCCATTGCGCCACCAATAATCATAAAATCCATTTTAGGCATTAAGTTTATAATAAGATCAATTTTTGTAGAAATTTTTGATCCACCAATTAAACATGCGACAGGTTTTTTTGAATTTAAAAAAACTTTTTCTAAAGCTTCAACCTCATCAATGATTGTAGATCCCGCATAGGCATCTAAAAAATCTGTAATAGAATCTATAGAAGCATGCGATCGATGAGAGCATGAAAAGGCTTCATTGATATAAACATCAGCAAAAGAAGACAATAGCTTTGCGTATTCTTTAGAATTACTTTCTTCACCTGAATCAAATCTTAAATTTTCAAGCATGATCAATTTTTGTTTTGAATTTTTAACATTATTTTTAGTTTCTTCATTAATATCCAAAAAATCAATTTCATGTCCCAAAATTTTTTCTGAAATTTTTTTTACAGGCTTTAAAGATAGGCCGTCTCTTCCTTTTTTTTGAGGTCTGCCAAGATGGGAAGCTAGGATAACTTTACATTTTTCATTAAGTAAAGAGTTGATATTTGTTTTTAATTTTTCAATTTTAGTTGTATCTGAAACTCTACCTCCAGAAATTGGAACGTTAAAATCAACTCTTAAGAAAACTGTTTTACCTTTAATTTTAGATAAATCTTTTAAAGATTTAAGCTGGCTCATTACAATTTATTTTTTAAAGTCAAAGCCACATCAATCATTCGATTTGAAAAACCCCATTCATTGTCATACCATGAAAAAACAGTAGCAAAATTATCTGAAATGACCTTAGTTAATCCCGCATCTACAATTGAAGATCTTGAATCGTGATTAAAATCAGAAGATACCAAAGGTTTAGTTTCTACACCCAAAACATTTTTTAAATAAGATTTACTTGCTTTTGTTAAGGCATCATTAATAAGTTTTTCATTCATTTTTTTCTTTGAATTAAAACTTAGTTGAACCAAAGATACATTAGGCGTTGGAACTCTAACGGATAGACCGTCTATTTTACCTGCAAGTTCTGGAATAATTAATTTTAGTGATTTTGCAGCACCAGTGCTAGTTGGCACCATAGCATTAGGTGCGCTTCTTGCTCTTCTTAAATCTTTATGTGAGTTATCCAGTAATCTTTGATCAGTTGTATAAGAATGAATAGTGGTCATGTAACCTTTTTCAATTTTAAAATTTTTATGAATAACATGTGCCAAAGGCGCTAAACAGTTGGTTGTGCAAGATGCCACCGAAATGACCTTATCTTTTTTTGAAATATTTTTTTCATTAACTCCATAAACAACAGTTTGATCAGCCTCTTTACAAGGCGCAGATACAATTACTTTTTTTGCTCCAGCCTCGATATGCTTATATGAGTCTTCTTTAGAATTAAATTTTCCAGTACACTCAAATACAATATCAATTTTTTCCTCGTCCCATGGACAGTTGATAGGATCGCTTTCATGGTAACATTGAATTTTATCTTTACCGACGATGATTTCATCTTTTGTATACTTAATATTAAAATTAAATTTTCCGTGTATGGTGTCTCTTTCTAATAAAAAAGCACTCGTTTCAGGTTTGGCTCTATTATTAATCGCAACAACCTTTAATCCTTTGTATTGATTTTCATAAATGGCTCTTAAAACCATTCTGCCAATTCTTCCAAAACCATTTATAGCTACTCTGAGCACTTTTTATCTCCTTAATTTTAAAGCTGTATTAACTATATCATCATCAGTTAATTTAAAATATTTATAAACTTCTTTATATGGGGCGCTTTTTCCAAAGTCCTCAATACCCATTGTTACTCCATCATTTCCAACATATTTTTTCCAAGACATTGGGTGAGAGGCTTCAATTGAAATTTTAATTTTAGTTTCATCTAATATTTTTGATCGATAATTTTCAGACTGAGCGTCAAACAATTCCATAGATGGAAAGGAAATGACTTTTGAATTTATATTTTTTTGAGCTAATTTTTTTGAAGCTGAAATTGCAATTTCAACTTCTGATCCACTTGCCATTAAAGTTAATTCAATATTATCCGAACTTCTATAGATTTCATACGCCCCAAGTTCGCATAAATTTTCAACTTTCATCTGATCTCTAGGTTGTGATAGATTTTGTCTAGTAAGTGATATGACGGAGGGTTTATCTTTGCTATTTAAAGCTATATCCCAACATTCAATAGTTTCAGTTGTATCACACGGTCTGAAGACATTTAAATTTGGAATTGATCTTAAGCTACTTAAATGTTCAATAGGTTGGTGAGTAGGTCCATCTTCTCCAAGTCCAATAGAGTCATGTGACATTACATATATTACTCTTTGTCCCATCAAAGCTGAGAGACGAATTGAGGGTTTGCAATAATCACTAAAAACTAAAAAAGTTCCTCCATAAGGAATTAAATTACTATGAAGTGCTAATCCGTTCATGATGGACGCCATCGCATGTTCTCTGACGCCGTAGTGAATATAATTCCCATTAAATTTACCAGGTGAGATAATTTTTTGAAATTCAGTTTTAGTATTATTTGAACCTGTTAGGTCAGCTGAACCTCCAATCAGGAGAGGTAAGTTTTTGGTCAGATCTTTTAAAATATTTTCGGATGATTTTCTTGTAGCTATTGATTTTAATTCTTTAGCTGCATTTTTCTTAGCATTATCAATAACCGATTTAATTTTTTTCTTTAATCCTTCTTCTTTAAAAGAAATTTTATTTGATTTTTTTTCTTTGATTTGCGCTTTGTTTCCAATTTCTCTCCAAGCTTTTAAAATATTTTTTGGAATATCAAATGGTTCATGAGGCCATTTGAGTTTTTTTCTAATTAACTTAATTTCATCTTCACCCATGGGGCTACCATGTGCTGATGACTTACCTGATTTATTTGGCGATCCATAACCAATTTTAGTTTTACAAGAAATAACAGTTGGCCTTTTTGCTTTTTGTGTTTTTTTTAGAGCTTTAAAAATTTCTTTTTCTTTATGACCATTAATTTCAATATAATCCCAATTATAACTTTCAAATCTTTTCTTATACTTATCTGATACTGCAAGACTAGTTGGTCCATCGATTGAAATTGAATTATTATCAAATAACATAATTAAATTCTTAAGCTTTAAATGACCCGCTAAACTCATTGCTTCATGACTGATACCTTCCATCAAACAACCATCACCCGCTAGCACATAAGTTTTATGATTAAATGATTTTTTACCAAATTTAGCTTGAAGAATTTGTTCGGCTAAAGCAAAACCAACAGCATTTCCAATACCTTGCCCTAGTGGGCCTGTGGTTGTTTCAATTCCAGACCCAGGTTCATATTCGGGATGACCTGCACAAATTGAATTTAATTGTCTAAAATTTTTTATGTCGTTAATAGAAATACTTTTATAGCCTGTCAGATACAGCAAGGAATACAAAAGCATCGAACCATGACCCGCTGATAAAACAAATCTATCTCTATTTTCCCAGTTAGGATTTCCAGGATTAAATTTTAAAAAATCTCTGTACAAAACTGTACAAACATCAGCCATTCCCATTGGCATTCCTGGATGCCCTGAGTTTGCTTTTTGAACAGCGTCTATAGATAAAAAACGGATAGCATTTGCAAGATCGTTATGTGAGCAGTTTTTCATTAATTAATAGTATAAGACTTAATTTCTCGAAATTATTATTACTTTGTAGTATAATTATAAATAACAATATTCGTTTTCTATGGATAATTTAAAAGAAAAAGAGCAAAAATTACTAGAGTCTTTGGTCAGATTAGACACAATTACTGACTTAGTTGTTAATTCGAAGAAAAAAATTATCGATCTACAAGAGGTTAAGGCTCAACTCGAAACTGAAAAAAACGATTTAGGTGTAAAGTTATCCACATTGGAAAATGAAAATGAAGGTCTAAAATCTGAGCTCAAAGAGTTAGAAAATAAATTAAACGCTGATGATACATCTAATCAAGATTTAAAAGAAAAAATATTAAAAATGGAACAAGAAAATGAAGAATTAAAAAAATCGATTTCAACGTTAGAAAAAGATCTGGAAAGCTCAAGATATAAAATTATTCAAGCTGAAAAAAATAAAGATGAAGTTTCCAAAAGATTAGATGAATTAAACCAAGAAGCTAATGACCTGCTAGGATCTGACGAATGGTAAACGTTAACGTAAACTTTAATAATAGAGATTATCTTTTAGCCTGTGAAGAAGGGCAGGAAGATGATCTACAAAAGCTTACTGAAGAATTAAATAAAAAATTTGATCAATTAAAAAAAGATCTTGGAAATCTTGGTGAAGCTAAATTGCTTCTCATTACAGCTATTCAAGTGATTGATGAACTTTACACTCTAAAATCGTCACTTTCAAAACTTAAGTCTCATTCAAGTGAATTAGAAAAAAAATTTAAAGAGATTAAAACTTTATCTATTAGTTACAAAGAGCACCGAGACGAAGAAGTTGAAGAATTAAAGTTAAAACTTGATGAATTAAAAACAACTATAGAAAAAAATCAAAATAACTATTCAGAGATACTTAATAGGGCAAGCGAGTCCATTAATAGCTTTATCACTAAAGCTATCTAGACTTAATGAAAAATAAAATTAGAGAGAAGTTTTTAAAACTTAGAAAAAATAATTATTTTGAATTAAATAACAATCATAAAAAATTCATTTTAAAAAATATTAAAAATATCATTAAAAAAACGAATTTAAAAAAAATAGGATTTTATTATCCCGTTAATTTTGAAATAAATATAACTCCAATTATTAGCTCTTTAAGATCCAAGTCTATTAAAACCTATTTACCAGTTGTAGAAAAAAATAATAAAATGAATTTTAGAGAGTGGAAAAAATATGATCCACTATGTGTAAATCGATTTGGAATATTAGAACCGGATAAAAAAAATCAAAAAGGAAAGCCAGATTTATTAATAGTGCCCCTAGTATCTTTTGATCAGGATAGAAATCGATTAGGTTATGGTAGGGGATTTTATGATCGATTTTTAAATCAGATATCTAATAAAAAAAATATATTATCTGTTGGTGTTGCCTTTTCTTTCCAACAAGAAAAAAAAATTCCATTTGAAAAACATGATAAAAAACTCGATTTTATCATTACAGAAAAAAAATTATTTGGTTCATGAACTTTTTATTTCTAGGAGACATTGTCGGTAGAGCGGGCAGGAACATTGTTATTGAAAAACTTGAATCTATCAAACAGCAATATGAAATAGATTTTGTTATTGCAAATGGTGAAAATTCAGCAGGAGGATACGGAATTACAGAGGAGATTTGTAATCAATTATATGAAGCGGGAGTGGATGTTATTACTTCTGGAAACCATATCTGGGATCAGAAAGAAACCATGAATCATATCATCAAAGAAAACCGACTTCTAAGACCCATGAATTTTCAAGAAGGAACTCCTGGAAGGGGATTTGAAGTTTATGAAAAAAATGGTTTTAAGGTTGGAGTCATGAACTTGATGGGAAATGTTTATATGAAAAAATGTGAAGATGTTTTTCCTTTTATTCAAGAAAAGATAAAAAAAATTAATTTAAAAAAAGAAGTTGATTTTTTAGCAGTGGATTTTCATGCAGAGATTACTAGCGAAAAACAAGCCATGGGCCATTTACTTGATGGAAAAGCAACTTTTGTTGTTGGAACTCATACTCATACCCCAACTTTAGATTTTAGAATTTTAGAGCATGGAACAGCTTATCAAACTGATGCAGGTATGTGTGGCGATTATAATTCTGTCATCGGGATGAATAAAGAAAATGCAATATTAAAGTTTTTCAAAAGAAAAACAGATCGTTTAATCCCTGTAATTAAAAACCCAACAATTAGTGGGATTAAAGTTATTGCGGATGATAAAACTGGATTAGCAAAAGACATAGAACCTATTATGATTGGTGGAAATTTAAAATTTAGTAAGAATTGATATGGCAGGACATTCTCATTGGGCTGGAATCAAACACAAAAAAGGAAAAGCGGACAAACAAAGATCAAAGCTTTTTTCAAAGTTAAGTAGAGAAATTACAGTCGCTGCAAAACTGGGAATGCCTGATCCTGATATGAATCCAAGATTAAGATCGGCAGTACAAGCTGCAAAAGAAGCTAATATGCCGAAAGATAATATTGATCGTGCAATTAAAAAATCACAAGGTAATGATGAGGCTAATTATGAAGCTGTTGTTTATGAAGGATTTGGCCCAAGCGGTACCGCTATGATTGTAGAAGCTTTAACTGATAATAAAAATCGAACAATTTCAAACATGAGATCTATTTTTGAAAAAAATGGATGCTCCCTTGGAACGGAAGGATCAGTTTCCTATCAATTTGAAATTTGTGGTTTAATAAAAATTAAGAAAGACAGTTGTTCCGAAGATGAAATTTTTGAACAGTCGACAAATTTTGGGGCAGAGGATTTTAAAGTTGAAGGCGAATTTTATGAAATTTATACAAAAAAAAATAATCTACACGAAATTCAAAGCGAACTTGAAAAAAAGTATCAACTTAATTTTTGTGGAATTATTTATAATCCAAAGAGCTCAATTAAAGTTGAAAAACAAGACTTTGAAAAAATTATCAGTTTTATAGATGCATTAGAAGATGATGACGATGTTCAAAAAGTATATTCAAATTTTGAAGTTGATGAAAAAATATTAACAGAGATGTCTTCATGATTGTATTTGGAATTGATCCTGGTGTGAGTGGCGCTTTAAGTGTTTATGAAGATAAAAAATTAAAAGAAGTTATTGATATGCCGACCATGAGCGCTGGCAAGCAAAATAAAAAACAAATCAATGCTGCGCAGTTATCTTTGGAAATTAAAAATAGAATAAATGGTTCAACTGAAATAGCCGTTGTTATAGAGCAGGTATCTGCAATGCCAGGACAAGGAGTAACGAGTATGTTTAATTTTGGACAATCATTTGGAGTGATCAAAGGAATTTGCTCCGCATTAACCCTTCCTATTTATTTCATCAGACCTGTTAAGTGGAAAAAACATTTTAATTTAATTGGCTCATCGAAAGATGCCAGCAGAACGAAGGCAACTGAATTATTTCCAAATTTTTCAGATCATATTTCAAAAAAGAAGGACTTAAATAAAGCTGACGCTATTTTGATTGGTCGATATTTTTTAGATCATTTTAATAATGATGGATTTCATGGCTAAAAGTTTTGGTTATAAAACAAAAGTTTATTATGAGGATACGGATGCGGGTGGTATCGTTTATTACGCAAATTATTTAAAATATTTTGAACGTGCTAGAACAGAACTTATTTATTCTTTAGGATTTAATCACCAAAAACTGAATGAAACCGACACTTATATCGTAGTTCGAACTTGTAATATAAAGTATGAAAAACCAGTTAAATTTGAAGAGGAAATTGATATTGAAACTTATGTTACAAAAATTTCACCCGTTAGAATTAATTTAACCCAGAATGCCTTGGTAAAAGGTGATTTAAGAGTTAAAGCTGATGTGGAATTGGCGGTTATTGATCATGTTGGAAAACCCAAAAAAATGACAGATGATCTTTATCAATCTTTCAAAAGTTGTATTTAACATCAAATATTTATAGTCAACTGACACATAAATGACAATTTTCAAAAATAGGAAGTATTAATTATGGAACCTCAAGTTGGAGCAGCGGCATCAGCAATAGCAGCAACAGATTTTTCTTTATGGTCACTTTTTTTAAGAGCGGATATCATTGTAAAATCTGTAATTTTAATTTTAATTCTGTGTTCTGTTTATTCTTGGGCGATTATTTTTGAAAAATATAAACATTTTAAATTAATTAATGAAACGTCAGATCAGTTTGAGAAAAACTTTTTAAATTCATCATCCATCAAAGAATTGTTTGGAAAGGTAAGCAAAACATCACCAGACCCAATGACAACAGTATTTAGAAGTGGTGCAACTTTTTTAGTTGAAAATAAATCAACTTCTCAACTTTCAGAAAAACTTAAAAGAGTAATGGATGTTGCCATTGAAAAAGAGATTGAAAAATATGAAAGCAAACTAAATTTTCTAGCAACAGTAGGTTCTGTTGCGCCATTTATAGGATTGTTTGGCACAGTGTGGGGGATTATGAATTCTTTTCAATCTATTGCGATATCTAGAAATACAAGTTTAGCCATTGTTGCTCCTGGTATTGCTGAAGCATTGTTTGCAACAGCGCTTGGCCTTCTTGCTGCAATTCCAGCAGTTGTAGCTTACAACAAATTTACTAATAGTTCTCAGAGATATACTCAAAAGTTAGAAAACTTTTCGCAAACCTTTTTATCGTTAGTTTAAATTATGGGTTTTAGTCTAAAGTCTTCCTCTTCTTCCAGGAAACGTAATCAAGTTATGAGTGAAATTAATGTCACTCCTTTTGTGGATGTCATGTTAGTTTTGTTAATTGTCTTTATGGTGTCAGCACCACTATTGACAGTAGGGGTCCCAGTAAATTTGCCAGAGACCAATGCTGACTCTTTACCAGATGATAATGAGCCTCTTACAGTTACAATTAATTCAAAGGGTGAAATATTTGTACAAAATACAGCTGTTACTTATGATGGCTTAGTTCCAAAGTTACTAGCCATTTCTAAAAACAGAACAGATACTCGAATTTATGTTCGAGGTGATAAAAATTTAAACTATGGGAGAGTCATAGATATCATGGGTAATTTATCCGGAAATGGATTTACAAAAGTTGCTCTTATAACTGAAACCAAGCGATAATTTAAATGCACAAAAGTTTATCGTTATCAATCATTTTTCATTTACTTATCATTGGTTTTACAATTTTAACTTTACCTTTTGCTATGAAACAGCCCATTGATGTACCACCAATGATATCAATTGATTTAATTCAAATTTCAGAAAAAACGGCATTACCTTTTGCTCCAAAAGCTAAAGAAATTATTGAGAAAATTAAAGAAGAAAAAGAAAGAGTTGTAAAAAAACAAGCCCCACCCAAAAAACAAATAAAAAAACAAAAACAAGATGCAGTCCCAATGCCCGATCAAATCAAGAAAAAAGAACCTGAAAAAACTAAGAAACAAAACCCAGAAGAGGTTAAAGAAGATATTAGACAAGCGTCTGAATTTGAAAAAAAAGAAATATTTGATCCTACAAAAGTTGCTGCACTTATAGATAAAGCAAAAGAAGATTATGCTGAGGTTGAAAAAAAACAAAAACAATCCATGACACAAAGCACGGATCCCACCGTTAGTTTGGACAAAGGGTTAACCCTTTCTCAAGAAGACGCGATAAAAGCCCAAATTGTTAAATGTTGGAATATACCTTTAGGCCTTCCTTTTGATGAAAATTTAACAGTGAGAATAAGATTGCAACTTAATAAAGATGGCTCCATTTTGAGTTCAGAAATTTTAGATCATGCACGTATGAACCGCCCAGGGCAAGGTTTCTATAAAGTTTTAGCTGAAAGTGCTCTTCGAGCAGTTAGACTTTGTAATCCTTTAAAGATGCCAACGACTGGACATGAGAAATGGAAAGATCTACAACTTAATTTTGACGCAAAAGAAATGTTAAGAGGGTAACAGTGAAAAAATTTTTATTTAGTATTTTATTTTTATTATTTTCAGTTAATGCCAAAGCTGTTGTTACCATAGATATTACTAGAGGTAATTTAGAACCTTTACCTACTGCTATCGCTGATTTTTACATCGAGAACCCTGAAAAATTTTCAACCAATATCAATAAGCTTAATCTCCAAGAAAATTTGCCAAGTGTTATTAAAAATAATTTATCAAGATCAGGCCTATTTTATGTCATTGATAAAAAAGCTTACATTCAAGATCCAAAGCTTTCTCATTTAAAACCAAGATTTGAAGACTGGAGATTAATTAAAGCTCAAATCATGGTTTCTGGAAAACTTAAAATTGATGACAAAGGAAGATTAAGAGTTGAATTTAGATTATGGGATACGGTTTCTGCAAAAGAAATTGAGAGTCTAGCTTTGTTTGCTACCCCAACTTCTTGGAGAAGAATTGCACACATCATTTCAGATAAAATTTATCAAAGATTAACAGGAGAAGAGGGTTATTTTGATACGAGAATTATTTATGTTGCAGAAAGCGGACCTAAAACTCAAAGAGTAAAAAAACTTGCCATCATGGATCAGGATGGTGCTAGCAATAAATATTTAACTTTAGGCAATGAGCTTGTTTTAACACCAAGATTTAGTCCAGACGGACGAATGGTCACTTACATGTCTTACTTTAAAAATTTACCACGTGTTTATTTATTAAATATTGAAACCGGAATTCAAGAAGTTGTAGGAGATTTTCCAGGTATGACTTTTGCACCAAGATTTTCACCCGATGGAAGAAAAGTTATCATGAGTTTTGCTCGAGATGGTAATTCTGACATTTATACCATGGATATTGAGTCAAGAAGAGTAGAGCAAATCACGTCTCATCCTGCTATTGATACATCTCCATCTTTTTCACCTGATGGAAACTATATTACTTTTAATTCTGACCGAAGTGGTATTCAGCAGATTTATACCATGAGAGCCGATGGAAGAAGTGTTAAAAGAATTTCCAGAGGATCCGGATTGTACGGAACACCCGTTTGGTCGCCAAGAGGTGATTTGATTGCTTTTACAAAAATACATAAAGGTAAATTTTACATTGGCGTGATGAGAACAGATGGAACCGGTGAAAGATTGCTTACAGAAAATTTTTATCAAGAAGCACCATCATGGTCACCTAATGGAAGAGTATTAATTTTTTACCGTGAAACTGCAGGTGGACGAGATGGAAAAGGTGCAGGAGCTAATTTATGGTCGATTGATATTACGGGCTATAATGAAATTAAAATTAAAACAGAAACTGATGCTTCAGACCCATCTTGGTCAGGATTATTGTCAAAATAGGCTTTTTTAAGTTCAATTTTAAAGATTAAAGCTTGAATCTGTAGTTCAAATATGTAGATATGATTTCAACAAAATTTAAATTTTAAGAGGATATAATGTCATTAGCTAATATTAGAAATTTTACTTTAGTCGTTGTTCTTGGTTTTTTATTGTCTGCCTGCGCAACTGGTGGAAAAAGAACAGCAGAAGATTATTACACTGGAACCGATACTGTTAAGTTTTTAGCAGCTGGAGTTCCTGATCGAGTTTTCTTTGCAACAAATAGATCAAGCCTACACTCAGGTGCAAAAGATACTTTAAGTAAGCAAGCAGCTTATATTAAGTCATCTGGAATAACTGTTGTTGTAGAAGGTCATGCCGATGAAAGAGGAACTAGAGAGTACAACTTAGCTTTAGGTGAAAGAAGAGCTAATTCTGTAAGAGACTATTTAATGTCTCAAGGTGTTAGTGCGAGTTCAATTACTGTAATTAGTTATGGTAAAGAAAGACCAGTTAATCCTGAGTCTTCTAGACTTGCATGGTCACAAAACAGAAGAGCAGTTACTGTTAAAGCAAAGTAATTAAAAATATTTTTTAAATTAAAAGACCCTGTTTTTCTAAACAGGGTCTTTTTTTTGCCAATATTATAGGTATTAGTAACTCAATGAGATTTGTAATTTTATTAATTTGTTTTTCTTTAACGTTTTCAACCGTAAAGGCTGATGAAAAACTTGATAAAGTTTTATCTGAACTTCAGCAAATTAAAAAAGATTTAAGCACACTAGAGAAAGCGGTTTATTCACAAAGCTTTAAAGGTTCTAGCGGTAGCCAACAATCCGGATCACTTGAAGGAGCCCTCACGAGACAACTAGTCAAGATTACTGAGATTGAAGAGCAGATGCAAAAGCTAACAGCAAGTCATGAAGAAGTTTTGTTTTCATTTGAACAATTAAACGAAAGAATAAATAAAGTTCAAAAAGATAATGAGTTACGTTTATCAGATTTAGAAACAGGTGATCCAAAAGCTGTTGCAAAAAAAACACCTCCTAAACAATTTCCAGGTACAGATAAGCCTCAAGATTTAGGAACTATGGTTGTTCAAAAGCAAACGGAAAAAGAACAACAAACAAGTTCAATCAATCCTGCAGCTGTGGTTAGAGTTGAAGAGAGCGATGCAAAAGAAATTTTACCAAATGCATCTCCTGATGAACAATATAAGTTTGCAACAAGTTTAATCAAAGTTGGAGATTACGATCAGGCTGAACTTGCACTTAGAGAATTTGTTAAAAAAAATCCAAAACATGAACTCGCAGGTAATGCGCAGTATTGGTACGCAGAAACTTTTTACATTAGACAGCTCTATCATGATGCGGCAGCGGCCTATCTAGATGGTTACCAAAAATATCCTCAAAGTACCAAGGGTCCTCAAAATTTATTAAAACTAGGTGTAACTTTATCTGAGCTTGGTGAAAAAGATCAAGGTTGCCAAATGTTAGATGGAATTACAAAGCAGTATCCTAAAGCAACACAGTCTGTTATCCAGAAGGCAAGGTATGAAAAGAAAAAATTCAAATGCCCTTCTGTTGGATAAAAAAACTCAACATATTTATTTAAATTTTAAAAATTTTTTAATTTCCCATTTAAAAGGAAAAAAGTTTCTCGTTGCTGTTTCGGGTGGACCTGACAGTTTAGCTTTAGCTTATTTATCTAAAATTTTTTGCAATGAATTGAATTACAGTTTTTCAGCTATTATTATTGATCATGGTGTTAGAAAGAAAAGTGATAGGGAAGCAAAAAAAGTTAAGCAACTATTATTAAAACATAAAATTAAATCATCAGTTTTTAAAATAAACTGCAAATCTGGAAAAAACTTTCATTTAGAAGCCAGGAAAAAAAGGTATGAAAAAATTTCTTCTTTTTCAAAGAAAAATAAAATTAAAAGCGTTCTTTTAGGACATCATTTGGATGATGTAGTTGAAAACTTTTACATCAGGTTAAGCAGAGGAAGCGGTTTATCAGGCTTAACCCCTATTAAAAAAGTATCACAATTGAATGGTCAAACATATTTGAGGCCTTTTTTGGAGGTTAAAAAAAATGAATTAATTAAAGTTTCAAATAAAATTTTTAAGTTTTATGTCAAAGATCCGAGTAATCTTGATGATAAATATTTAAGATCTAGAGTAAGAAAACTTAGATCATTTATGGAAAAAGAAGGCTTTGGAGACCAAAGGTTATTATCTACACTTGGCAATCTTAACAAAGCCAGTGAAGCTCTTCAATTTTACAGCGATGAAGCTGAAAAAAAATATATTATTAAAAAAAATAATAAAATTTCAATTTCTAAAAAGTTGTTCACCCAACCTTATGAAGTTATTTTTAGATCAATTTCAAAATTTCTAAGTAAAAATAAAGATTACCCTCCAAGATCGAAAGGAATTGAAAGACTTATTTTAGATTTGAGTCAAAATAATAAAAAGAAAGTTACTTTAGGTGGATATATTTTTCAAAATGGCCTTAATTTAGTCAAAGTGACCAAAGAGAATAGATCCAGTTGATAAATAAGACTTTTTTGGTCTTGTTAAAAAAAAATTAATAATTACTTTAAATAACATATGAACGCTAAAAATTTGATGATGTGGGGTATCATTGCCTTACTCGTATTGGGTTTATTTAATTTATTCCAAAATCCAAACAATACATCATCTAGAGACTTGCCATTTTCAACATTTATAAGTGAAGTTGATAAAGGAAATGTAACATCCGTTGATATTAGAGGAAATGAATTACAAGGTACTTTTTCAAATGGAACAAGATTTAAAACTTACTCTCCAAATTATCCAGAACTAGTTCAAAAGTTAAGTGACAAAGGAGTTGCAATCACAGCAGGACCTTCCGAAGATAGTATGCCATCATTTTTTGGTGTCTTACTGTCATGGTTCCCAATGCTATTGTTGATTGGAGTTTGGATATTCTTTATGCGTCAGATGCAAGGTGGAAAAGGTGGAGCTATGGGTTTTGGAAAATCTAAAGCTAAAATGATGAATGAAGTAAAGGGCAGAGTTACTTTTAAAGATGTTGCTGGAGTAGAAGAGGCAAAAGAAGAATTAGAAGAGATTGTAGAATTCTTAAAAGATCCAAGAAAATTTCAAAGGCTTGGAGGAAGAATTCCAAAAGGTGCACTATTAGTAGGCCCTCCAGGTACGGGTAAAACATTAATTGCAAGAGCCGTAGCAGGAGAAGCTAACGTTCCATTCTTTACTATTTCAGGATCTGATTTTGTTGAAATGTTTGTTGGAGTTGGAGCTTCAAGAGTTAGAGATATGTTTGAACAAGGTAAAAAGAATGCGCCTTGTATTATTTTCATCGATGAGATTGATGCCGTTGGAAGAAGCAGGGGCGCTGGACTTGGTGGTGGAAATGATGAAAGAGAACAAACATTAAATCAATTGCTTGTTGAGATGGATGGTTTTGAAACTAACGAAGGAGTTATTTTAATAGCTGCAACCAACAGACCTGATGTATTAGACCCAGCTTTACTAAGACCAGGAAGGTTTGACAGGCAAGTTATTGTTCCAAGACCGGATATTGTTGGAAGAGAAGCTATTTTAAAAGTTCATGCAAGAAAAGTACAAACGGGACCTGATGTGGATTTAAAAACAATTGCAAGAGGAACACCTGGTTTTTCAGGAGCGGATCTTGCAAACATTATGAATGAAGCCGCACTTCTTGCT
>VTPE01000014.1 GCA_008638005.1 Pelagibacteraceae bacterium | reverse complement strand
TATTCTTAGGCTTAGAATTTTTTAAAATTTTTTTTTTCTTTTTTAATTTTTTAGCCATTTAAAGATTTATTTATAGCTTGCGTTAAATTTTCTACAGTTTCAGCGCCTGAGATAGAAATTTTATCGTTGAAGATATAAAAAGGTACTCCTGAAATTCCCATTTGCTTTGCAATTGTGTCTAGTTTATCTATTTTTTGTAAATTTTCTTTTTGAGTTATAAATTTTTCTAATCCTTTAATATCAAGATCGTGTTTCTTTCCTATTTCTAATAAAACATTCTCATCACCAATATCTTTAGCTTTAAAAAAATAACTTTCAAAAATTGAGTCCATAACTTCATTCTCAACTTTATTTAATTTTGCATAATCTATTAACAAATGAGATTTAACTGTGTTTGGTGTTTTTTTTATTTTATCTAGTTTTATTTCTAAATTTTCTTGCTGACCTTGTAATATCATATTGTCATACATAGGTTTTGCGTTTTCAATGCTGCCAAATTTTTTTTTGATGTATTGAATTCTATCCATTCCTTCCATTGGCATGTCGGGATTGAGTTGAAAAGGTAAATTAGTAACCTGAATACTATTGCCCCCAACTTCTCTTAACGCTTGTTTTAATCGTTCTTTGCCGATGTAGCACCATCCACAAATGGTGTCCGAAAACATTTTGATTTCCATGAATTTATTTAAATTCTTTTAATAAAGATTCTGCGCTTCTAGCAAAAAGATTTGTATCACTATTAATAGCTACAAAAGTATATCCACTCTCAACATATTTTTTTGCGTAATCTTTTTTAGCAGTTAAAATTCCAGCAGGTTTTCCATTTTTATTGCAAAGTTCTAAAGCTTCATGGATTAAATCCTGAACCTCTTGATCTTCAAATTGTCCAATTTTGCCAATTGAGCCTGAAATATCACTTGGGCCCATAAAGATACCATCAACACCCTCAATTTTTGATATTTCTGGAATATTCTTAATGGCTTCTTTTGTTTCGCATTGAACCAAAACACAAATCTCTTTTTCAGCCACACTATAATAATCCGTCACATGTCCATATTTATTCATTCTTGCCGCCGACATGATTCCTCTAATTCCTTTAGGTGGATATCTAGTTGCTGCAACTGCAGCTTTTGCTTCTTCCGCATTCTGAATAAACGGAAATAAAATTGTCTGAGCGCCCATATCTAAAATTCTTTTAACCATGATAGGTTCATTCCAAGGAACCCTCACTACAGGCTCAGTATTATGTCCTTCCATGACTTGAAGTTGAGTCAAAACTTCTTGAATATCATTTGGAGAATGTTCCATATCAATCACAGACCAATCAAAACCTGTTATAGATATAATTTCTGCAATAGTATTATTAGATAAACAGCTCCAAATACCAATTTGTTTTTTTTTGTTTAAAATATTTTCTTTAAATTTATTTTTTTTAATTTTCATATATTAACAGTTATCTTTATTTAAAAAGTTTATCAAATTTTTTTAACAAGTCGTCTTTATTCTCTTTCAAAATACCTTCTAAAATATTTTTATCTGCCCCAGGGTTTTGACTTCCTAGAATTTTTTCATTGATAATATCTTTTAATTTCTTCTCAAATTTTTGTTTTATTTTTTGAGTTAAAACATCATTTTGAACTTTTGAAATCACATTGGTCAATATCATTGCAAAAACATCTTTGAAATGATTTGCATCTTTTGAATTACCAACGTTTAAAAACTCCATATCACTCAATTTTGTTTGAGTATCAATGTCTAAATCTTGGGATATTACTTTTACATTGGAGTCAGAGATATTAAGTTTTTTTATTATAAAATTTTTATCGTCCTTTTTTTTTGGATATTCTTTTTTAGGTTCTTTATTTTTATTATTTAAATTAGCTGTAATGTTATTTTTTTTAATGGCTTGATTTATTAGTGACAAATTATCTATAATTTTACCATTTTTCGTAAGTACGATGTATTCAAAATTTAGTCCTTTTACATTTACTGACTTAATTTCCACCGTCTCATCCAATAATGATTTTAAATTAATATCTATATTGATCTGATCTAATTTAATTAAATTACCAGGAAAGTTATTATTATTTGCAACAGTTATGTCATTTAAAACTGCACTCTCATTTAAAAAATTAATTTTTAAATCCTGAATTTTTACTTTTCGTTCTGCAACTAAAGATAATTCTTTTTCTAAAATATTTTTTACAATTTTATCAGCAAAAAATTCAGAAAAAATATAAGTTCCTCCAAAAATTAAGAAAACTAAAACTAATAAAATTCTCATATTAAATAAATTATTAAACTAATAATTAAGATTATAGGTAAAACCAATATAAATCCTATAATTTTATTTTTGATAAAAAAGTATTCAAAAGCTCCCTTTAATAATTTTAATTTGTTCATCGGTGAATTTCTAACAGAATATCTCTTGCTCTGTTAATTTTACTTGCCAATTCATTATCTCCTGATTTATCAGGATGAAACTGTTTAATTTTTTTTTTATGAGCCGTTAGTATTTCTTTTCTAGTGCAATTTCTTGGCAGTTCTAAAATTTTATATGCTTCATTCACTTCACTTAATGATGATCCAAATGAAGAATTGGGTCTGCCCCGTTTAACTTTAAGAATAGTGGTAATTAATCGGTATAAATAAATAATATTTACAAAATTGAATAAACTTTTTTTTAAAGCGGTACCTAATAAAGCAAAAAAGGGTAAGGAAAAAAGATATCTTCCAGCTAAGATCAAAAATATTATTGAAATAATAGAAATTAAAACTATTCCGAATTTAAACATTCCGGAAAATTTTTCCTTATCCATATTGGAAATTAGCCAAAGCACCCCATATAAGATAAGAAAAACTATTAAACCTATAATTATAAAATTCATCTGTGAAACAAGTACCGAAATTACGTAAAGAAAAAAAGGTGATAAATATTCACGATAGTGAGTTAGTGGATGATTATGCTTGGATTAAGCAAAAGGATTGGCAAGTTGTTCTTAAAGATCCATCAAAGTTAAATTCTGAAGTTTTAAATTATATCAAAGAAGAGAATTTACATAAAGATCATCAATTAAAAGATTTAGAGCCTTTAAAAATCAAATTGTTTAATGAACTCAAAAGTAGAATAAAAGACAAAGACTCATCAGTTCCATTGAAAGATGGTGACTATAGTTACTATAGTCAATATTCTGAAAATGCCGAATACCCTCAATTTATAAGAATTAATAACAATACTCAAAATGAAGAAGTTGTATTGGATGCTAATAAAAAATCTAAAGAATTTAAATTTTTTAATTTAAGCTCTGTAAGTCATAGTCATGATCATAAATATCTTGCATACAATGTTGATACCAATGGCAGTGAATATTATGATTTGTCTATTGAGGAGACAAATTCACAAAAAATAATTACAAAAAATATAAAAAATACAACAGGCACGATTATCTGGCACCCAAACAATAAAACCATTTTTTATACAGTTTTAGACCAAAACCATAGGCCAAATAAAATTTATGCGCATCAGATAGGTTCAGACGCTAAACATGATGAACTGATTTTTGAAGAGAAAGATCCTGCTTTTTTTTGCTCTCCAGAACTTAGTCAAAGTAAAAAATATTTATTAATTAGAACAGGTGATCATCAAACTAGTGAGTATTGGTACTCTAAAATTGATGAGTTTAAAAATTTAAAATGTTTTAAAAAAAGAGTTGAGAAAGAAGAGTATGAAATAGATCATGCAGAAAACCAATTTTATATTTTAAATAATTTAGAGAACTGTAAAAATTTTAAAGTTTCAATTGCAAATGAAAATAATACAGAAAATTGGGAAGATTATGTGAAATATAATTCAAAATGTCTCTTGTTAGATTTCATGGTGCTAAAAAAATGGTTCATTTTAGTTCAAAGAATTGATGGTCTTAATCAAATCCTTGTAAAAAATATCAACACTACAGAAGAGCATTTAATCAAGTTCGATGATGAAACCTACGAGCTATCACTTTCTGGACAATATGAATTTGATACTGATATTATAAGAATAAGTTATAGCTCACCTATTACACCCGGTACAGTTTATGACTATAACTGCGAGACAAAAGAAAAATTATTAAGAAAAACTCAAGAAATTCCGTCTGGCTACAATAAAGATAATTATATTTGTAAAAGAGTTATGGTCAATGCGCATGACAATGAAACAATTCCTTTAACTATTTTTTATCATAAGGAAACCAAATTAGATGGTGAAGCCCCAGTTTTGTTATATGGCTATGGAAGTTATGGTATTACTATCCCTGACAGTTTTTCAACTAACCGTTTTTCATTAATTGATAGAGGTTTTATCTATGCGATTGCTCATATTCGTGGTGGAAGAGAAAAAGGGCAAGAGTGGTATGAAAAAGGAAAATTAATGAATAAAAAAAATACATTCTTAGATTTCATAACCTGCGCTGAATATCTTTGTAAAAATAATTATACAAAAAAAGGTAATATTATTGCTCAAGGTGGGTCCGCTGGTGGTTTGCTCATGGGTTACATTGCTAATGAAAGGCCAGATTTATTTCTTGGTATAATTGCACAAGTTCCTTTTGTAGATATCTGTAATACAATGTTAGATGAGGATCTTCCTTTAACAGTAACCGAAATACCTGAGTGGGGTGATTTAAAAAATAATAAACAAGCGTTTGAATATATTAAAAGCTACTCACCCTATGATAATGTAAAAAAACAAGATTATCCTAATATGTTAATTACAGGTGGAATTACAGATCCCAGGGTTACTTATTGGGAAATGACAAAATGGATTGCAAAATTGAGAGATTATAAAACAAATTCTAACTTATTATTATTAGATATGAATATGGACGCTGGACATAGTGGTGCAAGTGGCCGTTATGATTATTTAAATGAAGTTGCGCTTGCATATATTTTTGCTTTAAAAATTTCTAATAAACATCATCTTGAAAAATTATAATTACTAACCACATTATAATTGTAGGTTGCTTAATATTAGGGCCTACAAAAGTACTTGCTTAACAAAGGAGGAAACAAATGAGTAATGCTTTATCTATATTTAATCAATTAAGGCCTGTAACTGTAGGTTATGACAATGTCTTCGATCATTTTGAAAAAATGTTTGAAGATAATTTCTTTAATTCGCCTTCAGTCAACTATCCGCCATATAATATCGTGAAAACTGGTGAAAATACTTACGATATTGAAGTGGCGTTAGCAGGCTATAATAAAAAAGATATCTCTATTGAATTTGCAGAGAGTCTTTTGACAATTAAGTCTGTTAAAAAAGATAATTCTGAAACTAAAGATGAGGATGGAAATGTTATACATCAAGGTATTTCTAAAAGATTCTTTAGCAAAACTTTTACGGTAGCTGATGATACAGAAGTAAAAGGAGCAGAATTAAAAGATGGTCTTTTAAAAGTTTCTTTGGAAAGAATTATTCCAGAAGCTAAAAAACCAAGACAAATCGAAATTCGATAAAATTATATAGATAGAGGCGGCCTATGTCGCCTCTATTAATTAAAAAACAAAAATAAAATGATAAGTAGAAGAAGTTTTTCAAAACTTATTTTTTTTAATTTTGTATCTTTTTTCTTCTCAAAATTCTCTTTTGCTAGAAATAAAACAGTTAATAAAAAAATTATTCCAAAAAGTGGTGAAAAAATTACACCCATAGGAATGGGCTCTTGGCTAACATTTGATGTTATGCCTACAAAAACAAATATTAAAAATTGCGTTGAGATTTTAAAAATTTTTTTTAAAAACAAAGGTCAAATTATTGACTCTTCTCCTATGTATGGACAAGCAGAAAAAATAATAGGTCTATCTTTAAAAAATATTACAGAGAGTAATAAAAAAAATTTATTTTCAGCGACAAAAATTTGGACTCCAATGAATAATATGGGAATGAAACAATTCAAAGAGTCGATCGATTTATGGAATATTAATAAATTTTCACTCGTCCAAGTTCATAATTTAGTCAATTACGATTCACATTTCGAATTATTAAAAAATTTAAAAAAGAAAGGTAAAATTAAATATTTAGGAGTCACCACCTCTCATGGAAGTAGGCATGAAAAGCTTATTAAAATTATGAAAAATGATGAGATAGATTTTGTACAATTTACATATAACATTTTGGATGATGAAGCAGAAAAATACTTACTACCCTTGGCAAAAGAGAAAAGGTTGGCAGTTATTATTAATAGACCTTTTCAAGGTGGAAATTTATTTAAATTATCCAAAAATAAAAAAATACCAAAATGGATTAGTGATTATGGCATCAATACTTGGTCAGAACTTTATCTTAAATTTATTATTTCACACCCAGATGTAACTTGTGTAATACCCGCGACTTCAAAAACAAAACATATGAATGAAAATATGCAATCTCAATTTGGTAGATTGCTAAATCAAGATGAAAGATTAAAAATTAAAAAATATTACAAAAATTTAATTTAGTTTTTTTTCCAGCTTATCCCAAAAAACTTTTTCTAATCTGACGTTATTTAATCTATTTATTTCTTGTATTCCGGTGGGAGAAGTAATGTTTATTTCAGTGAGATAATTTCCAATAACATCAATTCCAGCAAAAAATAGATCATTTTTTTTGAGAAACGATTTTAATCTTAAGCAAATTGCTTTGTCTCTAAACACATATCCTGTCTTTTTTGCAATTCCCCCTGAGTGAAAATTTGCTTTTATACTTCCTCGTTTTGGAATTCTGGCGACTGAACCCATATATTCTCCATCAAATAAAATAATTCTTCGATCTCCAAATTGAATTTCTTTGATAAATTTTTGTGCAACAATTGGACTTTTATATTTGTTTAACATTTTGAGAATTAATTTTTTATTATCTACTGAATTCTTGCTTACTTTTTCAATACCTTCACCTCCGTTTCCATATAAAGGTTTTAAAATTGTAAATTGATTTGATTTTATAAATTTAATAATTTCATTTAAATTTTCTGAAACTATTGTTTTGGTCATTAAATTCTTAAAGTTAAAAATAGATAATTTCTCTGGATTATTCCTTATCTCGGTCGGATTATTTAAAACTAAAACTTTTTTATCTAACAAATCTAAAAAATAAGTTGATGTAATATAGTCTAAATTAAAAGGTGGATCTTGCCTAACTAAAATACAATCAAAATCCTCTAAATTTTTGGTTACCTTTTTTTCTTTTTTAAAAATTTTTTTTTTATTTTTTAAAATTTTGAAATAACAACCCTCTGCTATTACTTGATTATTTTTTAAAGAAATATCCTTGGGTAAATAATGAAATATTTTATAACCTCTATCTTGGGCCTCTTTAGCGATAACAAAAGTACTATCTTCTTTAGGGTTGATAGTTTCTAATGGATCCATTTGAATAGCGATTTTAAAATGCTTTTTCATCAAAGATTAAATTCAAATTTTGTTTATATTTATTGTGATACTCTTCTATAAGAATATTTGATAAATTTTTTTCTAATTTTATAAAGTTTTCTAAATCATCAAGGAATATACTCTCATCATCATTATTAGAGTTCAGTTGATTACGGTTTTCTAACCCTTTTTTTGATAGTTTTAGAAACTGACTTGCAAAATAATGTACGGTTTTATCAAAAAATTTTGCATTAAAACCTTTCTTACCAGCTTCAATGTAAGCATAGTTTACATCTTCATACTTCCAGTCTTTACATATCTCGAAACATTCATCTAAAACATTTTGATCATATAAAATTCCTGTCCAAAACGCTGGTATTGAACAAATGCCTGACCACGAACATGAGTCTGCTGCTCGAATTTCAATATATTTTTTAACCCTTATTTCTGTGAAAATTGTAGAAAGATGATTTGCCCAATCATCAATATTAGCTTTTTCATTATTTATCTCTTTAATATTACCTTGAATAAAGTCTTGAAAACTTTTTCCACTACAATCAACGATCTCTTCAGAACGTTGAATAAAATACATCGGCACTTTCAAAGCATAATCACAATACTGCTCATAGGAGTTTGTTTGATTAAAAAAAAATGGGATTAAACCAGATCGATCTCTATCAGTATTTTGCCAAATATGTGTTCGATATCCTAGGTGCCCATTAAGTTTACCTTCACTAATTGGAGAATTAGAAAATAAGGAAATTGCAATTGGAGCTAAGCAACTTGCAACTTTTGTTTTTTTTTTAAAATCTTCTTCAGATGAAAAATCAAAATTAACTTGAGTGGCAGCAGTTCTGTGCATCATATCCAAGCCTAAAGTACCAACTTTAGGCATATAATTTCTCATTATACTGTATCGTTTTTTTGGAAGATGATTAATTTCATCAAAAGTAGCATTGGGAATAAATCCTATTCCAATAATCCCTAGATCAAGTTGATTGCATGCATCCTTCAACTCTTTTAAATATAAATTTACTTCTTTACATGTTTCATGAATATTATTTTTTGGGGCACCTGAAAGTTCAATTTGTAAACCAGGCTCTAAGGTAATGCTTAAATCATCTTTTTTTAAACCAATTAAATTTTCCCCCTCTTTTATTTCTGTCCAACTGTTCCTTTTTAAAATTTCAAAAATACCCAAAATTCCTTTTTGTGAGTATTCAACTGGTTTTTTTGTATAGAGATTAAAGATAAATTTTTCATGCTCAGTTCCTATTTTGAAATTTTTTTCAATTTTTTCCCCTTCAATAAAGTATTGAATTAGTTGGTCTTTTGTTAACATTTAAAATTCAATCTACTCGAGAAAAATAATTATACAAACAATAAAATCCACACACTATTTATTTTAAATTTAATTAAAAATGAATTCTTATATGTTTAAAAAAAGAAAGGATCCTAATGTTTGAAAAATATTTTAAGTTTAAAGAAAATAAAACAGATTTAAAAACTGAAATCATTGCTGGTACAACAACCTTTTTAACGATGGCATATATTATGTTTTTAAATCCTGTTATTTTGAAAGATGGCGGTTTTGACTTTGGAGGTGTTTATACAGCTACAATTCTGGCCTCAGCTATTGCATGTTTTATAATGGCTTTCTACGGAAAAACTTGGCCTGTGGGGCTAGCTCCAGGAATGGGTTTAAACGCATTTATAGCTTATGGGGTTTGTAAAGGTATGGGTTATACACCTGATCAAGCTTTAGGTGCCGTACTAATTGCCGGTATTCTTTTTTTAATAATTTCACTTACTCCTCTTCGAGCATGGATAATAAACTCTATTCCTAAAAGTTTAAAACTTGGGATAGGAGCTGGTATTGGGTTGTTCTTAGCTATTATAGGTATGGAGATTATGGGCATTACTGTTGACCATCCAGTAACATTGGTAACTTTAGGTAATCTTAAAGATCCAATTGTAATTTTGGCTTGTCTTGCCTTTGTATCAATGATCGTTCTAGAAAAATTAAATATAAAAGGAAATATTATTATTGGAATTTTAGTATTTTCAATCATTGCTTGGGTAGCCGATTTATCAAAATTTAATGGAGTGGTTGGTTCAATACCTACAATGAAACACTTCTTATCCTTTGATTTATCAGCTGGACTAACAGCGGGAATGGCAACAGTCGTTTTTACTCTATTTTTTGTTGATTTTTTTGATACAGCGGGAACTTTAACATCTGTAGCTAACGTGGCTGGAAAAGTTGATTCTGATGGTAAAGTTAAAGATATTGATAAAGCAATGTTATCTGACAGTGTTGGAACAGTTGCAGGATCTCTTCTTGGAACAACTACTGTGACAAGTTACATAGAATCTGGATCTGGAATTAAAGCTGGAGGAAAAACAGGAATGACATCTCTAGTTATTGGATTGTTATTCTTATCTTGTTTATTTTTTGCTCCTTTAGCAACTTCACTACCAAAACAAATAGATGGTGCTGCTTTAGTTTATGTTGCAATACTATTTGTAAGAAATATTACTGATATTGAATGGGATGACATTTCAGAATCTGGGCCTGCTGTTTTAGCGATGATTACAATGCCATTAACTTACAGTATAAGCTACGGAATTGCCTTGGCTTTTTTAGCCTACGCTTTAATCAAAATTGCAAGTGGTAAAATAAAAACAGTAAAGCCCGCAATATGGGTGATTGCAATTTTAAGCTTTATTAATTTTGCAATAATTTAATTTAAAAAGCATCAGAGTTTATAACTCTGGTGCTTTTTTTAAATCTTCAATTCTTATTTCTTCGTACTTCTCAAAAGGTTGAACAATCCAAGGATTGTCTTGTAGTCTTTGTGCACAATAATCCGGTTCAAATGTCGAATGAGATTTTTTCCATAAAACAGCTGTTTTGATTTCTTTAATATTATCTCTTATTGGGCGATAATTTTTAATCCAATCAATACTTTTGTTTAATGTTACTCCAGTATCAGATAGATCGTCACATAATAAAATATTTCCACCTAATTTATGGGCAGTCGAACTAAGTTCTCTAGAAAATATAATATCTCCTTGCTGATTTTCGATTTCATCGCCTGAATAAGACTCTACCGCAAGGTATGCACATTTAATTTTAAATATTCTACTTAGAACATCAATGATAGGTGCTCCACCTCTCATAATCCCAATTAACAAATCTACTTTAAAACCAGAGTTATGAATTTGGATTGCTAACTGCTCTACTGTTTTATTGTATTCATCCCAGTTAATGATTAATTTATTGTCCATATATATTTATTAATTAATTTTAGGAGGATGTAAATGAAAGGTTATTGGATTGCATTATATAATCAAATCGAAGATCAGGGCAATTTATCTAAATATGCAGAAGCTGCAACGAAAGCTATTTTAAATCACGGTGGCAAACCCCTTGTTAGAGGTGGTGACTATCAATGCTTGGAAGGAACAGATTTCCCAAGAACTGTAATTTGGGAATTTCCAAGCTACGAAAAAGCATTAGAATGCTATCATTCAGAGGCCTATCAAGAGGCATGGTCATACGCCAAAGAAACAACAAATAGAAATTTACAAATTTGTAAACAATTTAATAGCTAACAACCACCGGATCAATACTTCTCCATAAGTACCAAGTTGCAACCGTACAATATGGTGACCATTTCTTGTTAAATTTTTTTAATTGCGAGTTTGAAGGTGGATATGAAGTTTTATAATTTTTTGAAATTGCTCTTAGCAATCCAATGTCTTGTACTGGAAAAATATCTGGTCTCAGCTGGTTAAAAAACAAAAACATTTCAGCTGTCCATTTTCCAATGCCTTTAACTTCAGTTAGATGCAGGATGGCATCATGATCATCCATTTTTTTTAATTTTTTAATATCTACTTCTTTTGTTTTAAATTTTTTAGATAAAATTTTTAAATATGTTATTTTTTGTTTTGATAGGCCGCAATTAGCTAGCTGAATTTTAGAAAGCTTTAAAATATTATCAGGTTTAATTTTCTTAGATTTTGCCTCTAATTTTTTCCATACTGAATTTGCAGCCTGAACTGATATTTGTTGACCTACAATTGATTTACAAAGTGAGAAAAAGGGGTCCTTTCTACTTTTTAAGTGACCAGGATATTTTTTGATTAATTCTTTAAGAATTTTATCTTTTTTTGATAAATATTTTTTTCCTTCTTCCCAATATTTTGGTTTAGTCATTTATAATTGCCTAATTATTGTTGGCTTAATTTTCTTTGCAGCTTCTCTTTTAAATATAACGAATGTACTTAAAATAATTAACATGGCACCTGAGATGGTTAAGATAGATGGTATCTCATTAAATATAAGCCAACCAGCAATAATTGCAAAAACAAGACTTAAGTACTTAATAGGCGTTACTAAAGAAATATCAGCTTCTCGAATTGACTTTGTTAAAAAAATATTCCCAATTGAACCACTTAATCCAATGATGATTAAATAATGAATATCTGAAATATCTATTTTTTTCCAACCCATGGAAATCGATATTAAGCCAAACAATATTAATACTAATGTAAAATAAAGAGCGATTAAATAATCAGGTTCCGTTTTTGATAATTTTTTTATAGCTATTGAAATCGTAGCAAAACCAATACAAAATAAAATCGGAAAAAACGAATAATATGTAAAAAGCTCAGTTCCAGGTTTTAAAACTATAATAACACCTGTTAATCCAAAAAAAATAGCAAGCCACCTTATTAGTCTTACTTTTTCATTTAAAAAAATGATTGAAAATATAGTTGCAAAAATTGGAGCTGCAAAACTGATTGTGATAGCATCTGCAATAGGTAAAAACTTTAAGCCTAAATATAAAAACGTCATTGCAAATGCTCCTCCAAACGCTCTCACCAAGTGTAATTTTATTTTTTCAGTTTTGAGTAAATTTCCAAATCTTTCTTTTGGAATAATAAAAAGTATTGGTATTAAACCAAAGAATCCTCTAAAAAAAATAAGCTGCCCAGTTGGATAATGAGACGACATCAGTTTAACCACTATATCCATGACAGAAAAGCTAATAACACTTAATATCATGAAAATAATACCCAATTGATTTTTACTAATCATAAAAATTTAGTATCATGACTTTAATAAAAATAAATGAATTTAATAACTTGCGACTGGTTAAACGAAAACTTAAATCAAAAAGATTTAAGCATCATTGACTGTACTTGGCATTTACCAGGTACTAATCGAGATGGTAAGTCAGAATTTTTAAATGAAAGAATTCCTGGATCAATTTTTTTTGATCTAGATGAATTTTCAGACCAATCATCTAAATACCCGCACACATTAGCTGATAAGGAATGGTTTTCAAAAAAAGCAAGTGAATTAGGGATTCAAAATAGTGATCATATTATATGTTACGATACATTGGGAATTTTCACATCCCCAAGAGTAAGTTGGATGTTTAGTCAGTATGGTCACGAAAAAGTCTCTATACTTGATGGAGGTTTTAAAAATTGGAAAATAAAAAAATTTAAAGTTGAAACAGGTAAACCTCAAAATAAAGGGCAATCAAACTATATTGCAAAAAATAATCCAAAAAATATTAAATTTTTTGAAGATATAAAAAACAATATTGTAAGTTCTACTTTTAAACTAATTGATGCAAGGCCTAGCGGAAGGTTTAATGCAACTGATCCTGAACCTAGACCTGAATTACAAAGTGGTAACATTCCAAATAGTCAAAACCTTCCCTTTTCCAAACTTTTAGATCCTGCAACAGGATGTATGAAAAATAAGGATGAATTAAAAAAAATTTTTGATGAGTTAAGTATTTCTTCAGAAGACAAAATAACCTTTTCATGTGGATCTGGCGTTGCTGCTGTTATCGCTGGTACTGCTTACGAAAAAGTATTTAATAAAGAATTTGATGTTTACGATGGGTCATGGACTGAATGGGCCTTAAAAAACAAGCTAATTAAGTAATTTATTAATAAAGACTACTTTAAATTGTCAAAATTCAAATATATATCTGCGTGTAACAACACATTTTAATGATCAACAATGGCTAGAGTAACTGCAAAAAAAAAATTAACAATTATCTTAAGTCTAATTGCCTTTGTAATTGCGTCAATTATTATTGGAAGAGCTGTAGTTGCAAACATTATTGAAAAAAAAATTGCAGAAGCAAAATCTGCACCCGTGGGTGTAATTGCAACAAAAGTTAAATACTCAAATTTTTTTGATAAATTAGAAACATTTGGAACAGCAATAGCCAATCAAACTTTTTCTATTAGAATAAAAAAGGAAGAATTAATTAGCTCAGTAAATTTTGATGACTATCCAAGTGTTAAAAAAGGTCAAATCATTGCTACATTAAACGATAGAATTATCGAGGCTCCCTTTAATGGAAAGGTAGGAAAAAGAGAAATCACACCTGGCATTTTAGGCGGTGATGATTCAATCATTGCAACCCTGGATGATATTCAAACCCTAAAGGTTGATATCAAGGTTCCGGAAAATTTTTTAGGAATGTTAAAAAAAGATTTAAAAGTTGAAGCAAGTTCAACAGCTTTTAAAGAGGTTTTTAATGGTAAACTAGAAACAATTAGCTCGAGAGTTGACCCAACAACCAGATCAATTTTAGTACAAGCTAAAATAAATAATCAATCAGAAAGGTTAATTCCAGGTATGTTGCTAAATATTGATTTGATATTTAACGAAACTAATTCACTTTCAATACCTGAGCAAGCCTTAGTAATTCAAGGTAATGATAAATTTGTTTATCTCATTGAAGAAAATAAAATTAAAAAAAATTCAGTCACTATTGGCAAAAGAAATTTTGGAAAAATTGAAATCCTTTCAGGATTAGCTCAGGATGATGTGATTTTAGCTGAAGGCACAAATAAAGTAAGGCCTGGATCAAAAATTAAAATTACCGAGTATCAATAATGTTCTTAACAGAGCTTTCAATAAAAAGACCTGTGGTTGCTTCAGTAATGAGTTTAATACTTGTTATCTTTGGAATCGTAACCTTTAATGAAATCCCACTTCGTGAGCTTCCAGATGTCGAGACAGCTAAAGTTAATATTCGAACAGATTATAACGGCGCATCTGCAAAAATTATAGACACACAAATTACTCAAAAAATTGAGGAGAGAGTAGGTGGTACGCCAGGTCTAGTCACTATTGATTCGACAAGTGAAGATGAAAGATCATCTATTAATTTGGAGTTTGATCTTGGTGTTGACCTTGATGTTGCTGCAAATGATGTAAGAGACCGAATAGCCAGAATTCTAGATGACTTACCAGAGCAAGCAGAACCTCCGCAAGTGTTCAAAGCTTCTGCAGCAAGAACAACTACTATGTGGTTAGCCTTTCAAAGCGCAAGAATGTCAGACCTGGAACTGACTGACTATGCCGATCGTTATTTAAAAGATGAGTTTGCTAATTTACCAGGTGTGGGTCTCATCAGGCTTGGTGGTGAAAGAGAGTTTTCGTTAAGACTATGGTTAGATCCTGTTGCTATGGCAGCACGAGATATAACAACAGATGAGTTGGAAAATATCTTAAGAAAAGAAAATGTTGAGTTCCCAGCTGGAAAAATAGAGTCAAAAAATATTGATCTAGTTATTAAAGTTGAAAAAGCTTACCAAGACTTAAATGATTACAAAGAATTAGTTTTAAAACGAGCTCAAGATGGTTCAATTACAAAATTAAAAGACATTGCTAGAGTAGAGTTTGGGGCTTTAAATACCAACACACTGTTTAAAGGAAATGGAAAACAAACGGTTGGTATTGGAATATATCAACAATCTACAGCGAATACCATTGAAGTTGCCTCAAGAATAAAAACAAAAATTAAAGAGCTTGAACCTACGCTTCCAGCTGGATCAACTTTAAGTGTTTCATTCGATAGATCAAATTATATTGAAGCTGCAATATATGAAGTTTACAAAACAATTTTTATCGCAATTATTTTAGTCATCATTATCATTTATCTTTTTCTTGGAAATTTAACGGGAGTTATCATTCCAGCAGTTACAATTCCTGTTGGGATAATTTCTACATTCTTAGCAATCTATGTTGCTGGTTTTAGCCTTAATTTATTTACCCTCATGGCTATAGTTTTAGCTATTGGAATTGTCGTTGATGATGCAATTGTTATGGGAGAAAATATATCGCGAAGAATGGAAATGGGAGAGTCGAGACTGGTTGCGGCTTACAGAGGTTCAAAGCAAGTTGCATTTGCAATTATTGCAACAACAGTTGTTCTTATTTCAGTTTTTTTACCTCTTATTTTTATTAAAGGTTTAATAGGCCGTCTATTTATGGAGATGGCAGTGACTTTGTCTTTTGCGGTTTTAATTTCAAGTTTCGTAGCTTTAACAGTTTCGCCAATGCTTGGTTCTAAGTTTCTAAAAGTTAAAAAAAGTAAATCCAAAATAATTAATAAATTTAATGATTTTTTTAAAAACTGTGAAAATGGTTATGCTGAAACTTTAAAACTTCTGATCAATAAACAAAAAATTGTATTCATTTTTTTAGCTGGTGTAGTTTTTTTAACTCTTTTTCTTTTTACTATTACAAAAAAAGAACTTCTTCCAAAAGAAGACAGGGGTGTCTTTTTTGTTATTGTAAAAGCTCCTGAAGGATCTGGTTATAATTATACTGCTTCAAAAGCAGAACAAATTGAAAGTATGTTTTTGCCAGAAATTGGAAAAGGTGAAATTAGACGATTGCTCTTAAGAGTGCCTGGTTTTGGAAAAAGCAGTAAACAAGTGAACTCTGCATTCATTATCGTTTTATTAGAAAACTGGAGTGACAGAAAAAGAAGTGGGCAAGAAATTTTAAGATCATCTTTTGGAAAAATTTCTAAAGTTCCAGGCGTTGTAGCCTTTCCGGTCATGCCTCAATCTATAAGATCAGGAGGTGTTGAAAAACCAGTACAGTTTGTATTACTTGGAAACACTTATGAAAAACTGAATGAGTGGAAAGATATCC
>VTPE01000062.1 GCA_008638005.1 Pelagibacteraceae bacterium | reverse complement strand
GTTTTAGTTACTGGTCACGGACTGCTTATGATTTTTTTTATGGTGATGCCAGCTATGATTGGCGGATTCGGTAACTGGTTCGTTCCAATTCAAATTGGTGCGCCTGATATGGCATTTCCAAGAATGAATAATATATCTTTTTGGTTACTACCAACCTCATTAATATTATTACTTGCATCTCTTTTTGTTGAAGGCCCTCCAGGTCAAAATGGAGTAGGTGGAGGTTGGACGATATATCCGCCGCTATCAACAAGTGCACAGCCTGGTCCTGCGATGGATCTTGCTATTTTAAGTTTACACGTCGCTGGAGCCTCTTCAATTTTAGGAGCTGTAAATTTTATAACAACCATTTTTAATATGAGAGCTCCTGGCATGACGCTTCATAAAATGCCGCTTTTCGTATGGTCGATGTTAGTCACAGCATTTCTATTATTGCTAGCTGTGCCTGTATTAGCAGGCGGTATCACAATGCTGTTAACAGATAGAAATTTTGGAACTGCATTTTTTAACCCTCAAGGTGGTGGAGATCCGATATTATTCCAACACTTATTTTGGTTTTTTGGACACCCTGAAGTTTATATTTTAATTTTACCTGGCTTTGGAATTATAAGTCATATTGTTTCGACGTTCTCAAAAAAACCAGTTTTTGGTTATCTTGGAATGGCATACGCAATGGTTTCAATTGGAGTTGTAGGTTTTATCGTTTGGGCTCATCATATGTATACTGTAGGAATGGGTGCAGATACGCGTGCATACTTTACTTTTGCAACAATGGTTATTGCGGTTCCAACAGGAATTAAAGTTTTTTCATGGATTGCAACAATGTGGGGGGGGTCGATTAAATTCGAAACTCCAATGTTGTGGGCCATCGGTTTCATTTTCTTATTTACAGTTGGGGGTGTAACTGGAGTTGTTTTAGCTAATGCTGGAGTTGATACAGCCCTTCATGATACTTATTATGTTGTCGCTCACTTTCATTACGTCCTTTCTTTAGGAGCGGTATTTTCTATATTTGCTGGATTTTATTATTGGTTTGGAAAAATGTCTGGCTATGAAATTTCTCCTTTCCTTGGAAAACTGCATTTTTGGTTAACATTTATTTCTGTTAATTTGATATTCTTTCCGCAACACTTTTTAGGCTTAGCTGGAATGCCAAGAAGATACGCAGATTATCCTGACGCTTACGCTGGATGGAATTATGTCTCTTCAGTTGGGTCTATGCTATCCGTTGTAAGCTTAGTAGTTTTCTTTGCGGCAGTTGTTCATGCTTTCATGAGAAAGAAAGCGGCAGAGGCTAACTATTGGGGTGAAGGAGCAAATACTTTAGAGTGGACGTTAACATCACCTCCACCATTCCATCAGTTTAACGAGCTACCAAAGATTAAGTAAAATTGACGTGTCTGCAAGAACTACTGAATTAAATCAACATACTAGTAGTTCTTCGCAGATTTTTTTATCATTTTATGAGCTTATGAAGCCAAGGGTGATGTCCCTTGTCATGTTTACTGCATTAGTTGGTTTAGTGATTGCACCAATTCAAATACATTTTATGAAAGCTGCTCTGTCATTATTTTTTGTTGCAATTGGAGCAGGAGCGGCTGGTGCTCTAAATATGTGGTACGAGTCTGATACAGATAAATTAATGAGCAGAACCTGCTTGAGACCGTTGCCGCTTGGAAAATTAAAACAAGTTCATGCCTTGTGGTTTGGTTTGGCTATGACTTTAATATCTATTACAGGCTTATATTTTTCTTCAAATTTATTATCAGCTTTAATATTAGCAACGACTATTGGTTTTTATTTTTTTATTTATACGGTTTGGTTAAAGAGAAGAACACCACAAAATATTGTTATTGGTGGTGCAGCCGGCGCTTTTCCTCCTGTGATTGGCTGGACAATTGCAACAAATAGTATTTCTGTTGAACCCATTGTTTTATTTTTAATTATATTTCTATGGACACCGTCACATTTTTGGGCCCTTAGTTTATATAAAAACGAAGACTACAAAAATGCAGGTATTCCAATGTTACCTGTTGTTGCCGGTGAAGAATATACGAAGAAAAATATTTTATTTTATTCAATTATCTTGTTTCCAATTACAATTTTACCTTTTCTTCTAGGGTTTGCTGGAGTAGTTAACTTAATTACAGCAATACTCTTTGGGACTTATTATATTTATTTATGTTTTAAGCTTTTTAGGGAAAGTAATAAAAAAGTTTATGATAAAATAGGAACTAGAGTTTTTGTTTTTTCAATCTTTTATTTATTTTTTATTTTCTCAACAATATTAGTAGATAATTTTCTTAAAATTTAATGGATAAAAAATTAAAAAAAAAAAATTTAATTACTCTTGGTGTATTAGTAGGTGTTATTATTTTTTTCTTTTTTATTACTATCTATCAAATAGGCGTTTCTTTAAAATAAAATGACTTCTTCTTTTAAGATGAATCCCAAGTATTTATTTATTTTGGTTTTTGCCATGATTGGACTTTCATTTGCATCAGTTCCTTTGTATGATTTGTTTTGTCGTGTAACCGGTTTTGGTGGGACAACGCAAAAATCTGAAAAACCTTCTGAAATTATTATTGATAAGATTGTTAAAGTAAGATTTGATTCAAATACTAACAATGATTTGCCTGTAAATTTTAAACCTCTAGACAACTTCCAGAATGTTAAAATAGGTGAAGTTAACAACATTATTTTTGAGGTTAAGAATGAAAGTGATCAGCCTTTAGAGGTGATATCTACCTTTAATACAAGCCCTCCAATTGTTGGTAAATATTTTCAAAAATTACAGTGTTTTTGTTTTGAAAAACAAACGGTAAAATCTAATGAAATTGTTAAGTTTAACGTAGCTTATTATATCGATCCTAAAATTATAGACGACCCAGCGACGAAAGGGACCAGTGAAATCACTTTGTCCTACAGTCTTTTTGAAGTAAAAAATAAAAGTTAAAGATTATGGCAGCTGAAAAAAAACATGATTATCATTTAGTCGAACCAAGTCCTTGGCCAATTTTTTGTTCCTTTGCAGCCTTAATAGTTTCTGTTGGCGCAGTTTATTATTTTAAATCTAAAAGTTTATGGATGCTCTTGATTGGTTTTGCGGTCCTTTTGTACGGCATGTATATGTGGTTTAGAGATGTGATTATAGAAGCAGAGCATAAGGGTGATCATACTCCGGTTGTGCAAATTGGGATGCGCTATGGAATGGTCTTGTTCATAGTTTCTGAAGTTATGTTTTTTGTTGCGTGGTTTTGGGCATATTTTGATGCAAGTTTATACCCAGACGCTGTTGGAGGATCTGTTTGGCCGCCTAAAGGTATAGAGACTTTAGATCCGTGGCACATACCTTTAATTAATACTTTAATACTTTTGCTTTCTGGCACAACAGTCACTTGGGCACATCACGCATTATTGGAAAATGATAGAAAAAGTTTAATTCAAGGCTTATTGTTAACCGTTATTTTAGGTGCAATTTTCACTATGTTTCAGGCATACGAGTATATGGTTGCCCCATTTAAACTTTCAACAGGAATTTATGGTGCAACATTTTATATGGCAACAGGTTTTCATGGGTTTCACGTTTTGGTTGGAACAATCTTTTTATTAGTATGCTTATTTAGAGCGAGAGCAGGACATTACAAACCCGATCATCATTTTGGATTTGAAGCTGCGGCATGGTACTGGCATTTTGTCGATGTTGTGTGGCTTTTCTTATTTGCGGCAATCTATATTTGGGGCAGCTAAAAAAATCTGAAATCAAAATTTTTTAATTTTTTTACTTTTTTTATAGTATTTTTTTTATTTTGCCTTGGATCTTGGCAGGTCTACCGATTACAATGGAAAAATAATTTAATTCAAGAAATCTCACTCACATACAGTAGGACACCAGAGGTATTTAGTAAAAAAAGTGAGTTATTTTCAAAAGTGATCATTCAAGGAAAAATCATTAACCAACCTGAGTTTGTTTATTCACTTGGTGAGAGAGGTCAATATGGTTTTGATGTTTATTTACCATTTGAAACAATTGGTCGAAAATTATTATTGATTAGAGCTGGATGGACTAAAGAGAAATTTAACTTAGAAACAAAGTTTTTAAATACAGATAAAATAATTCATGCTATTTTGTTAAAACCCAAAAGAAAGAACCTCTTTACCCCAGATAATTCTAACGAGCTTACTTTTTATATAGATTTGTTAAGTCTAGAAAAAAAATATTCAAGAAAACTATATCCATTAATAGCCGAGAGCACCTCAGATATTAAGATGGGATACAATTTGAAAAAACCAGAAAAAATTGTACTACCTAATAATCATTTGCAATATGCTTTAACTTGGTACAGTTTATGTTTTGTTATTATTATTGCCTTTTTAATATATAAGAAAAAAATATGAATTATTTCAGCAC
>VTPE01000061.1 GCA_008638005.1 Pelagibacteraceae bacterium | reverse complement strand
TTGGATACATCGTTAGAAAATGCAGCACTATTTAAATTTTGAAAAAATAAGATGATAAACAAATATTTAAAAATTGTTTTCATGATTTAATGATCCATACAATAATAAACCCGATTAAAGCAAAAAAAAGGCCACCAGTTCGTAAACTGTTAGATGGCAAGTCTTTCATTTTTTGCATCATTCCCTTCATTTGATCTGGGAATAGTGAATATAAAAGGCCCTCAATGACAAAAAGTAGACCTATTGCCACAAAAAACTCATTCATAGTTTTTACTGATTTGCGGGTCTTGTCTTTCTTCCGCCTGACTGGCCAAAAAATTTAAAGAAATCACTATCAGGTGATAAAATTAATGATGTGTCCTTACCAATCAAAGATTTTTCATATGATTGCATGGATCTATAAAAACTAAAAAAGTCTGGATCACGGCCAAAAGCTTCAGCAAATATTTTATTTCTTTCACCATCGCCTTCTCCTTTTAAAACTTGAGACTTTTTATTGGCTTCAGCTAAAATAATTGTAACTTCTTTATCAGCTGTTGATCTAATGGTCTGAGCTATCTCAGCTCCTTCTGCTCTAAACTCTTTAGCTTCTCTTTCTCTTTCAGTTTGCATTCTTCGGAAAATCGCTTCACTGTTTGCTTGAGGTAAATCTGCTCTTTTAATTCTTACATCAATAATTTGAATTCCAAGCTTTTCTGCTTCAGTATTTACATCTTTTGTAATTTGATCCATTAGTCTGGCTCTATCTTTTGAGACAAGTGTCGCAAGCTCTTCTTTACCTAACACACCTCTAATTCTTGCATTTACAATTGTTGCTAATCTTGACCTTGCCACTCTTTCGTTTCCAACTGAAATGTAAAATTGTAACGGGTTTTTGATTTGAAACCTTGCAAAGGCATCAACAATTAATCTTTTCTGGTCTGATGCAATCACTTCCTCTGGTGGCGCATCTAGATTTAAAATTCTTGTATCTAAAAATACCACGTTTTGAATAAAAGGTATTTTAGCATGCAATCCTGCTTTTTGAACTATTCGCTTTGGATCACCAAACTGTAAAACAATTACTTGTTGAACTTCAGATACTATAAAAAATGTTGAATAAACAATAAATCCAATAACAATAATTATTGGCCCTAAAAACTTTAAAATTTTTTCATTCATTATTTTTTTGCTCCTGACTTTAATTCTGGCAATGGTAAGTAAGGAACAACTCCACTTCCCGACTCTTTATCTATGATAATTTTATTTATATCAGCCATCACTTTTTCCATTGTCTCAAGATACATTCTCTCTTGTGTTACAGTTTTTGCTTTTCTGTACTCATTATATATTGATAAAAATCTGCTTGCCTCTCCTTCAGCTAAAGCAACAACCTCTCTTTTATAGGCTTCGGCTTGTTGCAATACTTGAGCTGCCTCTCCTCTTGCTCTAGGGATTACATCGTTGGCATAAGACTCGGCTTCGTTTTGCGCTCTTTCTTTATCTGCCTTTGCAGCTTGAACGTCTCTGAAAGCATCAATCACTTGATTAGGTGGATCCGCTTTTTGTGTTTGAACTTGCGTAATGGAAATTCCAGAGTCATAAAAATCTAAAATTTCTTGCATAATTTCTTGAGTATCTATTTCAACTTGGGCCCTTCCCTCTGTTAAGATAGATTGAATGTCATATCTTGCTATAACTTCTCTCATTGCTGTTTCAGCAACACTTTTCACTGTATCTTCGGGAGCCTGAATATTGAATAAAAATTTACCCGCATCTTTTATAATCCAGAAAACTGAATAATCGATATCTACAATGTTTTCATCTCCTGTTAACATCAAACTTTCTTCAGGAACATCACTCACACTTGTGGCTCTTCCGGTATCAGCAGCTGATCGATAACCTACATCAATTCTATTAACTCTAGTAACTTTAGGTGTAACTGCAGTTTCAATTGGATATGGCAAGTGATAATGTAATCCAGGTTGCGTTTGATTTACATATTTTCCAAATCTTAAGACAACGCCCTGTTCATCAGGAAGCACTCTGTAAAATCCACTTGCAAGCCAAAGACCTAATATAATAATTCCAAAAATGATGATTGGTTTATTGCCACCTGGAACTTTTTTTCCAGGAAACATTTTTTTTAGTGAATCTTGAAACTGATTAGCTAGATCATCAATGTTTGGAGGTCGATTTCCGCCGCCCCCACCATTTCCTGATGGTCGGTCATTTCCTCCGCTTCCCCATGGTGAACCTGACATTTAAATTCCTTTTATAGTTATTAAATTTACTAGTTACTATATAGTTAAATGGTTATTTAAAAGGAAAAAACAAGGTGAATTCAGAAAAAAAAATTAACTTATCACAAAAATTTAAGGACCAAATCTCGCCTCAATCACAATTTCTTAAAAAAAAATTGCCTGGAATTAAAAAAATAATTGCCATTTCAAGCGCTAAAGGTGGTGTTGGCAAATCAACAATTAGTGCAAATTTATCTGTAGCACTATCTCAACTGAATCAATCAGTGGGTTTATTGGACGCAGATATTTATGGACCGTCTATTCCTGATTTATTCAATATTAATGAAAAACCAACAAGTGATGAAAATGGAAAAATTGAACCGATTCAAAAACAAAATATAAAATTGATGTCCATGGGTTTTTTAATTGAAAAAGACTCACCTATGGTTTGGCGAGGGCCGATGGTCATAAAAGCAATCAAAATGTTTTTGGATAACGTTAATTGGGGAAACCTTGATTATCTAATTGTTGATCTGCCTCCTGGAACTGGAGATGCAATTTTAACTTTCGCCCAAGAGTTAAATGTTGATGGAAGTATTATTGTGACCACGCCTCAACAATTATCAATCACAGATGCAAATCGAGGTATTGAGATGTTTAAAAAAACTAATATTCCAATTCTTGGAATAATCGAAAATATGTCTTTTATTGAAGATAAAGATGGAAACAAAATGTTTCCTTTTGGAAAAGATGGATCTGATAACCTTTCAAAAAAACAGGGTATTCGTTTATTAGAGAAAATTAAAATTGATAACTGCTTTAATAAAAGTGTTGAAAAAGGAATTGTATTTGAAGAGTTATCAGATGATATTAAAGAAAAATTTTTAAATATTGGAAGAGAAATATTAAATTAAAAGATCTTTCTTTTCTAAAACTTCCATTAATTCATTCCATTCTCTTTTGCTTAATCCAGATTTTTCAAAGTTCGCTTCATTTCCGTTTAATAAAGATTTAATTACTTGAAGACCTTTAGAGGAAACATGCGCTGCACCTACTCTGTAATCTAAAAATGCTGAATGAGTTATTGGGACCCATTTTTTTAATGTTTCAATCATAGCTTCCGCATAAACTCTAATCTCGTATTGAGCATGAATATCAGCTCTTAAAAATAAAAAATTCATTAAATTTAATAAATCCGTTTTCCAATACCACTGGGTATAAGAATTAAGAGTTAAGTTCATTCTAGCAAGCTCTCTTGCTAAGCCATCTTTGTTTTCATCGATAACACTTCCGTCATATCTCTCATTAAGCATTTTTTCATAATTCTGATAAGTTCTAGTGGAGTCATCTTTTAAGATATTTAGGACTTCTTGAGCCTGATCACCCGTTAAGATATCGCCTCTTCCTTGTCGGTTACTTTTTGATTGAGCCGCAAGCTTATCTTCGGTTGGAATATAAAACTCTTTATCTAAAATAGAGTATCTTGCTGAATACTCATTTACGTTAGCTGTTCTGTGTCTAATCCATTGCCTTGCGATAAAAATTGGTAATTTAACATGGTATTTTATTTCACACATTTCAAATGGAGTGCTATGCCAATGTCTAAGTAAATATCTAATTAGACCTTCATCAGTTGATACTTTCTTAGTTCCTTTTCCATATGATACTCTTGCTGCTTGAACAATTGAGCTATCATCTCCCATGTAATCAATCACACGAATAAAACCATGATCTAAAATAGGAATGGCTTCATACAGTATTTTTTCTAGTTCAGGTGAAGTTACTCTTTTTGTAGAATTTTCTTGGGATTGTTGTTCTTTTATTTCTTGAATCTGTTGTTCTGTAAGAGCCATGTTCTTTAATTTTCTTTAAATTTAGAATCTATCACTTATATTAATTTGAGTTGGATTTCCAACTATGGTGATAAACGAAATTCGTAATAAACATTTCGGACCAGGGGGCGGTACCCTGCACCTCCACCAAATACAACTCATGGGGGTGAAATAGGATCGACGGATGTCTAAAAGCTTTTCTTTCACTCGGTATGGTTCCGCCGTGATGGGCTAATTTATAAATGCTAACGAAAGTTACGCTATTGCTGCTTAATTAACTTCGGTTAATTAATTAGCAGGGGTCCGGGGCACCTTGCAACAGAACGCCCCTTATTAATTGTAATACCCAATTTCCTTTAAATATTTCTTTGAC
>VTPE01000060.1 GCA_008638005.1 Pelagibacteraceae bacterium | reverse complement strand
GATAAAGCTAGAAGTTCCTATTATCTCAGCTGCAATGGATACAGTATCCGAGTCTAAACTTGCTATTGCTATGGCTCAATTAGGGGGAGTATCCTGTATTCATAAGAATATGTCTATTGAGCAACAAGTTGATGAGGTTTTAAAAGTAAAAAAATATGAATCCGGCATGGTAGTTGACCCAATAACAATTGGACCAGACAATAATATCTCTGATGTAAAAAGAATAATTACAGAAAAAAGTATTTCTGGGATCCCGGTTGTTAATAAGAATAATCAAATATTGGGTATTATAACAAATCGAGATTTAAGGTTTAATCTTAATGATAAAATTAAAGTCAAAGATTTGATGACTAAAAATGTTATAACTATAAAACAGGGTTATGCTAGTTTATCAGCTAAAAAATTACTACATAAGCACCGTATAGAAAAATTAATTGTTACAAATAATGAAAATCAATGCTTGGGATTGATTACAGTTAAAGATATTGAAAAATCAGAAAAATTTCCATTTGCATCTAAAGATGAAAAAAAATCTTTAGTTGTAGGAGCTGCTATAGGTGTTGATCAAGATGGAGTAAATAGAGCTGTAAGTTTAATGAAAGCTGGATGTGATTTTCTAACTATTGATACCGCTCATGGTCACAGCCAGTCTGTAATTAATACGGTAAAAAAAATTAGGTCACTAAATAAAAATATTACTTTAATTGCTGGGAATATTGCTACAGCTGAAGCAGCAATTGAACTTGCAAAGTTAAAAGTTGACGCTGTAAAAGTAGGTATTGGACCAGGTTCTATTTGTACAACAAGAGTTGTAGCGGGAATAGGATTTCCTCAATTCTCTGCAATCGTTAATGTTAAAAAAGCATTAAGTAAATTTAAAGATGTAAAAGTTATCGCAGATGGTGGAATAAGATATTCAGGAGATATTGCAAAAGCATTAGGTGCTGGAGCAGATGCTGTAATGATTGGCTCTTTATTAGCTGGTACTGATGAAACGCCAGGGGAAATATTTTATTATCAAGGCAGATCATATAAATCTTATAGAGGAATGGGTTCCATCGCAGCAATGGCACGAGGATCTGCAGATAGATATTTTCAACAAGATATTAAAGATCAATTAAAACTTGTTCCAGAAGGAATAGAAGGAAGAGTTCCTTATAGAGGACCGGTAAAAAACATTATTGACCAATTAATTGGTGGTCTTAAATCTTCAATGGGTTATTTAGGCGCTAAGAACCTTAAAGATTTTCAAAAAAATGCAAAGTTTATAGAAATATCTAATTCAGGAATTAAAGAAGGGCATGTGCACGATGTTCAAATTACAAAACAATCTCCAAATTATCCCGTAAATGATTAAATTTTTAACGTATTTAATAATTTTATTAGTTTGTCAGACAACTTCATTTTCAAATGAAAAAAGTAAATTTTTTGAAATTGGACAAGAAAAATATGCTGAGAAAAAATTTGAAGAAGCTAAATTTAATTTTCAAAAGGACATTGTTAGAAATCCAAAAAACACTAAAAGTTACTTGTATCTTGCTAAGATATTTAAGGAATTGAAGGATGAAAACGAATTTGAAAAGAATCTAAATAATGTTTTGTTATTAGAGCCAAAAAACGAAGAAGCTTTATATTTAATAATATTAAAAAAAATTAATGATGCAGATTATGAAGTTGCAAATAGTAAATATGAACTTTTTAAAAAAGAATGTGCAAGTTTATGTTCAAAAAAAGATGAGTTAAATCAGCTTTTAAATAAATCTAAAAGTTAATGAATAGTAGCTTAGATAAGATTTTAATCATTGATTTTGGTTCCCAAGTTACACAGTTGATCGCAAGGCAGATAAGAGAACTTGGAGTTTATTGTGAATTAATAAATTATAAAAATTTTAATTCAAAAAAATTTAGCTTCTCTGATATTAAAGGAATTATTCTATCGGGTGGTCCGAAATCAACTCTTACGAAAGCTGCCCCTTCTATAGACCTTAATATTGATTTTAAAAAAATTCCAGTTCTTGGAATTTGTTATGGTCATCAATTAATCTCCAATTTTTTTGGAGGAAAAACTAATTACTCAAAAAAAAAAGAATTTGGAAGCGCAGTACTTTATGAGAAAAAAAAATCTATATTAACTAAAAATTTTTTTAAAAATAAAAAAAATATAGTATGGATGAGTCATTCGGATTCTGTAAAAATTAAGCCAAAAAACTTTTCTATTATTGCATCCACCCCAAATTCTCAGTGCGCCGTTTTAGAACATAAATCAAAAAAAATTTTTTCAACTCAATTTCATCCAGAAGTGTTCCATACACATGGAGGAAAAATAATTTTTAAAAATTTTCTATTTCAGATTTGTAAAATTAAAAAAAATTGGACAGATAAATTCAAAGTACAAAAAATAATTAAAGATATACAAAATGTTGTGAAAAATGATGAAAGAGTACTTTGTGCTTTATCTGGTGGAGTAGATAGCAGTGTATTGGCTCATATTTTATACAAAGCTATTAAAAAAAAGCTGATTTGTGTTTATGTAGATACAGGTTTAATGAGAGCGGGTGAAACAGAAGAGATTAAAAAATTATTTAAAAAAAAATTCAGTAAATCTTTTTTTATTATTGATGCCAAAAAAGTATTTTTAAAAAAATTAAACAATATTTCTGATCCAGAAACAAAAAGAAAAATCATTGGAAAAACTTTTATTGAAATTTTTGAAAAATTTAAAAAAAATAATAGTAAAATTAAATTTTTAGCACAAGGAACGCTTTATCCAGATTTAATTGAAAGCAAAAGTTTTTCAGGAAGCCCCACTTCAGTTATCAAATCACATCATAACGTTGGAGGGCTTCCTAAAAAAATGAAATTATCTTTAATAGAACCTTTTAATGAAATGTTTAAGGATGAAGTTAGAAAAATTGGAAAACAATTAAAAGTTAATAAATTTTTAATAGATAGGCATCCTTTTCCAGGCCCAGGATTAGCCATCAGGATACCTGGCAAATTAGATAAAAATAAAATTAATATTTTACAACGTGCTGACCAAATTTATATTGAAGAACTTAAAAAGAGAAGTTTGTATGATAAGATCTGGCAAGCTTTTGCAGTTTTGTTGCCTGTGAAAACAGTTGGCGTGATGGGAGATGCGAGGACCTATGATTTTGTTTGTGCCTTGCGCGCCGTCACATCTTTGGATGGAATGACTGCAGATTATTTTCGTTTTGAACATAAAGATTTATCAGAGATTTCTAATAGAATTATAAATGAAGTGACTGGAATTAACAGAGTGGTTTACGATGTTACCTCTAAGCCACCTGGTACGATAGAGTGGGAATAAGGTATGAAAAAGATTTTATTTAAAAGAAAACCGATTGTATGTTTAACTGCTTACAATAAATTTACCGCTCAAATAGCCGATGAGTTTTGTGATTTAATTTTAGTAGGTGACTCTCTTGGTATGGCATACTATGGATTCTCTACCACTAGAGCGGTAAGCTTAGATGACATTATAAGACACGCAAAATCTGTTAAACTCGGAATTAAGAAATCTATAATGGTCGTTGACATGCCTTTTGGAACTTACACTACCAAAAAATCTGCATTAAAAAATGCAAAAAAAATTGTTCAACTCACGAAATGTGATGCTGTTAAACTTGAGGGTGGAAAAGAAAAATCAGAAATTATTAAATATTTAATCAAAAATAAAATCAATGTTATGGGTCACGTGGGTTTATTGCCCCAAAAAATTAAATCTAACAAAGATTATAAAATTAAAGGTAGAAATTTAAGAGAAAGAAAAAAGTTAGTTGATGATATTAAGCATTTAGAACAAGCGGGTGTATTTTCAATTGTTCTAGAGGCAACAAGTTTTGATGCGGCTGAAGATGTTCTCAAACATTCCAAAGTTCCAATTATTGGTATAGGCGCTTCTGTAAATTGCGATGGACAAGTTCTTGTAACTGAAGATTTGCTTGGGTTTTTTGATAAAGTGCCAAAATTTGTAAAAAAATACACAAATTTAAAAAAACAAATTATCAAAGCAATTGGGAATTATGCTAAAGATGTTAGGAGCAGGAAGTTTCCAACTAAGCAAAATATTTATAATTAAATGTCTAATGAATTAGAAAGCCAAATTAAAGATAGTTTATTTAAAGAAAAAATAGAAAAATTTTATAAAAAAAATAAAATTTTAATAATTGTCTTTTTTATCATTCTAATTGTTACTCCAATTTTTATTCAAATAAACTCTTATCTTAATAAAAAAAATAATGAAAATTTGTTAGAACAATATTTAAAAGCAGAATCTTTAATTAAAAAAGATAATAATCAAGCTTTAGAAATTTTAGAGAATTTAACAAATAGTCAAAATCAAACAATTCAAAAGTTAGCGTTAAATAGAACTGTAGATATTTATCTCAATCAAGGTCAAAAAGATAAGGCATTACTTCAATTTGAGAAGATCCGTGACTTTGATAATAAACTTTTTGATGAATTAAATAGTATCAAACAAGTTATTTTAAAATTCGATACTATTAAAGAAAGTGAAATATTAGATTTGCTAAAAATTGACAATAAAA
>VTPE01000059.1 GCA_008638005.1 Pelagibacteraceae bacterium | reverse complement strand
AAAAATAAAATAAATGAAAATTTTTTTAAAAATATTCTCAATTTCCGTTTTGTTGATATTTTTATTACTGTCTATTTTGGTTTACGGATTTTCTACTGATCAATTTAATAAACAAATTATTAGTCAAATAGAAAAAAGAGTTCCAAATTCTAATGCTGATTTTGATAAAGTTAACATTTCTCTAGATATATTTTCTCTAAATTTAAAAATTAAAATTGAAAAACCTTTAATCCAAATTGATGAACAAAAAATCAACCTTAATCATTTAACCATTTTTACAGATTTAAAATCATCATTTGAAGAAAAGTATCTTTTGCAAAAAATCATCATTAATTTTGCTGAGAATAAAATTTTAGATTTAAAGAAAACCTCATTTATTACCAAGGTCCCAATTCTCGATCAGACCAAGTTTCTAGAAGGATCTGCAAATGGAAATTTAATTATTGATGGGCTTCAAGCTGAAGAAGATACGATTGAATTTAAAGGCCAAATGAAAAACGTATCTATTGATATTTATGAAGATTTACCTTTTGCCAAAAACATTACAGGACAAATTGAGTATAAAAATAATGAAGTTATTTTATCAGACATTAAAGGTGAATTTGGTAGTCTTAAAATCAATTCTAAAGATATAAAATATTCAGTAACTGAAAATAATCTTGCTGGAAACTTAAATATCAGAGGACCCTTAAACTCCTCAATGAATTTAAAAAAAATTTCATTAAATATTTTTGATTTTGACATAGAAAAAATTAATGAGATTGGAGGAGAAATTAGTTTATCATCTAATTTAGATGTTCAATTTGATAAGAACTATAAAGTTAAAAATGACAAATCTAATTTTGTTTTAGAAACTCAAAACCTCAAATTTAAAATAACAGAAGATACAAATTATGACGTTGATCAAATTAACTCTAAAATTAATTTTGATAGAAAAGGTAAAGTTAAAGCAGAAGGAAAGTTTCTTTTAAACACAAAATCTAACAACTTTTTAATTACAAAAAAAGATAATAAAAGTGATTATCAAGTTAATTTAAAAGGTGAAATTAACTTAAAAGAAACCTTTTTTAAAAAAACTGATTTTTTAATTAAAGATGATTTAAATTATAAAATTACAACTCAGTTAAAAGATTTTGAAAATTATAAAATTGAAACCGTATTTGATCTCAAAAACTCTGAAGTTGATCTTCCAGTATTTAACTATGTAAAAAATAAAGGTGTGGATTCTCAATTAAAGTTAAGTTTTGAAAAGAGTAAAAAAAATTACAAAGTTCAAAAATTAAATTTTACCTCACTTAAAAATCAAATATTTGTTGGAACTATTGCTTTAGATAAAGATTTAAAGTTAAAAGATTTTAATAATATTAAAATTAAGCTGGGTGATAAAAATCAGTTAGAAATTAAAAAAGATAAAAAAAATTATAATATTAAGGGCAATTCTTTAGATCTTACAAAGATTTTAAAAGAAAGAGGTAGAAATAAAGATTTAGAACTCAACACTTTAATCGATGGTGTTTTAAAAGTTGATTTAAAAAAAATTCATTTACCTGATGCAATTTTAATTAATTATAAAAATACAAGCACAATAAAGAAAGGTGAGTTTGTTAAACTTAACTCATTTGCAAATTTTGAAGACTTAACAACATTTGTCCATGAAATAAAAACTAATCAATCTGGTAACAAAGAACTTATTTTAAGAAGTGAAAAGGCAAAGCCATTTGTATCAAATTATAAGTTTTTAAATGGTCTTCAAGGCGGAACATTAGATATTAAGAGAGAAACTTTAAGCAAAGATTTTTCAGTAACCGAAATTAAATTAAATAATTTTTATTTAAAAGAAATGCCAATCCTTACTCAAATATTATCGGTTGCTTCATTAACTGGAATTTTAGATACTTTAGAAGGTAAAGGGGTTTTTTTTAAAGAAGCGTATTTAAAGTATGAACTTTTAAATAACGAGTTAAAGATTATTGAATGTTATGGTACAGGACCGTCCCTTGGCTTTATCATAGAAGGGCGAGTGGGTGCGGATGATTTTACAAGTTTAAGTGGATCTATTGCGCCAGCAAATACAATTAATAATATTATAAGGGGTATTCCACTTGTAGGAAAAATTTTAACAGGTAAAAAAGGGGATGGTATTTTTGGAGCTAGCTTTAAAATCAAAGGGAAGGATGAATTAAAAACAGAAGTTAATCCTATTAGAACTATAACACCAAGATTTATTCAAAGATTTTTAGGAGTTTTTAAAAATTAATTAAATAATTTTAATTAAATAATGTTTTTTCTTACCAAATGAAACTTTAATTATATTTTTGTCCATTTGATCTTTTAAAAAAACTTCATCTTTTTCAGTCAAAGCAATATTATTAATTTTATAGGCAGAATTATCTAAATTTCTTTTAAAGTCTCCCTTTGAACTTGCAAACCCAATTTCAATAAAGACCTCTCTAATTGAAACGCCTTTATCAAATTCACTTTGTTTAATTTCATATGTTGGAAGGTTTTCATCAAAACCTTTTTCATCAAAAGTCTTTTTTGACATTTCTAGGGATTTTTCAGATTCTTCTTTTCCATGAAGCATTTTTGTCGTTTCATTAGCGAGTAAAATTTTAGCTTCATTAATTTCTGATCCTGATAATTTTGAATACTTTTCTATTTCATCATCGTTTAATTCTGTGAATAATCTTAAATATTTAATAACGTCTTTGTCATCTGTATTTCTCCAAAATTGCCAATAATCAAAAGGTGAAAGTAAATCTCCATCTAACCAAATGGCGCCTTTTTCAGTTTTACCCATTTTTTGACCGGAAGAAGTTGTTATCAAAGGAGTCGTGAGCCCATAAGCCTCTTTTGATTTGGTTCGTCTAATAAGCTCAACACCATTAATAATATTTCCCCATTGATCAGAACCACCGATTTGCAAAAGACAATCGTGGCTTTCATGAAGTTTCATAAAATCATAGGCTTGAAAAATCATATAATTAAATTCTAAAAAGCTCAGCGATTGTTCGCGGTCTAATCTTAATTTCACGCTATCAAAGGTTAACATTTTGTTAATGGTAAAATGTTTTCCAAAATCTCTTAAAAACTCAATATAATTTAAATCTTTTAACCAATCTTTATTATTTACATAAACAACTTTGTTATCACCTTGATCTGATAAAAATTGAGAGAAAACTTTTTTTATACTTATGACATTCTTTTCTATTTCATTTTCATCTAAAATTTTTCTACTTTCTTCTTTCCCAGAAGGATCCCCAATGAGAGTGGTTCCTCCACCAAGTAAAACTACTGGAGTATGACCCATTTTTTGCAATTGTCGAAGGCACATAATTTGTAAAAGGCTACCAACATGAAGTGAAGGGGCGGTACAATCAAAACCAATATAGAATTTTATTTTTTTTTTACTTAATAAATTATTTAGCGCTTCTTCATTTGTGCACTGAAAGAAATAGCCTCTATTTTTAAATAAATTAAGAGCATTAACTGTCATTTTTTTTTGAATACAGTATTTAATCAACATTTAAAAGTTATAATTATGAACCAAATTTTTAATGTTATAGGTACCATGTCTGGAACCTCATTTGACGGTGTTGATATATCATTAGCCAAAACAAATGGTGATGACCACTTTGAAATTTTATACAATTTATACGAACCTTTTAACAAGGACACTCAAGATAATTTAAAACTATTAAAATCTAAAATTAACAAAACTGATGATATTGAAGATTTAAAAAATACGTCTTTATATTCAGCTGTAAATGAACAAGTTACCAATTTACATACAAAGCTTATTAAGCAAGCCATTCTTAAAAGCAAAGACCAAATAAACTTAATAGGTTTTCATGGAATAACCCTTTATCACAATGCTAAAGATAAATTCACGTTTCAAATGGGTGATATAGATAAAATTTATAAAGAACTTAATATTCCTTTAGTCTACAATTTTAGACAAAATGATTTAGACCATGGTGGGCAAGGAGCACCGCTAACTCCTATCTTTCATCAATTTATTTTGAACCAGTTAAAAAACAAACAAACTCATTTTGATGGAGTTGTAAATATTGGTGGAATTTCAAATATATCTTATTTCCAAAATAAAAAACTTTATGCAACAGATATTGGACCTGGAAATTGTTTAATTGATAGTTGGTGTAAAGAATATTTCAATGTTGATTTTGACAAAGACGGATTATTATCAGCTTCTTCTAAACCAGATTTAATTACTGCTAATAATTTTATTGATCGATTTACTTTTAACAAAAATATATCTTATGATTTTAATGATTTTTCTATTTCTGAATTTAGAAATTTAGAAAAAGATATGGGTATTGCAACGTTATCTTTTATTACCGCTAATTTAATCATCAGTTTTTTAAATGAAAAAAAATTAAACAAAGTTCTAGTTTCTGGAGGGGGAAGAAAAAATAAAAGTATTATGAATTATTTAGGTGACAGAGCTGTAAACATTGATGAAGTTGATTTTGATGGAGATTTTACAGAGTCCCAAGCCTTTGCATATTTAGCCGCAAGGTCTCAAAATAATTTGCCTTTAACTTTTCCTGAAACAACTGGTGTTGAAAAATCTGTAACGGGTGGAGTGATTAAAAAAGTCTAGATTCTTTTT
>VTPE01000013.1 GCA_008638005.1 Pelagibacteraceae bacterium | reverse complement strand
AGTCTAGACGAGCACCAATTTTTTGTATGATTTTAGATGCCATTTCTGTACCAAGTTTAAGGCTTTCATGTGGATTTTTGTTATTGGTATATCCATGTAAAAATCCTGCAGCAAAAAGATCTCCTGCTCCGGTAAGATCAACAATATTTAAATTTGTTTTTGCTTGTGTTTCAAACACATCATCTCCATCTAAGGCCATTGAACCCTTATCCGAACGAGTAATAATGAAAAGTTTATTTAGTGACTTTCCAAACTCAATAACCTCGTCAAAACTTTTTGCATCGATAAGTGACATTGCCTCTTTCTCATTAGAAAAAATAATATCTAATTTATTTTTTACTAAATCTAAAAAACTGCTTTTATGTCGGTCGACACAAAATGGATCAGAAAGTGACATGGCCGACTTATTTGCGAAAGAAAGGGCTTTTCCAAAAGCTTTTGTTGGTCCCCCTTCATCCCACAAATAACCTTCTAGAAATGTAATCTCAGAAGCTTTAACTGCTTGTTCATCAATATCTTGATCATCAATTTGTCCTGCAATCCCTAAAAAAGTACACATTGTTCTTTCAGAGTCTGGAGTAATTAAGATTAAGCAAGTACCCGTTGGAATATTTTCTTCTTTAGTTTTGTAAAAATATTCAACATTTTCTTTTTTTAAACCTTCTATATATTTCTGTCCAAGATCATCGGAATTGACTTTACCAATAAATCCAACGTGATCACCGAGTTGTGACATCCCAACAATAGAATTAGCAACAGATCCGCCAGAAACAGTATTTTCAATTTTTAAATTTAATAAAAGTTTTTTAAACTCTTGTTCATCAATTAATTTCATTGTTCCTTTTGTAAGATTATGATCTTGTATAAATTGATCATCAACTTTACATAAAACATCTACGATTGCGTTACCTACTCCTAGTACTTTCATTTTAAGCTTTCTTGGTTAAAATTGGCCTTTTTCTGTTTGGATTGCATTGTTTACATATTTTACATTTCAAGCCAAAGCAATCCCTGGCTTTGCAAAATTCCCTTCCATAAAAAATAATTTGTAAATGTAGCTTGTTCCAGTTTTTTTTGGGAAAAAGATCTTTCAAATCCTTTTCAGTCTGAGTGACGTTTTTACCATTTGTTAATCCCCATCTTTGTGCGAGTCGATGAATATGAGTATCCACCGGAAAAGCTGGATAACCAAATCCTTGTGACATCACCACACTTGCAGTTTTATGTCCAACTCCAGGCAATGCTTCAAGTTCTTCAAAAGTTTTAGGAACTTTTCCATTATGTTTATCAATTAGAATTTTTGATAGGTAATAAACACTTTTTGATTTCATTCTAAAAAGACCAATTTTTTGAATGAGTTTTTCTATTTTTTTTTGACCTAATTTTACAAAGTGTTCTGGTTTATAGTATTTTGGATAAATATTTTTTGTAACATTATTAACATTCAAGTCTGTACATTGCGCAGACAATAATACTGAAATTAAGAGAGTGAAATTATTAGTGTGGGTTAGGGGAGAAGGTGTTCTAGGATATAGTTTGTTAAGTTCTTTAAGTATTATTTTTGCTTTATCTTTTTTCTCTAATTTCACAAAAATTATTTGATACCTAGAACATGGTGCATATTATACAAACCTGGCTTTTTGTTTGCTAGCCACTTGGCAGCACCTATTGCACCTTCAACAAATAAGTCCCTAGAATGAGCAGTATGTTGAACTTCTAATTTCTCCTGTTTATTTTCAAATATTACAGAGTGAGTACCAGGTATTTTGCCTTTTCTAAGAATATAAAAATTTAATTTATTGGTTTTTCCTTTACCTTTTTTATTTAGAAAAATTTTTCCTTGTATTTGTTTTAAGCTTTTTGATTTACCGTCAGCAACGGCATGTCCAAGCATTAATGCAGTTCCAGATGGATAGTCGATTTTTTTAGCATGATGAGCATCATGAATTTCCATTTGATAATCGTTCATAAAACCTTTTGATAAAATTTTAGATACAAACTGCATTAAATTAATTCCAAGGCTCATATTTCCTGATTGCAAGATTGGAATTTTTTTCGATGCTTTTTTAATAGTGTCCCAATGTTTTTTCTGAAAACCCGTGGTTCCAATAATTACTTTTTTTTTATGTTTGATCGCTAACTTTAAAACTTCAAGGGTACAGTTGGGTCGTGTAAAATCAATAATCACATCCGTCCCCTTAAAAGCGGCATCTGTATTTTTTTGATATTTTACGCCAGCTTTTTTAAATTCTTTATATTCAGTGGCTGAGTATAGTTTAAGCCTTTTATCTTTTTTAGTATTTTTAATTAGCAACTGACCCATACGACCAAGGCCGCCGGTTACTGTAATTTTAATTTTTCTCATTAATTGATGTTTTCCCAAAATTTTTTTGCTTTTTTTATAAAACTTTGATTTTCAGGATTATTTTTAGAATCTTCTAAATCTTTAAATTTTTCAAGTAATTCTTTTTGTTCATTACTTAATGATACTGGAGTTTCCACTTTAATTTGTAAATAAAGATCACCATTGCCACCACCTCGTAACATAGGCATACCTTTATCTCTCAACCTTAGTTGTTTTCCTGATTGAGTTCCCTCTGGAATTTTTACTTTTGATTTTGTTCCATCAATATTAGGCACTTCAATAGATGTACCTAGAGCAGCATCTGCAATAGATATTGGAAGTTCATAAAATAAATTTTCTTCTTCTCTTTCAAAGATTTCATGTTTTCTAACTTGTATATAAACATATAAATCTCCGTCGGCACCACCTTTAGAGCCAGCCTCACCTTTTCCAGATAGTCTTATTCTAGTTCCATCATCCACACCTTTTGGTATTTGAATTGTAAGTGTTTTCTTTTTTTTCTGAGTTCCAAAGCCACTGCAATCCTTACATGGTTTGCCAACAACTTCACCTTCACCTCTGCAGTCTGGACAAGTTTGTTGAACGGTAAAAAAACCTTGTTGTGATCTTACCCTTCCGTCTCCACCACAAGTTCCACAGGTTTTTGGATTTGATCCTGGCTTTGCTCCACTACCTGAACAAGTTCCGCATTTTTCTGATGAATTGATATTAAATGTAGTTTTTTTTCCTTCGTACGCTTCTTCAAGAGAAACTTCTAAATTTATTTTTAAATCAGACCCCCTTTGACCTCTTGATTTTCTTCGGCCTCCACCTCTGCTCCTTCCGGAGCCCATAAAGTCTCCGAAAAAGTCATCAAAAATATCTGAAAAGGACCCTGAATCAAAACCGCCAAAGTCATTAAAACCTCCTTGACCTCCACCCATATTTTCAAAAGCTGAGTGACCAAATTGATCATAATTACTTTTTTTATTTGGATCGGATAAAATTTGGTAAGCTTCTGTGGCGTCTTTAAATTTTGTTTCAGCAGATTTATCACCTGGGTTTCTGTCAGGATGATATTTCATTGCAAGTTTTCTGTATGCGCTTTTTATTTCCTCTTTTGATGCATTACGATTTACACCAAGAGTTTCATAAAAATCCGCTTTAGACATGACTCAGCTTCCTATCCGCTTAAAATTTAAGCGTTATTTTTTATCTTTATCGTCTTTTACTTCTTCGTATTCAGCATCAACTACATCTTCTTTTTTATCATCAGATCCAGTTTCAGCTTTTCCTTCAGAGCCTTGTGACTTCGGATCAGCTTTTGCCTGTTGTTCTTTGTAAATTGCTTCTCCAAGTTTCATAGATGACTGAATTAGAGTTTGAGTCTTAGTTTTGATATCTTCAATTTTATCAGCTGCTATTGCATCTTTTAAATTTTGAAGATCTGTTTCAATTGTTTTCTTGTCAGCGTCACTAATTTTACTACCATGATCTTTGAGGCTTTTTTCAGTTGAAGCGACCAAAGATTCAGCTGAATTTTTCGCATCAACCTCTTCTCTCTTTTTCTTATCCGCTTCTTTGTTAGCTTCAGCATCTTTCACCATTTTTTCAATTTCTTCATCTGAAAGTCCGCCTGATGCTTGGATTTGAATTTTTTGCTCTTTGCCTGTTCCTTTATCTTTTGCAGAAACACTTACAATTCCATTAGCATCAATATCGAACGTTACTTCGATTTGAGGTACACCTCTTGGTGCTGGAGGAATTCCAGTTAAATCAAATGTTCCAAGTAATTTGTTGTCAGCTGCCATTTCTCTTTCACCCTGGAAAACTCTAATAGAAACAGCCGGCTGGTTATCTTCTGCAGTTGAGAAAACCTGACTTTTTTTAGTTGGGATTGTAGTATTTTTTGAAATTAGTTTTGTTACAACTCCACCAAGTGTTTCAATACCTAATGACAACGGTGTAACATCTAGAAGTAGAACGTCTTTTACATCACCTTGTAATACACCCCCTTGAATTGCAGCACCCATTGCAACAACTTCATCAGGGTTAACACTTTTACTAGGTTCTTTTCCGAAGAAGTTTTTCACAGTTTCAATTACTTTTGGCATTCTTGTCATACCACCAACAAGAATAACTTCACCAATTTCACCTGCAGATAAACCAGAATCCTTTAATGCAGTTTTGCAAGGTTCAATAGTTCTTTCAATTAACTCTGCACATAGAGACTCAAGTTTTGCTCTAGTCAGTTTGATATTTAAATGTTTTGGACCCGTTTTATCAGCAGTAATAAATGGAAGATTTATTTCAGTTTGAGTTGAAGAAGATAACTCGATTTTTGCCTTTTCAGCAGCTTCTCTAAGTCTTTGAAGAGCAAGTTTATCTTCTTTTAAATCAATAGCGTTATCTTTTTTAAATTCACTAGCTAAGTAATCTACAATTGTTGCGTCAAAATCTTCACCACCTAATGTTGTATCTCCATTAGTTGACTTGACCTCAAACACTCCGTCACCAAGCTCTAAAATTGATATATCAAATGTACCGCCACCTAAGTCGTATACAGCAACTGTTTTTGCATTTTTTTTATCTAATCCATAAGCCAATGCAGCCGCAGTTGGTTCGTTAATAATTCTTTCAACTTCTAAACCAGCAATTTTTCCCGCATCTCTAGTTGCCTGCCTTTGTGAATCGTTAAAATATGCTGGTACCGTAATGACCGCTTTTTTAACTTCACTTCCTAAATATTTTTCTGCAGTTTCTTTCATTTTTTGTAAAACGAAAGCTGAAATTTGACTTGGTGAATATTTTTCACCTTTAGACTCTACCCAAGCATCTCCGTTATCTGCCGCAATGACTTTATAAGGAAGTCCCTCAACATCTTTTTTTACGGCTGCTCCATCAAATTTTCTTCCAATTAATCTTTTAACTGCATAGAAAGTATTTTCTGGATTTGTTACTGCTTGTCTTTTAGCTGAAGCACCAACTAATTTTTCACTTTCGGTAAATGCTACAACTGAAGGCGTGGTTCTTGCACCTTCTGAGTTTTCAATAACTTTTGGCTCATTACCATCCATAATGGCAACACACGAATTTGTTGTTCCTAAATCAATTCCTATAATTTTTGACATAATTAAACTTTGCTCCTTCTCTTAATATCTTTTCATATGGGATCATTTTCTGCATTTGCAAGATAGATCGCTAAAAAATTATTGGTGTTAAAAAAATGTTATTTTGCTTGTTTTTTAGACACAAAAACCATGGACGGTCTTAGTAATCTTTCATGCATCAAGTAACCTTTTTGCATTTCTTCTAGAACAGTTCCGGGTTCTTGATCACTTTCTTTTTCCCCGATAGCTTGATGCAGGTTTGGATCAAAGGATTTTCCTACGCAATCAATGTATTTAATTGAATTTTTTTCAAGTGTATTTTGTAACTCTTTTTCAATCATCTCTATACCGCTTAAGATGTTTTTAAATTCTTCAGTTTTAAATTTCTCATCATTCTTAAAGATCTGAAATGCACGGTCTAAATTATCCGTAAGGTTTAAAATTTGTTGTGCAAAATTAAAGGAACCATATTTTAAAATATCCTCTTTTTCTTGCTCATGGTTTTTTCTAAGATTTTGATTCTCAGCTAAAAGCCTTAAATATTTATCATTTATCTCATTAAATTTTGTCTCTAGATCGTTGTCTTTTGTTCCTTCTTTATCAGAGGCAGTATCACTATTCTGAACTTCATCATTACCATTGATCTCTTCACTAATACCTTCAGCAGGAGCTTCGTTTTGTTTATTAGTTTCGTTTTGATTTTCAGTCATATTTAAATTGTTTGCATGCTATATAATGATAGATTATTAAATTCCAAGGCTTTATGAGAAATAATAGATCAAACTTTCAATTAAGATCCGTAGAAATTATTCCAAATTATATAAAAAATGCTGATGGTTCATGTTTAATTAAATTTGGAAATACTCATGTAATTTGTACCGCATCTTACGAAGACAAGGTTCCAAGATGGCTAAAAGGTTCAGGCAAAGGATGGGTAACATCAGAATATGGAATGTTGCCAAGATCTACAAATGAAAGAATGAGACGGGAGGCATCGGTTGGAAAAATAGGAGGCAGAACTTCAGAAATTCAAAGATTAATTGGTAGATCCCTAAGAGCAAGTATAGATCTTAATTTATTGGGTGAAAATCTTATAACCATTGATTGCGATGTTATTCAAGCAGATGGAGGGACTCGAACAGCTTCTATTACAGGTGGTTTTGTTGCTCTTCAACAATGTGTAAATATTTTAAAAGATAAGGGAATTATAAATACAAATCCCGTTAAAAATCACGTTGCAGCAATTAGTTGCGGAGTGGTTCAAGGTGATGTTTTGGTTGATCTTGATTATCTTGAGGATAGTTCAGCCGATATAGATGCAAACTTTGTAATGAATGATGAAGATCAAATTATTGAATTGCAGTTAACTGGCGAGCAAACAACATGTTCAGAAGACCAATTAAATGAGATGATTAAATTATCCAAACAATCAGTTCAGCTTTTAATTCAAAGGCAAAAAGAAGCTTTAAGTGCATAAACTTTACGAATTAAAAAAAGTTAAAAAAATTTTAATTGCCACAAACAATCCGGGAAAATTTAGAGAGTTAAAAGAAATTTTACCTAAAAAAATTAGATACTTAAAACCAAAAGATTTTAATTTAAATGAACCAGTTGAGAATGGCAAAACATTTAAAGAAAATGCTAAAATTAAATCCGTTTTTGCTGCTAAAAAAAGCGGCTTAATTTGTATATCAGATGACTCAGGTCTTGAGGTTGATGCTTTAGATAAAAAGCCTGGAATTTTTTCTGCACGTTGGGCAGGAAAAACTAAAAATTTTGACATTGCTATAAAAAAAATTTTTAATTTATTAAATAAAATTAAAAAATTAAATTCTAAAGCTCGTTTTATTTGTGCCATTTCAATAGCATTTCCAAATGGAAAATCCTTCGAATTTCAGGGCAAAGTTGAAGGAAAAATTTCTTTCCCAGCACGAGGCAAAAAAGGATTTGGGTATGATCCTATTTTTATAGCGAAGGGGAAGAAAATAACTTTTGCACAGATGAATAAAAAAGAAAAAAATTTAATATCTCATCGGTTTGATGCTTTTAAAAAGATAAAAAAATACTTTAAATTTTCTTAAACTTTTTACCTTCAATTTTATAAAGAAATAACTCTCTGTTTGTTTTATTTTCTTTTATTGTGAATGAGCCAGTTTTACCTTTGTAAGAGCCATTAAACATAGAAGCTTTTAGTTCAGGGTCGCTATTTGAAAACCATATTGATGCAATCAGTGGGATAATATCAAATGTAAGAGATTCAAGATGATAAATATTTCTCCCATAGTTTTTTTTATATTTTTGATCCAATTCTCGAAAACCCTTTAGGTCGATAGAAGGAAAGATTAGATTTTCTAGTGATGGTTCTATTAAATATTTTTTATCAAACCATAAATTTAGCGTAACAAATTGAACATCTTTATAATTTGCATCATAAAAATCAAAGAAAGCAATTGATGCAATAAGTTCATTGTCAAAAGCTGAGATGAAAGTGTTTTTAAAATTAACAGGCTCCGATGTATCATGTTTTTTTAGGCTTTCAATTAAATCTAAATTTTCTTCACCTTCAATGCTTTCAAGTTTTTTTATTTTTTCTAAATGAAAATTATTTCTTTTCTCAAAGTTTGTAATTTTTTTTGTCTGTTTATCAATGTCATTAAAATTTTTAAAAAACACTGGACGATGATTATTAGAATGATTTTTTTTTATTTTCTCATAAACTTTTTTTGAAAAGTCACTATTATCACCAAAAAAAACAAAGTTAGTTTTATCTAAAACTTTTTGTAAAGACAAAATTTGTGAGGTTAGGTTAACTCCAAAGTTTATGACATTTGGAAATGTTTTATTTTCATGATTATTATAAGAAATAAAAATCTTATCTTTAAACTTTTCCTGATTACTTATTTGATTTAGTGTTTGAAAAAAAACCGGCCCAACAAAAATATCGACATTTTTCTCAATTCCTCTTTGAAAGGCCAATCTTGCTCCTTCTGCAGAACTTTTAGTATCAAGTGGAATTACTTTAATGTTAAGGTTTTTTAACTCAAATATAGTAATCAATATGCTTTGATAAATATTTTGACCAATTATTTCATTTTCACCTGTCAAAGGAAGAAACGCGCCAATTTTTAGCTCGGTTTTTGCAAAACTTTTATGATGGTTAACAATTAAGCTAAGTAAAATTATAACTACAATTTTAAAAAGTTTTTTCATTTGTTGCGAACAGTTATACATAATTAAAATATTTGTTAAATTTATGAATATTAAACAACAAACGTTAAAATCTGCCTTATATTTAATACCTACGCCCATTGGTAATCTTGAGGATATTAGCACTCGTTCAATATATATTTTAGAACAATCTGATTATATTTTATGTGAAGATACAAGAGTAACATTAAAATTTCTTAATCATTTAAAATTAAAAAAAAAATTAATTGCTTTTCATCAATTTAATGAAAATGAAAAAATTAAGAGTATTCTTCAAGATCTTAAACAGAATAAAATTTTATCATTAGTTTCAGATGCAGGAACTCCAGCTTTAAGTGATCCTGGAAGGCTTTTAATTTCAAAGTGTCATGAACAAAATATTGGTGTTATTCCGATACCTGGAGCAAGCGCTATTACTTGTGCAATTTCAGCATCTGGTTTTTCAGATCAATTCTTTTTTTGTGGTTTTCTTCCAAAAAAAGATAAAGAAATAAATAATATGTTAGAAAGTTATAAATCTTTAAAAGCAAGCTTAGTATTTTTTATGCCCGCTAGAGATTTAGAGAAAAATTTAATCTATTTTAATAATTTCTTCTCCCAAAATAATTTTTTTTTAGCAAGAGAAATGACAAAAATTCATGAAACTTACATTCGAGACAAGGTATCTAATTTAAAAAATTATACTAAAGATAATTTAAAAGGTGAAATTACATTTATCATTGATAACAATTTAGCATCGCCAAAAAAGATAGTTGATATTGATGAGGAAATTAAAATGTTAATTGGCAAAATGAGCTCAAAAGACATTGCTGAATATCTTTCGAAAAAACTAGCAATAAATAAAAAATCAATTTATCAGAAGGCCATTAAGATTAATGAATAAATACATTAAAATTTTCATCTTTTTTGTTTTTTTATCTGGGTGTGTGCCAGTAATAGGGGTTTCTACAGTAGGCGTTGTAAGAACAACTGTTGAAGTAGCCGATGATCCAAGAAGCCTTGGAAGAATTGTAGATGATAATGTTATTGAAAAAAAGTTTTTATTCAAGATGGCTCAAGTGGATGAGAAATACTTAATTAAAATTTCAGCAAATTCTTTAGACGGACGTTTTATTCTCAAAGGCAATGTCGATACCGTAGAGGAAAAAATTAAAATGACAAAATTAGCTTGGGAAACAGATGGAGTTAGGTCAGTTGAAAATATTATTAAAGTGGATGATCAATCTTCATGGAAAGATAAAGCAACTGATTTACTTATTTCATCTCAGTTTAAAGTTGCAATAATTGCAAACAAAGCAATCAAATCTAATAATTTTAGTTTCACAACAATTAATAAAAATTTGTATATATTTGGAATTGCAAGAGATGAAGAAGAAAGAAAATCAGTAATTAATGAAGCAAAAAAAGTTCAATACGTAAAAGAAGTGACACCAAGCATATTCTTGATTAAGGATCTTTCTAACAATCAAAGAATAACAAATTAATATTTAATTATCTCTGAAGAATAAGCTGCAATTGATGCTAAATTTAATATTTCTGAACTTGAAGATCTTAACGGAGCAATTTCAATTGGCTGTGCTAAACCAATTAATAAGGGACCTATAACTTTTCCACCGCCAAGTTCCTTTAATAATTTAATAGATACTGCAGATGCATGAAGTGATGGCATGATAAGTATGTTGGCATTTCCCACAATTTTTGAAAAAGAGTAGCTATCTTTAAATTTTGGATTGAGAGCAACATCTGGCTGCATTTCTCCATCATACAAAAAATTTACATTGTTTTTTTCTAAAATCTCAACTGCTCCTCTTACAATTGTTGTACGCTCAGTTTTTGGTTGGCCAAATGTTGAGTGGGATAAGAAGGCAACCTTAGGGTCAAACCCTAAAAGCTCGGCTACTCTTGCGCTAGAAGTTGCAATTTCAGCAAGTTGTTCTGATGTTGGATATTCAGTAACGTTAGTATCAGCTACTAAAATAGTTCTTCCTTTTGAAACGTATAAGCAAAGACCAAATAAAATTTCATTTTCTCTTGGTCCAATAGAACTTTGTAATTTTGAAAGTGTTTCAGAGAAATTTCTCGTATTTCCGGCAACCATTCCATCAGCATCACCACACGCCACCATGCAAGAGCCCCAAGTAACACGATCAGATTTGACCATTTTATCACAATCTTTTTCCAAGATTCCTTTTCTTTGAAGTTTTTTATAAAGATAGTTTTTGTACTTTTCAGATTTTTCAGTATCTGAAGAGTTTGTCACTTCTATTTTGTAATTTTCATCTAAACCAATTTTCTTTAAAGACTCTTTTAATTTATCTTTATTAGCAATTAATACAGGTTCTCCTAAGCCATAGTTTTTAAAAGCAACAGCAGCTTTCAAGCTTGTTTCATCTTCACCTTCGGCAAAAACAATTCTTTTTTGAGATTTTTTAATTTTAGTATTTATTCCTTGCATTATCCCAACCGATGGATCAAGTCTTGCTTCTAACTCATCAGTATAAACATCAAAATCTTTGATTGGTTTTTGTGCAACTCCTGTATCCATAGCAGCTTTTGCGACTGCAACTGGTATTGTAGTGATTAATCTTGGATCAAATGTAGATGGAATAATATAATTTTTTCCATAGTGAGGTCTATCCCCGCCATAAGCTGCTACAACCTCATCAGGCACATCTTCTCTAGCTAATTTTGCAATTGCTTGAGCAGCTGCTACTTTCATTTCCTCATTAATAGTTTTTGCTCTGACATCCAATGCACCTCTAAATATATATGGAAATCCAATCAAATTATTTACTTGGTTTGGATAATCTGATCTTCCAGTAGCAATGATTGCATCATCTCTAATTTCTAAAACTTTTTCTGGTCTAATTTCTGGTTCTGGATTTGCACATGCAAAAATGATTGGATTTTTTGCCATAGATTTAATCATTTCTTGTGTAAATGCTCCTGCAGCTGATAAGCCTAAAACAACATCTGCGCCTTTAATTGCATCAGCTAAAGTTCTATCTTTAGTTTCAATAGCATGTCTTGATTTCCATTGATCAATACCTTCTGGTCTTCCTCTATAAATAACTCCTTTTCGATCACACATCGTTACATTTTCATGAGGAACTCCTGAGTTTTTAAAAAGTTCTGTACAAGCTATTGCGGAGGCACCCGCACCATTAACAACAATTTTTACTTCACTGATTGATTTTCCAGAAATATCTAACGCATTAATTAAGCCAGCAGTTGTTATAATTGCTGTCCCATGCTGATCATCGTGAAAGATTGGAATATCTACTAATTCTTTTAATTTTTCTTCAATTACAAAACAGTCTGGTGCTGCAATATCTTCTAAGTTTATGCCTCCGAAAGAACATGCAATATTTTTTATAGTTTTAATAATATCTTCAGCTTCAGTTGAATCAATTTCAATATCAATTGAATCAATGTCAGCAAATCTTTTAAATAAAACTGATTTACCCTCCATCACGGGTTTTGATGCAAGCGCTCCAAGATTTCCTAATCCTAAAATTGCTGTACCATTACTAATAACTGCAACTAAGTTACCTTTACTTGTGTAGTCATATGCAGTTTGAGGATTCTTTGAAATTTCTACAACAGGAACAGCTACACCTGGAGAGTAAGCTAAAGATAAATCTCTTTGAGTAGAGAGCTGTTTAGATGAAATGATTTCAATCTTGCCCGGTTTACCTTTTATATGAAAATCTAGTGCCTCTTTATCAGTATATTTTTCAATAGTTTCTTTCTTACTCATGCTAATTTTGGTCCCAATATTGTGATGTAGAAGTATTAATGTAGAAGGTAAGAAGTGTAAACAAATTATATGAATATACTTAAAGCAGTAAGTTCTTTTGGTTCCCTAACATTGTTGAGTAGAGTTTTAGGATACTTTAGAGATATATTAATAGCAGTTTTTATTGGTACATCTTCTTTAGCTGATGCTTTTTTTGTAGCTTTTAGGTTACCCAATACGTTTAGAAGATTATTTGCCGAAGGTACATTTAATGCTGCATTTGTCCCGATTTATACAAAACTTACTCTAAAAAAAGACGAAAAAAATTTTACAAATACAGTTTTTAATTTCTTATTAATTTCACTTTTAGCGCTCACTCTTGTCGCCGAAATTTTTATGAGTGGATTTGTATATTTAATTTCACCTGGCTTTGTTAATGACCCTGATAAATTTAAGTTAGCAACAGATTTAAGCAGAATAACATTTCCATTTTTACTTTTTGTTTCTCTTTCATCTTTCTTTTCAGCAATTTTAAACTCGAATGGAAAATTTGCAGTTGCTGCTGGCGTTCCAATTATTCTTAATGTTTTTTTAATTATTTCAATATTTTATGCTCATTTTTTCGATCACTCTTACGTAAAGAGTATGGCAATAGCTGTTTTTTTATCAGGTTTAGCACAATTAATTGTTTTAATTATCTATAGTCGAAATTTTTTTATTCCAAAAATTAATTTCATTATAAAATTTGGAGATCAACTAAAGGTTTTTTTTAAAAAACTTTTACCAAGTATTTTTTCATCAGGAGTCATGCAAATTAATATTTTAGTTGGAACTATAATTGCTTCTTTCCAATCAAGTGCTGTCTCTTATTTGTATTATGCGGATCGAATTTATCAATTACCGCTTGCTATATCTGGAATAGCGATTGGCACTGTTGTTTTACCGGTCCTAAGCAGATCAATTGCAAGCGATACAAATGAAAGGGTGTTATTTTTACAAAATAGATCAATAGAATTATCGATATTTTTATCTGCACCAGCTGCAGTAGGCATAATAGTTGGTGCTGAAGAAATTATTTCTTGTTTGTTTGGTTATGGATCTTTTGATCAGGAAAGTATTTATAATACCTCAAGAGCATTAATTATTTTTGGTTTTGGATTACCTGCTTTTTCTCTATTAAAACTTTATTCAAATTTTTATTTTGCAAGAGGTGATACTAATTTTCCTTTTAAAGTTTCTGTGTTTACAGTGGCTATGAATATTTTAATTAGTTTAGTTTTTTTTGAAAATTTTGGGTTTTTGTCAATCGCAGCAGGGACATCCATCTCATGCTGGTTAGCTGTATTTGTTTACAAATTTAGTTTAAAAAAAAATAACCTTCATTTATCTGATAGTGTTTTTATCGAACGATTTGCTAAAATTTTTGTTTGTTCGATGGTAATGGGGTCGTTACTTTATTATCAATTTTTTTATTTCTCAGAAAAATTTTTAGTTAATGACTTAACCAAAGTTTTTTATCTATTTTTAATTATAGGTAATTCAATTTTTGTTTATTTTATAATGTCTATTATTTTTAAAGCTTTTAGTATTAAAGATTTTAAGTTAAAAAATTATAAATAAATATGAAAAGAGTACTATCAGGAATTCAGCCTACCGGTAATTTACATTTAGGTAATTATTTAGGAGCAATTAAAAATTTTGTGAGCATGCAAAACTCTTATGAATGCTTTTACATGTTAGCAGATTTACATGCTATTACCGTTAGAGTTGAGCCAAAAGATCTAAAAGAAAATATTTTAAGTACAGCAGCAGCCTTTCTTGCATCGGGTTTAGATGAAAAAAAAAATATAATTTTTTCACAGTCAAGCGTTAGAGCCCATTCGGAGTTATCTTGGATATTAAATTGTACAGCTAGAGTTGGATGGCTTAATCGAATGACACAATTTAAAGAAAAAGCAGGCTCAAACAAAGAAAAGGCAAGTGTAGGACTTTATACATATCCTATATTAATGGCTGCAGACATTCTTGTTTATCAAGCAACACATGTTCCTGTTGGTGAAGATCAAAAACAGCACTTAGAATTATGTAGAGATATTGCCATTAAGTTTAATAATGATTATGGAAAAGACTTTTTTAATATTCCCGAGCCTATTATTCCTGACATTTCAGCCAGAGTGATGAGTTTAAGAGATGGATTAAAAAAAATGAGCAAATCAGATGAGTCTGATCTATCAAGAATTAATTTGACAGACTCTAAGGAGCAAATTGTTCAAAAAATTAAAAAAGCAAAAACCGATAGTGAACCAATTAATGAGGATATTTTTAATGAAAAATCAAAAAGATTTGAAGCTCAGAATCTCATTAGCATTTACGCAGATTTAAAATCTGAAAGTAATAAAAAAATATTAAGTCAGTTTGAAGGTAAAAATTTTTCTGAATTTAAAAAGGATTTTACTGATCTTTTAATTGAATATATTTCACCAATTTCTGATAAAATTGATTTATTAAGAAAAAATGAAGATCATCTTTTAAAGATCTTAAAGAATGGACAAGAAAAAGCATCTAATGTTGCTGACAAAACCATGAAAGATGTAAAAAATATAATAGGATTGAGTTTGTGAAAAAAAAATTCTTAGTTGTTATTGATGAAAGCAAAGAGTTAAAAAATGCTATTCATTTTGCTGCACAAAGAGCAAAAAATACTAATGGAAGTTTATCCATGCTCTATGTAATTGATCACGCTATTAATGCTCAATGGTCTAAAGTAGAAAATTTAATTGAACAGGAAGAGACTAGTGAAGCAAAAAAAATATGTAGATCTTGGGCTCAAAAAATCAAAGAAAAATTTTCAATCGATACTGAGATAATTTTAAAACTTGGCAACAGAACAGATGAATTAGTTAAGTTATTAAAGGAGGACAAAGATATAAGATTCTTAGTTTTAGCTACTTCTGATGAAGGTGAAAGTCCTGGACCAATAATAAAATCGTTAATGTCTGCAAAAATTAAGGAATTATCCATACCTGTGGTTTTAGTTCCTGGTTCTATTGAAGAAAAAGATATAGATTTAATAGTTTAGATATTGAAAAAAACAGAAAAATTTATAATTAATTTAATATGATTAGCGTAGTTGATACTCCAAATCCGGATACTAAAAAGTTTATTTTTGATAAAGTTATAGTTGAGGAAGGTTCAAAAGAGTTTACTAGAAATGATGACATTAATCTAAAAATAGTTAAGTCTATTTTTAGCGTAAATAATATTGATCTAATTTATTTTGATAAAAATTTTATTTCGATAAGAAAAGCAAAAGATAGTGATTGGGATGATTTAACCAAAGAACTGCTTGCAATATTAAACCAAGAAATAACCGCAGATTTTAAACCACTCATTTTTAAAGAAGAGAGTCAATTTGATGATGATATTTCTAAAAGAATAGAAGAGGTTTTGAATGAAAAAATTAGACCAGCTGTTGCGATGGATGGAGGAGATATTAGACTAAAATCTTATAAAGACGGTGTAGCAGAAGTTTTATTAAAAGGAGCATGTGCAGGTTGCCCAAGTTCAACAGTCACATTAAAGCATGGTGTAGAAAGAATGATTAAACATTATGTTCCAGAAGTGAATTCGGTAGAAGCTTTTAATATTAATGAGTAGAAAAAAATATAGCTATTTAGATCATCTAGTTTTAACGGCAAAAAAATATGAGGTTGAAGAGTATCTCTATTACGAAACCAAGGGCAGAAAATTAACTGCAAAACAAATTGAATTAATTTTATTAAGAAATGGAATTAAAATACCAACTGATGAAACGCCAAGATTATCTAAAGAACAAGTTAGAAAAGAATCATATACAGGTTTATTTCGAGCTGCTGCTCTAGTTACAATTATTTTTGCATTTGTTTTATTACCAGGTGTTATTCAAAAAAATACTGCATTGGTTAAATCAACTTATAAAAAACAAGATATGGCTTCGGTAGTAATCGAAGAACCTAAAGAAGATATAAAAGATATTTTTTTTGAGGAAAGGGATACACGAGGTTTTAATACACCTCATGCTCAAAGTGTTTTAGCACTTTTTGATGAGTTAGAATATGATTTAAATGATGTTAGACAAGGCAAACCTGTTAAACCAGTTTTTTTTACGCAATTACCTAGAGGAATAAATGAACTTGAAAAAATTAACGATAGAAAAAAAGTATTCATTCAAATCGTATTACCATTAGTTTTATCTGAAAATGAAGAGATTTTACAAGAAAGAAAAAAGATTTTATTTTTATCAAAAACAAGAAAGCTCACTTCCTCAGATGAAGAGTGGTTAAATGAAAAATTTAAATATTACAAAGTTGAAAAAGGAAATTTTGAACTTTTATTGGAGAGGGCAGATATTATCCCACCATCACTTGCAATTGCACAGGCAGCTTATGAAAGTGGATGGGGTACATCAAGATTTGCTTTAGAAGGTAATTCACTGTTTGGTCAAAGAACGTGGAAAAAAAATGCAGGTTTAATTCCTCTTGATAGAGAAGAAAGTGAAACTTTCAAAGTAACTAAATTTGATATTATTAGAGCTTCAGTAAAAGCTTATAAGAAAAATTTAAATACTCATAAATCTTATGAAAACTTAAGGCATGAAAGATACAAAATGAGAAATAATCTTGAAGAAATATCAGGATTAGAATTATCTAAATACTTGGATAATTATTCAGAAATTAAAGATAAATACGTTTACTACTTACAAAAAATTATTGAGCAAAACTCTTTAACTGATTTTGATAAATCCATATTATTACCTACAAAGAAATTAAATTTAGCTTAAGCTAAATGTTTAGTGAAAATTTTATTTTTATAGATACTGCATTAGAAAATATAAATTTTTTTGCTGTT
>VTPE01000058.1 GCA_008638005.1 Pelagibacteraceae bacterium | reverse complement strand
GCAAATATTAAGATGCAAGCTATGACAAAAAAGGGAGTCTAGTACGGGTCAACTCTCTCAAATAGGTATTTCATTTCTTAGTATCTATTTCTTAATCTTGGTTATTTGGCACTTTAAATTAAAAAAAGACAAATCTGATTTAAAAGACAAATACGAATTAAAACAACAAGAGCTTCAAAAGAGAGTTGAATTTATAAAAAATTTACAACTTGAATTAAAAAATAAAAAACAACCTCAAAATAAAAAAAAGAAAACGAAAAAGATTAAAAGTTTAAAGAAAAAATCTAAAAAGAAAAAGTAACTAAAAATCCCATTCAGCAACTTTATTAAAAATAAAATCTCTAAACGCTTTGACTCTAGCTACATTTTTTAATGATTGGGGGTAAACAAAATGAGCTTCATATTTTGGACCATTCACCTCAGGTAAGACTCTAACTAATCCTTTGTTGTCACCAACCATGTAATCGGGTAATGCCGCAAGCCCTGCTCCAGCATCAACCGCTAACATTAAAGAATAAATATTATTCACTTTCATCACTGGTTTTCTTTTTTGTTTTGTTCCAAGTTTTAAAATCCATTCTTTTTCTGACAAAGGAGAAGGTGTCCCTTTTCCATAAGTAATAAGATCATGTTTATCTAAATCTTTTGCCGTTTTAGGCGTTCCTTTTTTTGCAATGTATTTTGATGAAGCGTAAATGTGATAGTTGATATCAACTAACTTTCTTTGAATATAATTTAATTGTTTAGGTTGCCTCATCCAAATTGCAATATCAGCTTCCCTCATGCTTAAATCTAATTCATCATTTGTCACAACAAGCTCAACTTCAATGTCAGGATTTTTATCTCTAAACTCTTTGATCTTTGGGGTTAACCAAATTCCACCAAAACCGACTACAGTTGTGATGACAAGTTTTCCTGATGGTTTATCTTTTCTCTCAACCAAATCAGTTTCAACCTCTTTAATTTTAGAGATCACTTCATTAGCAGTTTTATATAAAGTCTCACCATTATCGGTTAAAGACAAACCTCTTGCATGTCTTTGAAATAAGCTACATTTTAGCTCGTATTCTAGAGATTGAATTTGTCTGCTGATTGCAGATTGACTAAGATTTAAGACCTCGCCAGCTTTTGTAAAGCTTCCAGCTTGAGTAACGGCATGAAAAATCTTAAGTTTATCCCAATCCATTTTATTTATTTACATCAACAATCACTCGCCCAGAAATCTCACCTTTTAAAATTTTTGATGAGTTCTGAATAAGATCATCAAGACTCCATTCTTGAACGCCCTCAGATAAAACATTAAAATCAATGTAGTTATTCGCTTGAGACCATAAAAACTCTCTTCTTTTTGCTGGTGCCGTCACAGAATCAATTCCCCATAATTTTACTCCTCGAATGATAAAGGGCATAACTGTTGTTTCGAGCTTAATACTACTTGCAAGACCACAAGCGGCAACAATTCCGTTTGGCTTTGTATGTGATAATGCTTTAGCTAAAATCTTACCACCCGTTGTATCAACCACTCCGTCATATAGTCCTTTATCAATGGGTCTAGCGTCTTGATCCATTTCAGAACGATCAACTATTGTTTTAGCCCCTAATGATTTTAAAAAATCTGCTTTATCTTTTTTACCTGTCACAGCTGATACATTATAGCCAAGTTTACTAAGCGCTAGTACCGCAACACTTCCAACTCCACCCGTTGCACCTGTAACCAAAACATCTTTTACAGGCTCACCTAATAAAATTGTCTCTCTGGCTTGAATTGCAAGTACACACATCAATGCCGTTAAGCCTGCTGTTCCTAATATCATTGCTTTTTTACTATCAAGATCATCTGGCATTTTCACAAGAAAATCATCTTGGACTTTGGCGTATTGAGAATAACCTCCAAAAAAAACTTCACCAACTCTCCAACCTGTTAAAATAACTCTATCGCCTTTTTTAAATTTATCAGACTCACTTGACTCAACGGTTCCAGCAAAATCGATACCTGGGATATGAGGAAAATCTTTAACAAGCTTACCTCCATTTTTTAAAATCATTCCATCCTTGTAATTTAAAGATGAATATTCAACTTTAACCAAAACATTTCCATGTTTTAAAAATGACTGCTCAACTTCTTTAATTTCTCTCGTAAAATTTTCACCCTCTTGATTGACTACTAATGCTTTAAAAGCCATTTACATTCTCCCTTATTTTATCTTTGTTATTTTCTTCTCTCAACTTACTTTCTCTCTCATTATAAAAGTAAACTCGGTCTGTATCTAAATCTGCATCTTCTTTTAATACAAAACAAATATTACAATACCCGCACACTACATAACCATCTTCAGGTTTAATTTTGTAATAAACTTTTGGGCTATCAATTTGTGTTGCTACATGAAGTGTATCTACAAAAACTTTTTTTAAATTTTTGTATTTCTCAGGAATATTCACCATAACTACTTCTGGTTTATATAAGATAAAAACCTTTGCTGTAAAGAATGGCTATCCCTGAAAGATCCTGTGAAATAATTTGTAATTGTTGTGGCATTTTCTTTCATGACACCTCTTGTTGTCATACATTGATGTACCGCATCTATACAAACAGCCGTTCCATGAGCTTTTAATCCCTTGTTAATTGCATTTGCAATTTGCATGGTTAATCTTTCTTGAGTTTGTAGCCTTCTTGAAAACGCATCTACAACTCTGGCTAATTTGCTTAATCCCACAACCTTTTCTGAAGGAATATAAGCAACATGCGCAATACCAATAATTGGAGCCATATGGTGTTCACAATGACTTTGGATTGAAATATTTTTTTGGATCACCATGTCATCATATCCCTCAACGTCCCCGAATGTTTTTTCTAAATACTCTTGGGGACTTTCTAAATAACCAGAAAAATATTCATCAAAAGCCTTGATCACTCTTTTTGGAGTTTCAATTAACCCTTCACGCTCAGGATTTTCACCAATATATTTTAATATAGTTTGAATAGCTTTTTTGGCCTCTTCTTTACTAATTTTTTCTTCTAGCTTTGCTTTAAATTCTGTTACATTTTTATTTGTCATTAATACCCTGTATAATTAAATTTGATTAATCTAATATACAGCGATAGATAATCGAAACAATGTTTAAAAAAAGAATTTCTGTAGAACAAGTTGAAGAAGGTCATGATTTATGTCCTAAATTTGATGAAAATGGATTAATTCCAGTGATTACCACTGATCACAAAACGGGTGACATTTTAATGCACGGTTACATGAATGAAGAAGCTTTTAAAAAAACGATAGAAACTAAAGAAGCGCATTACTTTAGTAGATCAAGAAATGCGATTTGGCATAAAGGAAAAACAAGTGGGTGGGTTCAAAAAGTAAAATTTATTAGAATTGATGATGATCAAGATTCTGTTTGGATTTCAGTCGATATAGGAGATGGTGCAAGCTGTCATGTGGGATATAATTCATGTTTTTACAGATCAATTCCACTTGATAATCAAAACAAAGAAGTAAAACTTGAATACGAGGAAAAAGAAAAAAAATTTGATCCAGAAATAATTTATAAGGGTCAACCTAATCCAACCAAATTATAAAATGCAAGTCTTGTCACCTTTTGGGCCCAAGTTAGGGAAATTTAAACTTTCAAAAACAATTGTTAACAAAATTAACAAAGAGGTTGAAAGAATAATTGCCAATAAAAATTTATCAAAAAAATTTAATTATTCAAAAAAACTAGTTGGTCAAGTCAAAGAAGAATTTCAACTACCTCAAAAATTTATAAATAACCATTTATTAAAAACTATTCATAAAGAGGTAAAAGTTTTCATAAAAAAAGCACTAGGTAAAGATGTGAGAAAAGTTAAAATTAAAAATTTATGGGTCGTCAGGCAGTTTAAAAACGAATATAATCCTGTTCACTACCATGATGGTCATTTATCCGCAGTTGGTTATTTAAAAATCCCAAAAAATATTAACCAAAGTAAAAAGAAAATAAAAACAAATGGAACCATAGATTTTATTAATGGTTCTAAAAACTTTTTAAGCGATAGCATCTATAATCATGTACCAAAAGTTGGGGATATAATTTTTTTTCCAAATTATCTCATGCATACCGCCTACCCTTTTTATGCAGAGGGAGAGCGTAGATCATTTTCAATGAATATTGAGCTTGATGAAAAAACTGCTAACGTTTTTCATGATTAAAGCACAACTTAATGTCCTTGGTGAGAAATTAGAAACCTGTTCACTCGATCCAATAACAGGATGGTATAGAGATGGTTGCTGTAATACAGATGAAAATGATCATGGGACGCATACTGTTTGCGCAAAGGTTAATTTAGATTTTTTAAATTTTTGTAAAGTTAATGGAAATGATCTTGTTACACCAAGGCCTGAATATAATTTTGAAGGATTAAAAGATGGTGATTGTTGGTGTGTTTGTGCAATGTGGTTTAAGAAAGCTGTAGAAGCGGGTCATCCTTGTAAGATTTTTATTAAAAGTACAAATAAAAAAACATTAGAAATAGTTGATTTAGAAGTCTTAAAAAAATTTGCAATTGATCTGGTCTAAACATCATTTTAATTATGAAAATTGAAAAAGTAATATTTGATCTGGGAAAGGTTTTAGTCAAATTTGATCCTAAAAATCTTTTCAATAAAATATTTAAAGAAGAAAAAGAAATAGATTTTTTTTTTAAAGAAATTTGTCCATGGGAATGGCATATTCAGCA
>VTPE01000012.1 GCA_008638005.1 Pelagibacteraceae bacterium | reverse complement strand
GATGTTCGGTGATAATTTTATATGGTTTTTTTTTTAAAATTTCATCAATAAATGGATTTTTCTTTTTCTGACTTGATACAAAATCAAAAAATAATTCGTTTTTTTTTAATAACCTTGAGTCATATGAAAAACTTTTTTTTATTAAACTATCAATAAGCATTAATTTAATTTTGCTACACTTTGATAATCTAATGTGTTCAAAATAGGTCCAATTTTTTGAATAATTTGGCCGTTTAAATATCCAGCGTTCCATCCAGATTCTCTTCTATTGTGGCCCCAAAGCTCAGGTGAGCCTTTTGGCTCATCAATAAGCACTGTTAGCGCATAGTAGTTACCATCAACTTGAAATGCAGAAGTAAAAACATTTAATATTTCATTAGAATAACCTTTTTGAGATTTTGATGGTTTTAAAGCAGTACCTGTTTTACCCATCACGTCATAGCCTTTGATATCTGCCTTTCTACCACTTCCACCTCTGTAATATTTTTTATCTACATTTGTTCTCAATATTTCTCTCATAATCTCACTATTTGATTCTGACATAATTTTTGAAGAAACCTTAACAGGCTTGTTTTTTAAAATCGATGTTTCATATAAATTTCCACCATTAATAATGGAGGCAAAAGCTCTAGTTAATTGCAAAGGTGAAGTATTAATTCCATGTCCAAAACTTGCTGTTAACGTTCTACATTTTCCCCATCTAATATTCGTAGAAGCAGAAACTTCTGGAAGTTCAACTTTTGAGTAATCAAAAATACCAATTTTTTTTAAAAAATTCTGATAATTTTCTAAACCCGTATCCTGTACGACTCTTATGGTTCCAATGTTAGATGACTCAACAAGTATATCATTGACACTTAAATTTTTTTTGTCTTTAGAATATTTGTATTCTTCTATTACAAACTTTCCACAAGTTACTTGGCTTGGTAAATCATTATATATCTTTTCTCGAGAGATCTTTCCAAATTCTAATCCATTTGCAATTGCAAAAGTTTTAAAAACCGATCCCATTTCATATAATCCTTTAGTATTTTTATTAAAATAATTATCTTGGTTGTTAATTGATCGTTCATTTAAATTATAATCTGGCAAAGATACCATTGAGACTACTTTGCCATTATTTGCATTAATCAAAACTGCAGATGCGCCTTTAGCACTAAAAACCTTCAATCCTTCGGTTAATGTTTGGTGGATGATAAATTGTAAATTTTGATCCAGAGATAATACAACTGGTGTTTCAATTTTACTCTGATCGATTAAATCATCATTTAGAAATTTTTCTATGCCGGATACACCCTGGTTATCTGTATCAACATTACCAATAATATGAGAAAATAAATTTTTTTGAGGATAAATCCTCGCCTCGTTACTTACTAATTCAATAGATGGCTCACCTAAAGAAATGGCTTTATTATATTCGCTTGGATTTAAGTTTTTTTTAATAATATGGAAAGATTTACCATTTAAATTTTTTATTTTTTTTAAATTAATATCTGGAAATTTAATTTTTAATTTTAAATTTAGATTTTCAAAATTCTTTATTTTTTTTGTTCTAATTAATAAATCATGAGTTTTGATATTATATGCTAATAAATTATTATTCTGATCAACGATAGGTCTTCTTTTCACTGGTTCGGATAAATAAGTTTCATAAAAAAAAAAATTCTTTTTATCCATACCAAGAGCAAACAGCTTAGATACTGTTAAAAAAGAAAAAATTAAAAAAACAGATATTATGATATTAATTCTAACATCTAAATTTTTATTTTCTTTTTTTTGAAAAGAGCTTTCGTCAAAATATAAATTAAGCTGATCTTTATTTTTCATTTATTTTTAAAAATTCAATATTCTGTTGATCAAAAAAAATATAATCATTTTCTAAGTGTTTTTTTGCTAATTTTTTAATATTTTCTGGAGATTTTAAATAAACATTTTCTTTTAGTTCTATTTCATTGGAACGTTTCAATTCAAAAATAACTTCTTTTTTTTGTTCAATTAATAATTCTAAATCTTTAGATTTATTTTTGTAATAATTTGTAAAATAAGCCCCAATTACAAATATTAAAATTGAAAAAATTATATTTTTAAACACTCATCCTCCAATAGAAAATATTTTTCCATTTTTAAATCTTTTCGATCTAATGAGTTAATAGGTTTTGATATTTTTTGAAATACTCTTAACTTCGCAGATCGGGAACTTGGATTTTCAATAACTTCTTTTTGGCTAGCTTGGATAGGCTTTTTAGTTAAAATTTTAACTGAAATATCTTCTGAATAATTTTGTTTTTCTGGCACATATCTTGATATGCTTTTTTCCTTTCCATAAAAATTCATAATCCTTTTAACAAGCAAATCTTCTAATGAATGAAAACTGACAATAATAACCTTTGAGTTTATTTTACCATGTTCGATTATATATTTTAAAGTTTTGTATATCTCGCTTAATTCTTGATTGACGACCATTCTAATTGCTTGAAAGGACTTGGTTGCAGGATTTGTTTTTCCTTTTTTAAATTTAACAGAATTGATAATTTCAGATAATTCTAAAGTTGTCTTAATTTTTTGTTTAGTTCGATATTTGATAATTGCATTTGAAATTTGAGGTGCAAAACTTTCTTCTCCAAAATACTTTAAAATATTTTTAAGATCATTTTTTGAGATATTATTAATTAAATCATATCCATTAAATTGATTTAATCCCATGCCCATATCAATTTTTCCATTTAATAAGAATGAAAACCCTCTTTGTGAGTCTTTAAGTTGAAAATGAGATACTCCTAAATCAAAAATAAAATAATCAATATCCTTAAATTCCTTTAAGTCTTTTATGTTTGAAAAGGTAATATTATTAAATGAAAAACGATTTATATATTTTTTACTTATACTATCTGCAAATTGTATAACATTTTTATCTCGATCGACTGCTATTACATAGTTATTTTTAAATTTTTTTAAAATTTCATTTGAGTAACTACCGCCTCCAAAAGTGCAGTCTAAAATTGTCTGATTATCTTGGATGTATCTAGTAACTTCATTCAACATCACTGGATAATGTTTTATAATATCCAGTGACATTGATCATCTTTACTAATTAGTTTGTCTTCTTAAGAAAGCAGGAATCTCAAGATCGTCTTTGTCATCAAAATTAATATCAGACAAATCAGTTTCTAAATCTGCAGAAGTTGACAAGTCTTCGTTTGTTTCCGTAACTTCCTCATCACCCGTGAAAAGCAAAGGAGACTCCGTTTGAATCTCATCTGACTGATCACTTAGAGTTTTTTCTTCAGTTTCATGATCAAAGGTGTTTTGAATGTTTTGAGTTTCAAAATTATCTAGCTTTTGCTCATCCTTAAGCAAATCATCTTGACCTAAGCTTTCTGAAATAACTTCTTGTTGAATTTCCTGATAGTTAGTTTTGATTTCAGGTGCAATATTTTTTGTAGTTTCTTGAAGCGAACCAACATCTAATGCATTTGCTCCTACGGTTGCTGTGGACGCAAACATAGTATTGCTCATTTGAGCAGCATTAGGTGATGAATTTGGTTGAGTGTTGTAACCAGTGTAACCATAATTCTGGTTTGCAGGAAATGAATTGAATAAATTTGCCTTTGAATATCCCTGGTTTCTACTTTGCACAACGCTTAAGGTAGGTTTGTTTCTTATTACTTCTCCGCCTAAACCAGTTACAACAATTGAAACTCTAATTTTTCCATTCATAGACTCATCAATTGTCGAACCAATTAAAATATCTGCAGAAGGGTCTACTTCTGCTCTTATTTTATTTGCAGCTTCATCTACTTCAAATAAAGTAATATCATTACCACCTGTGATATTTACAAGTAAGCCTTTTGCTCCTTTTAAAGTATAGTCATCAATTAATGGATTGTTAATTGCAGCCTCTGATGCCATCGTAGCTCTTTTATCACCTTCAGCTTCGCCAGTTCCCATCATTGCTTTACCCATACCACTCATAATAGTTTCAATATCTGCAAAATCTAAATTCATTAATCCAGGTTGAACTATTAAATCTGTAATTCCTCTTACTCCATGCATTAGAACATTATCAGCCATTCTAAAAGCTTGAGGAAAAGTTGTTTTTTCATCTGCTATTTTAAATAAATTCTGATTTGGAATGATAATGCTAGTATCAACTACTTTTGATAAATTTTCCAATCCAGCCTCTGCAACTCTTATTCTACCTGGTCCTTCAAACATAAAAGGCTTAGTCACTACTGCAACAGTTAGAATGTTTAAATCTTTTGCAGCTTTTGCAATTACAGGAGCAGCTCCAGTACCTGTGCCACCACCCATTCCAGCAGTTACAAAAACCATATTTGCACCTTGCAATAAATTGATAATCTCATTCATTGACTCATCAGCTGCTGCTTGGCCAATATCTGCTTTAGCTCCAGCACCTAATCCTCTTGTGAGGTTTGCACCTAATTGAATTTTACAATCTGCTTTATTTTTTTTTAAATCTTGTGCATCTGTATTAGCCGCAACAAATTCAACACCTTGTATGCCTGCCTCGATCATATTGTTGATTGCATTTCCTCCTGCGCCTCCAACTCCAAGTACAACTATTCTTGGTTTTAGTTCTCTTAATTCTGGTGCTGCTATATTTATTGCCATGGGTTTTCTCCTTTTTTTTATTTAATTAGTTTGTTTCCATTTTAGTTCTGATCTTTTTAAACTTGCTTTTTTTCTTGCATCATCACTAAATTTTTTAAACGACATAGGATCCCACATTTGAAATGTTTTACCTTGTCCAACGAATAATACTTTTTCTTTAATTCCAGTATGATTTAATAATTTTTCAGAAAGAGTAACTCTTCCATCAGTATCAAAATTTAATTGAAAACTATTTGCCAAAATTGATGTTGAAAAAATATCTCTGTTTTCTTCAAACGGACTAAGGGTATCAATACTCTCAATTATTTTTTCTAATCTATCTTGAGGACAAAATTCAATTGAGGAATTTGTAAATGAAGGATAGCAAACTACACTATTGTAACCTTGTGATGATAAATATGATCTATATGCAGCTGGCACAGATACCCTTCCTTTTTTGTCTAGTTTGTTTTCGTATGTAGAAATGAACATAATTATTTATCATTAAAATCCTTTTTATGGGATTTCATGGGAATATATGGTTTTTTAAAAATAGTCAAATACAATTCAACTTATAATTGTTCTTTAATTGTTCTATTTGAAATGATTTTGCTAGCTGGTCTGTAAGCTGGGTTCTGTCATTTAAAATGGTAATTTATCTTGGCTAAGCATTACTGCTTAGCTCCAGCAACCAACCCGAGTAGCTAATTTAGGATATTTGATTTTTCAATCACGCTACTCCTATTTGGTCTTGCTCCAAGTAGGGTTTTCCATGCCCTTTTTATTACTAAAAAGGCGGTGAGCTCTTACCTCGCCGTTTCACCCTTGCCTTGATTTAGGCGGTTTATTTTCTGTGGCACTATCCCTAAGATTTCTCTTGCCAGGTATTACCTGGTACTTTTTCCTATGGAGCCCAGACTTTCCTCTCTAATTAAATTAGAGCTACCATTCAACCAACTAGCCTATAAAATATATCAAAAAAAACATTAAAAATCAACGTTTTATTGATAGTCCAGAGTCATACAATTTTTTCCAAGGAAATTTCGGTCCTGGATCTTTTTTTCTTCCTGGAGATATGTCCTCATGACCAAGAATATAATTTTTTTTGATTTTGTACTTATGCTTTATTTTTTTTAATAAACTTATTAAGCTTTTAACTTGTGCTCTTGGATAGCTTTCAAAACCCTTATTAACCATTTCTATTCCTATTGAACTTGAGTTTAAATTGATATCTCTTCCCCACTTTGATTTGCCGGCGTGCCATGCAACATTTTTATCTTCAACCATTCTATAAATAATGCCAGTTTTACTAATCAAATAATGACAGCTTACTTTTGCAACCTTTGATTGTAATCTTTTAATAGCTGCTTTTTGGGTTTTCATGCCTGTATAATGAATAATAATATACTTAATTTTTCTTTTATTTTTTAAATCAAAATTTGGACTTTTAATGAATCTCATGTAAACAAAGCTTTTTAGAACATATTATAAACTAGTTTTAGCTACAAATATCAATATAAGAAATTTTAATTTAAAATTATGAACAAATTTTTAAGATTAACAGCAATAGTTACTGTAGTGTTATTAACTGGCGTTAACTATTCATACTCAAAAACATCAGATTGTTTTGAAAGAGTTAATAGAGCAGTTTTTAGTTTTAATATGGCTTTAGACAAAGCAATATTTAAACCAGTTTCAAAAGGTTATTCTTATTTACCAAGTCCAGTGAAAGCAAGCGTTGGTAATGCAACATCAAATGTTTCGTATCTCGTAACAATACCAAATCAAATCTTACAGGGTAAAATTTATGCTGCTGCAAATGATACTGGAAGATTTTTAATAAATACAACTGTAGGAATTTTAGGGTTATTTGATCCAGCATCTAGAATTGGATTAGAAAAAAAAGAACATGAAGATTATGGCCAAACTTTAGGTGTATGGGGCGTTGGTCACGGATGCTACGTTGTGCTTCCAGTTTTTGGTCCAAGCTCAATAAGAGATACCGTTGGAACAATTGGAAATATAGCTTTGGATCCTTTTTACTTAAGTACAGTCGGTGATAAAGAATTACTTTTAGATAATAATCTTGGAGATCGAACATATTATATTGAACAAGGATTTGATAAAATCAATTGGAGAGCTGAAAATGGAAAATCAATTGACGATTTAGAAAAAAATTCTATTGATTTTTATGCATCAGTAAGAAGTGTTTACCTTCAAAGAAGAGATAATCTGACAAATGACGGCAAATCAACTGCCGATGATGAGTGGAAAGAATTTAAATAAATTAATTTTTAATGTTTAAAAAAGTTTCATTTTTTAATGTTATTTTTTTAATATCTTTAATCAATTTTTCTTTTGCTTTCGAAAAAGAAGCTGAGTCTCTTGTTCAATCTACAACAGATAATGCAAAAAAAATTATATTAGATAACTCAATTAAATTAGAAGAAAAAAAACAAAAAATTGAAAATATAGCTTTAGATGCTGTTGATGTAGATGGCCTTGGAAGATTTACGCTTGGATCTTCTAGAGAAAGTTTAAATGAAGAACAACTTAAACTCTATACTAAAACTTTCAGAACATTTTTTGCAAAAAATATTTCAAGCAGATTACAAAACTACAGTGATCAAGATATAAAAGTTACGGGTTCAAAAAAAATAAGTGATAATTACGTACTTGTAAGCTCCAAAATGATTTCAAAAAAAGACAATCAAGAAATTATAATCGATTGGAGAGTCTTTAATGTAAATAATAAGTTAGTAATTAGAGATTTGGTTGTTGAGGGACTTAGTTTGGCAAAAACTCAAAGAGAAGAATTTGGTTCAATATTAGCTAGCAAAGGTTTTGATGGGCTAATAAATAACCTTAATGAATTTATATCGAAGAACTAGTTCGGTATCCTTTTTGTAAAATTATTAATCCTAAAATTGTAATGATTAAAGATATAATCATGTTTGCTGTGTAACTTTCATTTAAAAAGATCCAACTAAAATATACTCCAAATATTGGAATGAGTAATGAGACCTGAGACATGAAAACAATACCGTTGTCAAAAATTAATTTAATTCTCATCATAAAAGCTAAGGCTGTGCTAAAAATACCAAGATAAATTAAACTCACTAAACTTCCTAATTTAAATTGATCATAATCATAGGTAATTAATTCATATATACAAAACGGGGCTAGAATTAAAAAACCGCAAGACATAGATAATAAAGAAATCGTTTGATTATTATATTTTTTATATTTTTGAATAATCAATGATCCAATAACATAGCTAAGCGATGCCAGCATAACCAAAAGTACTGAGATAAAACTGCTCGATTGACTTAAATAAACTTGGTCATAAACTAAAATAAAAACACTAAAAAAACCTGTTACAGTTCCAAGAATTTTAAATTTGTTAAATTTATCATATCCTAAGAGATGAGAAAAAATAATTGCATAAAAGGGACCTGCACCCATTAATAAAGCTGCCAGACCGCTGCTCATGCCATCTATACCCAGAGCAATAAGTGAAAATGGTATGATATAATTGATAATACCGATTAAAAAAAATATATAAAAATCTTTTGTAAATATAGGGCTGTAATCAATTTTTTTATAAAAAGTAGAAATTAAAGCCAAAACTAAAGCTGCAAAAAACAACCTGCCTGTAGTGAGTATAAAAAAATCAAAGCTTTCTAATACGATTTTATAATTAAAAAAAGCAGACCCCCAAATTGCAGCTAACATGAGTAGCAAGGTGTAACTTTTAATATTTGGTTTTGTCATTAATTTGGTGGGCCCGGAGGGATTTGAACCCCCGACAACCCCGTTATGAGCGGGGGGCTCTAACCAACTGAGCTACAGGCCCGGAATTTCCAGTTAATATACTAATTATACTAAAAATAAATGTAATATTTTAATTATCTAGAAAGCTTTTTAATTGTCGAGATCGGCTTGGGTGCTTTAATTTTCTTAAAGCTTTTGCCTCTATCTGCCTGATACGTTCTCTTGTAACCGAAAACTGCTGACCTACTTCTTCTAAAGTATGATCCGTATTCATTCCAATTCCAAATCTCATTCTTAATACTCTTTCTTCTCTCGGTGTTAAAGATGCCAACACTTTAGTTGTGGTATTTTTTAGAGCAGTTTGAACTGCCGCATCAACAGGAATTAGAGCATTTGAATCTTCTATAAAGTCACCAAGCGTACTGTCATCCTCATCACCTACTGGTGTTTCTAATGAAACAGGTTCCTTGGCTATTTTTAAAACTTTTCTAACCTTTTCTAAAGGCATTGCTAGTTTTTTAGATAATTCTTCAGGTGTAGGTTCCCTGCCAAATTCACTCATCATCTGTCTTTGAGTTCTTACAATTTTATTTATTGTTTCAATCATATGAACTGGAATTCTAATTGTTCTAGCTTGGTCAGCAATCGATCTTGTAATTGCCTGTCTAATCCACCATGTGGCATAAGTAGAAAATTTATATCCTCTTCTATATTCAAATTTATCTACAGCTTTCATTAATCCAATATTTCCTTCCTGGATTAAATCTAAAAATTGCAAACCTCTATTTGTGTATTTTTTAGCAATTGAAATAACTAACCTCAAGTTTGCTTCAATCATTTCTTTTTTTGCAATTCTACTTTCTCTTTCCCCTTTTTTAATTTTGTTAACAAGAATTCTAAAGTCAGAAATTGACATTCCAATACTGTGACTAAGTTCAATTAGCTTATCTTTTAGATTTGAAAAAAGTTTTTTCTCTTTCGTAAAGAAGGCTAGCCATGTTTTTTCTTCACTTAAAAATTTTTCAAAATTTGGATTTAATTCATTTCCAACATAAAATTTTATAAAATCATCTCTTGATATTCCATGTTTTGTGGCAGCTCTCATCAGTTCTCCGTCATAAGACAAAACTTTCTTATTTTCCGCGTAATTGAGCGCAACAAGATCTTCTTGCGTTACTTGGTTAAGCTGCAACTTCAGCAACTCTTCCATGATTTCTTTTTTTACTTTTTCATAACCTTTCTTTTTACTATCGCTAAATGCTTGATTTTTTAAAACACATTCAAGCTTATCTTGCTGATAAGAAATTAATTTTTTATAATTTTTTGTTATTCTATTAAAAGCTTCAAGAATTTTTGGTTTTAATTCGATTTCCAAGGATGCCAAAGAAATATTAAATTCATCATCATCATTACCGCTATCATCTGATTCTGTATCAATGTTTGGATTTTTTTCTTTAGCTTCTTTTTTACTTTTTTCTTTAATTGATTTTGCAAGCTTTTCGTCATCAATAAAATTAGTATCCAAATCAATAATATCTCTAACAAGCATTTCATTATTAATTAATTTTTCTTCCCATTCAAAAATCTTTTTAGCTGTTATTGGACTTTCTGATAAAGAGCTGATCATTACATATCGACCTGACTCAATTCTTTTAGCAATAGCAGTTTCTCCTTCTCTTGATAGAAGTTCAACTCCACCCATCTCTCTCAGATACATTCTGATAGGATCGTCACTACGCTCAACTGTTTTTGATTGTTTACTAGTTTCTGTTTCTTGTTTTTTAACTTTAAAATCTGATTTATTTGCAACTAAAGTAATTGCCTGATCAAAAATATGAATTAGTGATTTTTCTAGACTCTCAATATTGCTGTTACGTTTTCCTAAAGACTTTTGTAATTCTTCATAAGTTATAAAGCCTCTCGTTTGGCCTTTATCAACAAGTCTTTCGAAGGATTTAGATATTAATTTTTCCACAATAGTTGGGCGAATTTATATTTTTTTTCTAAAAAATAAACGGCAGTTTTCTCTTATTTTTAGCTATTTTTGAGTGAAATATACTTATCGTACATCTTTTCACTTGGATTCTTGGCAAGCTCTGACTCGATTAAAGCAATCTCTTTATTTTTATTGATTAAGTTGAACTCATTTAAATAATCATCAAAAATATTTTGATAAGCTTCTTCGTCTAAATTCAAGGTTATCTCTTTATTATTACCATAAGTTTCAATTCTATTAATGATATTGTTAAAGTTTATTGAAAGTTTCTTTTTGATGTCATCTCTCGATTTAATATTTTCATTTAGCAAAGAACTAATTAATTCTGATAAAAATACTTTATTATCTTTAAAGTTTAGTTCTAAGCTAGAAAGGTCTTCAATCTTGCTTTCGCTGAATTTTGGATAGTTTAAAACTAAATTTAAAAAAGATAACTCTAGAATCTCTTCTTTGGATAGCATCAATCTTAAGCTGGCTTTTTTGATTTCATCAGGATTATGTGTTTGATTTTTTTTCTTTCTGATTAATGTTTCAAAAATTTTGTTTTTAAATGAGTTTTTTATATATTTCTTCGACAACGTATCTTCAATTTGATCAGCAATTTCAAAAAGTTTCTTTTCTAAGAATGCAATTTCAGAAGGTTTCGAATGATTTGTATTTCTAGCATAATGGTTGAAGATCACCTCAGATAAATCCTTGCTCTGATTTAATAATGATAAAAAATTATCTTTCCCAAACTGATTAACAAAATCATCAGGGTCTTGTTCTTTTGGTATTTTTGCAAAATATATATCTTTACCAGGTTGAATAACTTTTAGAACCCGTTCTGCCGCTCTATAAGAAGCATCTATTCCACTTTGATCGCCATCAAAACAAATTATAATTTTGTCAAAATTTTTCCAAGCTAAATTTATTTGAGCAGTTGTAATTGCGGTTCCTAAAGATGCTGCAACATTTTTAATTCCTTTATTATATAACGAAACAACATCCATATAGCCTTCAACTAAAATTAAAGTATTTGTATTTGAACTTTCTTTTCTGGCGTGATTCAAATTAAATAAATTAAAACCTTTTTTAAAATAATTTGTCTCAGGTGAATTTATATATTTTGCCAAAGCATTATCTAAAACTGCCCTGCCTCCACATCCAATAAAATTATTATAATAATTTTGAATTGGGAAAATAATTCTATTTTTAAATCGATTAATTAACTCATTAGTTCCATCTTTTTTATAAAACAAACCTGAATTCACAAGTTCTTCAGAAGTAAACCCATCTTTGAGCAATTGATCTTGTATCAATTTTGAATTTTCACAAAATCCTAAATTAAAAAAATTAATGGTATCATTAGTCAAACCTCTATCTAATAAATATTTTAAATGTGTTTGTTTAAAATCATTATTTAATTTTTTTTTGCACTCATCAAAAAATAATTGAAAAAGTCTTTGAACTCGTTGAGTTTCTTTTTCTATCTTCTCATCCTCTTTTGTAAAACGATAAGGCTGCATGCCAGCTCTTTGGGCTAGAAGTTTTACAGCTTCTCCAAAATTTATATTTTCCAATTTCATTGCAAAATCAAAAATGTTTCCATGTTCGCCAGTACTGAAACAATGATAAAAACCTTTTTCATCATTAACAGTAAATGAAGGAGTTTTTTCATTTTTAAAAGGAGACAAACCCACAAACTCTTTTCCCCTTTTTTTTAAATTAACTTTTAGTCTTACAACATCAGAAACTTTTAACCTGTTTCTAATTTCTTCAATATAAGACTTTGGATATTTCATTAACCTTGAAGCTTTTCTTTTAAAATTTTTCCAGCAAGAGAAAAGTCCATTTGGCCTAAATATTTTTCTTTTAATGATTGCATAACTTTCCCCATATCTTTGATACTAGAAGCTCCAACAGCTGAAATTGCTTCGCTGCAAATTTTTTCAACCTCATCAGACGATAATTGTTGTGGCAAAAACTCTTCTATAATCTTAATCTCATTGTTTTCTTTATCTACAAGATCTTGTCTGTTTGCTTTTAAATACATTTCAACAGACTCTTTTCGCTGTTTTAACATTTTATTCAAAATCGAGATCATATCCTCATCTGTAACCTCTTTATTTTCTTGAGTTCTTTTTTCTATTTCCTTGTCTTTTTTAGCAGATATTACAGCGCGTAAAGTTAGAACTCTCTCGCTTTGCTTGCTTTTTAGCGAATTGCCAAGTGCGTTATTTACTTTTTCAAATATTGTCATGGTAGCTATTTAATTTAGTTTCTTGACGAGTGTAAGACTTTTTCATAATTAACGCCAAAGTTTTTTTTAAACTTTGATTCTTAACCTATGAGTTGTATTTTTGTTTAACAAAGAAAAACAGGCAAGTTCAAATTTTTTATCATCACAACCCACAGGTATTTTAGTTTTTGAAAATGGTTTAAGCATTAAAGGTCTTGGCCTGGGTCATAAAGGTTATGCAGTTGGCGAAGTATGCTTTAACACTTCAATGACTGGCTACCAAGAAATAATAACTGATCCATCCTACTCAGACCAAATTATCAATTTTACTTTTCCTCATATAGGAAATGTTGGAATAAATTTAGAAGATATTGAGTCAGAAAAAATTTGGTTAAAAGGTGTTATTTTTGCAAAACAAATCACCGAACCCTCTAACTACCGATCATTTGAAAAATTAGACTTTTGGTTAAAAAAAAATCAAATTGTAGGCATAGCTGGTTTGGATACAAGAATGATAACCAACTTAATTAGAAATAAAGGAGCTTTAAAAGCAACAATTGTTAATGATGATAAAGATTTAAATAACCAAAAATATTTAAATGAATGTCAAAAATGGCCAGGGCTTAATGGCATGGAGCTCACATCAAAAGTTACAACTAAACAAGTTTACAATTGGAATGATGAAAGTTTTTGGACACGAGAAAAAGGCTATCAAATAAACAAAGATTATAAATATCATATTGTTGTAATTGATTTTGGATGTAAAAAAAATATTTTAAGAAATTTTTCAAAACTTAAAACTAAACTTACTGTTGTACCTTGCGATACTAGTTATGAAAAAATTATTAATTTAAAACCTGATGGAATATTTTTATCAAATGGTCCCGGTGATCCAGCAGAAACATCAAAAATTGTAAACGATACTATTTTACAAATTTTAAAGAACAATTATCCATTATTTGGTATTTGTTTAGGTCATCAGCTTCTTGCCCATGCCTTAGGGTGTAAAACTAAAAAAATGCATCAAGGGCATAGAGGTGCAAATCATCCTGTTAAAAATTTAAATAATAATTTAGTTGAAATAACTTCTCAAAATCATGGTTTTGAAGTAGACAAAAATTTTATTCCAGATGACGTTGACGTAACTCACATATCACTTTTTGATCAATCCATTGAGGGGATAAGCTCAAAAAAATATAATGCATTTTCAGTTCAATATCATCCCGAGGCAAGTCCAGGTCCTCATGATAGTAATTATTTATTTAAACAATTTATTTCAAAAGTCGAAGAACATGCCCAAAAGAACTGATCTAGAAAAAATTATGATAATTGGAGCTGGTCCAATTGTGATTGGTCAAGCTTGTGAGTTTGACTATTCTGGATCTCAAGCCTGTAAAGCTTTAAGGCAAGAAGGTTATAAAATAATTTTAGTTAACTCTAATCCAGCTACAATTATGACGGATCCAGATATCGCCGACATAACTTACATTGAACCCATAACAGACGAAGTTTTGGAAGAGATTATTAAAAAGGAAAAACCAGATGCAATATTACCGACAATGGGCGGTCAGACAGGGTTAAATGCTGCAATGAGTCTTGATCAAAATGGCATCTTAAAAAAATATAATGTTGAACTAATTGGAGCAAATGCTGAGGCAATTGATAATGCTGAAAATAGACAAAAATTTAAATCTAATATGGAGGCCATAGGCCTTGAATCTGCTAGATCTTTTATTTGTAGAAATGAAGATGATGCGAAGTTAGCATTTAAAGAAATTGGTATTCCATCCATTATTAGACCATCTTTTACTTTAGGGGGGACCGGTGGAGGTGTTGCAAATACTGAAGAAGAATTTTTTTCAATTATTAAAAATGGTTTAGATTTATCTCCAACAAATGAAGTTCTAGTTGAAGAGTCTCTTGTGGGTTGGAAAGAGTTCGAGATGGAAGTTGTAAGGGATAAAAAAGATAACAGTATAATAGTTTGTTCAATTGAAAATATAGACCCAATGGGAATACATACGGGTGACTCGATCACTGTGGCACCTGCTCTAACACTTACTGACAAAGAATACCAAATCATGAGAAATGCTTCGATTGCCTGTTTGAGAAAAATTGGAGTTGAAACTGGTGGATCAAATGTTCAATTTGCAATCAATCCTAAAGATGGAAGAATGATTGTGATTGAAATGAATCCAAGAGTTTCAAGATCTTCGGCCTTAGCTTCAAAAGCAACTGGTTTTCCCATTGCAAAAGTGGCTGCTAAACTTGCGGTTGGTTATACATTGGATGAAATTGAAAATGATATAACCAAAACTACACCGGCATCATTTGAACCAACAATTGATTATATCGTTACTAAAATTCCAAGATTTGCATTTGAAAAGTTTAAAAAAAGTAAACCTGAACTTGGAACAGCAATGAAATCAGTTGGTGAAAGCATGGCTATTGGTAGAAACTTTAAAGAGTCTCTTCAAAAGGCGTTGATTTCTCTTGAGGTAGATTTAAAGGGCTTAGATGTTCTTGAGAAAGATTTAAAGGTTATAAAAAATAAACTTCAAACGAATATCCCATTAAGAATACTTTATGTTGCAGATGCCTTTAGACAAGGAATGAAGATAGATGAAATTTATGAACTATGTAAAATAGACAAATGGTTTCTGGAACAAATAAAAGAAATAGTCGAAACAGAAAATCAAATTAAAAACCAAAATAATCTAGAAAATAATGAATTTAAATTATTAAAATCATATGGATTTTCAGACCAGAAAATATCTGAATTAACTGGGAAAACTAATAAAGAAATAGAGCAATTTAGAAAAGATAACTCAATCCATGTTTCTTATAAAAAAGTAGATACTTGTGCGGCTGAATTTTCTTCGGAGACACCTTACATGTATTCAACTTACGACAATGGTTTGATGGAAGCTGGTGAATGTGAAGCGAATCCAAGTGAAAAGGAAAAAATTATAATAATCGGAGGTGGTCCTAACAGAATTGGACAAGGAATAGAGTTTGATTACTGCTGTTGCCAAGCAAGTTTTGCACTCAAAGAAATGGGATTTGAAACTATTATGATTAATTGCAATCCTGAAACTGTTTCAACTGATTATGACACTAGTGATAGATTATATTTTGAACCTTTGGTCGATGAGTATGTTTTAGAGATTTTAAAAAAAGAAAGTAAAAAAGGAAAAATCAAAGGTGTAATTGTTCAATTTGGCGGCCAGACACCAATAAAACTCGCAAAAAAAATACATGAAAATGGTTTTCCAATTCTTGGAACGCAACTAGATTCTATCGATACAGCTGAGGATAGAGAAAAATTTAACTCAATTGTAAATGAACTCAATTTAAAACAAGCTGAAAGTGGTCTTGCAAGAGGTAAGGAAGAAGCAAAAAAAATTACAGAAAACATTGGGTATCCTATTGTAATTAGACCATCCTATGTCTTAGGTGGGCGAGCAATGGAGATTGTTTATGATGACGAGCAGTTTGAAAGTTATATTAGTGAAGCGGTTCAAGTATCTGGTGATAGCCCAGTTCTAATTGATAAGTTTTTAAATGATGCGATTGAAATAGATGTTGATGCTGTTTGTGACGGAGATGAAGTTTTTATTGCTGGAATTATGGAACATATTGAGGAAGCAGGAATTCATTCTGGAGATTCAGCTTGTTGTATCCCCCCATTTTCACTTAAAGAAAGTATCTTAATACAAATTAGAGAGCAAACTAGTTCACTCGCTAAAAAATTAAAAGTGATTGGTTTAATCAATATTCAATTTGCTATTCGAAATGATGAAATATTTATATTAGAAGTAAACCCAAGGGCAAGTCGAACTGTACCGTATGTATCTAAAGCTTTAAATATACCTATCGCTAAAATCGCTTCTAAAGTTATGGCAGGAAAAAAATTAAGTGATTTTAAGAATCTTGATAAAAAATTAAATATTTTTGCAATCAAAGAAGCTGTTTTTCCTTTTAATAAGTTTCCTGAGGTTGATACAATTTTAGGTCCAGAAATGAAATCTACTGGCGAAGCTATGGGAATTGATGAAGATTTTGGTATGGCTTTTGCAAAAAGTCAAATGTCGGCTGGAAATAACTTACCATCTAAAGGATCTGCATTTATTTCAGTTAAAGACGAAGATAAGCAAAAAGTATGTGAATTTGCGAAAAAACTATCCAATATGAACTTTAAAATTTATGGTACTGGAAGAACAGCAGATACACTCAACCAAAATGGAATTAATTGCACTAAAATAAATAAAGTAAGACAAGGAAGTCCACATGTTGTCGAATATTTAAACGATAAAAAAATATCTCTCGTAATCAATACAACTTCTGAAAAAAAATCTATCGAGGACTCTTGGTCTTTAAGAAGGGCTGCACTAAATAATAAAATCCCATACTTTACAACTTTAGCAGGAGCTAAAGCTTGCACTCAAGCCATTGAGTCACTTAATAATAAACCTATAACTATTAAAAGAATTCAAGAATTATAATTATTTTTCGACAGGGTAATCTGTGGGAAAAGTAACGTAATTGACCTGTAAACATCTTCTTTCGTCTTTAATCTCTTTTTTTTCAAGACCATGCCAACTGTTTTCATCGGTTGTAAACATGTATCCATAATTATCTTTATAAGGAACAGTGTAAACCTTTTCCATTTTTTCATTATAAAAGTCGGTACCCAACTCTTCAGATTCATTATTTCTATTCACAAATAACATTGAAGACATTAATTTTTCTTTAATATCGCAATGAGGCTTAAGCCAAAAACCTTTTCGATCACAACAAATTTCAACCCGAACAAATGCATTTGACAAATCTTTACCAATTAGACTCCCAATAGCTTGATAAGTTTCTTTAGTTTGTAATTCTTTAACTAATTTTAAAATTTCAGGATAATTTTTTTCATTTTCTTTACTTACAAAGCATCTAAATTTTAAAGCTTTTCCTCCTGATTTATCTCCTTCTCTTAACTTACCATCTCCCCCATCGATCGCCCTTGTGCCATCATATTCAATGTTGTGGGCAGTGGGATCATCTAACTTTGCATTATAAAGTTCATTAATCATTTCTTCAGAAAGAGGCTTATCAACTTCCCAGTATCTAAATGGATAAGTCCCATGTTTGCTATTTTTAACAGAATTTAAAATGCTCATATCAATTTTCTAAAATTACTTTAGCTACCCTTCTACTCTCATATAATTTTTCGTAAGTCCAGTTTTCAATACGACCATCAAAAAATCTAATGATACCAAGATCTTTAAACAAATCAAAAAATCTCTGAAAGCGATAATCGTTTTTTACAGGATT
>VTPE01000057.1 GCA_008638005.1 Pelagibacteraceae bacterium | reverse complement strand
TTTAATACATTTGAAGTTTATGCTTTTATTTGCGCTTTAATTATTGGGTATATATCTAAGAATACAATTCTAACTATTATCAGTGGTCTGACTTCTTATTGGATAATGATATTTTTCTTATAATTTATAAAAACAATAGTTGATTATAAATTATGAAAAATAACAGCATGATAAAGCCTTGAAATTTTGTAATTTGTTTTGAGAGAAAAAATAACAAGGTAAAAATGATAGTAATAAATAACATTTCCCAAACACCGTAATTCATAATTTCATCGGTGACAGGAATTTGATCTACGATTAAGGTTACACCCAAAATTCCAAGAATATTAAAAATATTACTTCCAACTAAATTTCCAACAATCACATCATTATGCTTTCTCATTGCCGCTACTACGCACGTTGCAAGTTCAGGTAAACCTGTACCGATAGCAATGATGGTAAGACCAATAACAGCTTCAGAGATATTAAATTCTCTAGCAATATTTACAGCCGAGTCTACTAACAAGCTTCCACCTAATACAAGGAGTGCAATACCAAGAGCACAAATTGGAAGAGATATGTAAATTGGATATGGATTTTTGATTGAGTGATCTTCTTCAATATGAGCTATTGTTTCTTTTTTATCTTGGTCGTATTGATATGAAACATAAATATAAATTGCTAGAAATAGTAAAAAACCAATACCCGTTAAAAAATTTAAAAAATTAATAATCTTTAATAAGATAAAGCACAAAGTGATAATCAGCATGAATAAAATATCACGCTTTGCATCTGGAAGTTTGAGCAACGGTGAAATCATAATACTTACCCCAAAGATTAGTGTTAAATTCACAATGTTACTTCCAACAACATTTCCAAGAGCAATATCGGTTTTACCTTCCAATACGGATTGAACTGAAACGGTTAGTTCAGGTAAGCTTGTTCCAAATCCAATAATGACAGCGCTGACTAAAATTTTAGATAAATTGAGTTTCTTAGAAATATGAAGCGCACCTCGAAGCGTACTTTCACCGCCAAAAAATAATAAGACTAAACCTGCAGTGAAGAATAAATAATTTTGCATGCGATCTTAGCTTTATATTAGGATTTATGGGAATTGAAAGCTGCGTACCCATTTAAAACCTACTAGAAATCAAAGAAACTCATCTTTGTATCTAGAATGGGGTTTTAAAATTTCTCACAAAAACCATATTAGTTTGTTAAATAAAGTTATGAAAAAAATTATTATCCTAATTCAAATATTAATTTTTTCACTTCCGAGTTTAGCAAAGGAAAATTTTAATCTTAAAAAAATTATAAATTTAAATAATCCTTGGAGCTTAACTTTTGTTAATGAGAGAGAAGCTTTAATTAGTGAAAAAGAAGGAGAAATTTTATTAGTCAATATTAACAATGGTTCGAAACAACAAGTTAAACATAATTTAAATTTTAAAGTTGATGGACAAGGAGGACTATTAGAAATTATCAAACACAAAGATCATGTCTATATGTGCTATACCGAAGACAGAGGATCAGGAAAAACAAGTACATCCATTGCAAGAGCAACTTTTTCAAAAACAAATTTAAATTTTCAAAATATATTCCAAGCCAATCCACCCATAAACTCAGGTTATCATTTTGGTTGCCGAATGGTTATTCAAGATGACCAATATTTGTATGCAAGCGCAGGTGAAAGAGGAGGTGGAAATATTGCTCAGGATTTTAATCAGCATCCAGGAAGTATTATTAGAATAAATTTAGACGGATCTATTCCAAAAGATAACCCAAAGTTTAAAGGTCAATCAGAATGGTTACCTGAGATTTATCAAATTGGAATTCGAAATCCTCAAGGTATGACCTTGTCTCCCTTTAACAACAAAGTTTATATTTCTAATCACGGGGCAAGAGGTGGAGACTTTTTTGGTGAAGTCAAGTTTGCAGAAAATTATGGATGGAAAATTTGGTGTTGGGGCGGAACGAATTACAGCTATTCAAAATGTGGCGAAGTTCAAGCATGGGATAAAAGATTTACAAACCCACTTTATACTTGGGTTCCATCCATAGCGGTGAGTGCAGTTCAAATTTATAAAGGCCTTGAATTTAAAGAGTGGGATGGTCATATCTTAATGACATCGTTGAGAGATCAATCTTTGAGAAAATTAAAGTTTGTTAATGAAAATAAAGTTGCGGATGAACAGGTACTTTTCAAAGATAAAATTGGAAGGATAAGAGACATTAAAATTGGACCGAGAGGTAAAATTTATTTACTGTCAAATGGTCAATCAGCATTATGGGAAATGACAAAGTAATATGGAACTTTTAGATCAAAAGATTTGGATTATTGTGATTGGATTGATTTTGTTTGTTTTATTAGAAAACGTTTTTCCAAAAGAAAAAATTAAATTTGTAAAAAAAATAAATAGAACTTTTAAAAATATATTTTTTTGGGTTTTAAATATTGGAATCACTCCAATTATTATTTTACCGATTACAATTTATGCAACGACTTTTAATTTGCACCAAACGTTTGTTATCAATCATTTTCTTATTCAATTTTTATTTCATTTAGTGATTTATGATCTTTTCTTATATTTCTGGCATCGCGCTAATCACGAAATTCCTTTTTTATGGAGATTTCATCATGTGCATCATTTAGATGAAACATTAGATGTTTCATCAGGAATAAGATTTCATTTTGGAGAAGTTGTTTTAAGTGCACTTGTAAGATGTGCAGTGATTATTGCTTTTAACATTTCGCTTACAAACCTACTTCTAATTGAAGCGATTGTTTTTATTTCATCTGCTTTTCATCATTCAAACATTAAACTTCCACAAAAATTAGAGAGCATATTATCTCATATCATTGTAACCCCATCGATTCATTGGGTGCATCACCATAAAAGACAAAAAGAAACCGATTCTAATTACTGCGCCATTTTCAGTTTTTGGGACTATTTATTTGGGACTAAATCAAAGTTTAAAAGATATCTTGGTATGCCCATTGGTGTTGAGGGAGATAAAGAACAGTCATTATCCAAGTTAATTACAAGGCCACTAAAATAATGGAAGCGGTTCAGCAAAATCAATTTCATTGGCATTGTAAGCATACATGGAAAAGAAGTGCTAAAAATACAGCTTGGTGTTTACTGGGTTGTTCGATTGGTGATTTTGGGACGATTTTATTTTTTCAAATCACAAAAATTCCCTTTCCTGTTTTTGGAATAATGACTTTAGCTATCATTAATGGATTGATGACAAGTATTTTGCTTGAAACAATAATTTTGATGAGGCAAAAATTTAAATTCAAAGAAGCGTTCAAGGTTGCAATTGGAATGAGTTTAATTTCCATGATTTCCATGGAAGTGGCAATGAATGCAACAGACTACTATTTAACAGGCGGAGCTATTTTAACATGGTGGGTTGTTCCCATAATGTTATTCGTTGGTTTTATTACTCCATGGCCTTACAATTATTGGCGACTTAAAAAATTTGGATTAGCTTGTCACTAAAATAATCCTATTTTGTTGACTTTACCGGAATAGAAGTATCTAAGCAGTCAAACAAATATTTACAGTTATTATTTCATTGCAAAATTTCCAAGAGCTTAAACTTCATAAAGAACTCGATCTTGTTTTAGCTAAAATTAACTTTACGGTTCCAACACCCATTCAAAGTAAAGCGATTCCATTTATTCTAAATCAAAGAGATGTTTTAGGATCAGCACATACTGGAACAGGAAAAACAGCTGCCTTTTGCATTCCACTTATTCATTTAATTTTAAATAACAAATGCAAACAAGCTATTATCCTAGCTCCAACGCGTGAACTCGCAAAACAAATTGAAAGTGTTGTTCAAAATTTAACTCCGAAAAAATCTCCAGTCAAATCTTTATCATTGGTTGGAGGAGAGCCTATTGGAAAGCAGCTCTCTCGACTAAGATCGAAACCTCAAATTATTATAGGTACACCTGGTCGGGTGAATGATCATTTAAATAAAAAAAGTTTAGATTTATCAAAAACTTCTTTTTTAGTTTTAGATGAAATGGACCGTATGTTGGATATGGGATTTAGCGTTCAAATTGATAAAATTTTAAAATTTGTTCCAAAAGAAAAACAAACGTTAATGTTTTCAGCAACGATTTCAAAATCTATTGAAAAACTTTCTGCAAAATATTTACAAAGTCCTGAACGAATAACCGTTGAAGAAAATAAAGCTGATGTTCCTAAGATTGAACAGAAAATGATTCAACTTAATAATGAAGAAAAATTTCCTTATTTAGTCAAACACATTGAAAGTCAGCACGGTCTAATGCTTGTATTTGTGAAAACGAAAAGAGGAGCAAAAAAATTAGCAAAAGCCTTACACCAAGAAGGTTTTGAGTCAGATGCAATACACGGGGATTTAAGACAAAATAAAAGAACAGCAGTTATAAAAAAATTTAGAGCAAATAAAATTCAAATTCTTGTTGCAACCGATGTAGCTGCACGTGGACTGGATATTCCAAACATTGAGCATGTAATTAATTATGATTTACCTCAGCAAGCAGAAGATTTTATTCATCGTATTGGAAGAACGGGTCGAGCTGGCGCTAAAGGAATGGCTTGGAGTTATGTGACTAAAAGTGATGGACGACAGTGGAGAGAAATTGAAAAGATATTGTATCCGGGTCGAAAAACAACCTTTCAACAATCTCAAAACAGATCAAATGATAGATCAAAGCCAAGATCAAGATCTAAATCAAATCAAAGGTCTTTCTCAAAATCAAAACGACCATTTGATAAACGATCTAATTCAAGAGATAATTTTTCTAAAGGTAGATCAAAATCTTTTAGTGATAGATCGAAATCATCTAATGA
>VTPE01000056.1 GCA_008638005.1 Pelagibacteraceae bacterium | reverse complement strand
GGTCAAGGCATGGGTGAAAAAGTTGCGTTAATTACAGATGGAAGATTTTCAGGAGCTACAAGAGGTTTTTGTATTGGACATGTGTCACCTGAGGCTCATATTGGTGGCATGATTGGATTGTTAAAAGATGGTGATGAAATTGAAATTGATGCTGAAAAAGGAACTATATCTGTTGATCTATCAGAGGAAGAAATAAAGAGTAGACGATCTCAATGGAAAGAAAAAGAATTGAATTTTGGAAGCGGCACTCTATGGAAATACGCTCAAAATGTTGGAGAGGCAACCAATGGAGCTGTAACACACCCTGGTGCATTTAAAGAGAAAAAATCATACGCAGATATATAGCCAATGAAAATCTTGCCCATTATAATTTGCGGTGGAGCAGGTACAAGGCTTTTTGCTGAAAGCAAGAATAATTTACCAAAGCAATTTGTTGATTTTGGCAATTGGACAATGTTTCAAAAAACATTGGATAGGATAAATTCTAAAATTTATTTACCACCAATAATTAGCACTAATATTAAATATCTATCTTTAGTAAAAAAGTACTTAAAAAAATATAAAATAAATAAATACAAAATTGTTTTAGAGCCATTTAAAAAAAATACTGCTCCTGCAATTTTGTCTACTTCTTTGTTAAAATGTATAAAATCTTCGCAGCCAATAATATTTCTACCATCAGATCAACTGATATCAGATAAAGTTAGATTTAATTTAGCGGTTAAAAAAAACGCTAAAAAAATTCAATATAAAGATATATTTGTTTTTGGGATTAAACCAACTGAGCCATCTGATCAATACGGCTACTTCTTAAGAAAGGATAAATCAATTGAAGTTTCAAAATTTATTGAAAAGCCTAATATGCAAAATGCCAAAAAGTTAGTGAAAAAAGGAGCATTATGGAATGCTGGAATTTTTTTATCAACTAAAGAATCTATTATTTTTCATTTTTTAAATAAGCAAAAGACTTTGTTTAACCAATGCTTAAATTCAGTAAATAACTCTGTAAATAAAAATAATCTTGTTTTTTTAGATAGAAAATCTTTTAACAAAATCAAACCTATATCATTTGACTATGCAATACTTGAAAAAATTAAAAATATTAAATCAATTAAGTTGATTAGTAATTGGTCAGACCTGGGAAGTTGGAAAGCTATCAATACTCTTTTTAAAAATAATAGATTTAAATATTACAATAATAAAAATTTATTCATAAGACCTTGGGGGACTTATAGAAATTTATTTAAAGGTAAAAATTTTTTAATAAAAGAATTAATTGTTAAAAAAAATGGATGTTTAAGTTTGCAAAAACACAAACATAGAGAAGAGCATTGGCTAGTATTTGAAGGAAAGCCAGAAATTACTCTGAACAAAAAAATTATTATAGCAAAAATTGGTGATTTAATTCATATACCAAAAGGAGCAATTCATAGAATAAATAACAAATATAAAAAACCAGTAAAAATTATAGAAGCTCAAATTGGTAACATTTTAAAAGAGAGCGATATAGTTCGGTTAGAGGATATTTACGGTCGAATTAAATTGTAATTCTTATTGGGGCATGGTCGGAAGGTTTCTCTAACCCTCTCGTGAATTTATCAATTTCGACATTTTTGATATTTTTAATTAGTTTGTCAGATATTAAAAAATGATCAATTCTTAAGCCCTTATTTCTTTGCCAAGAACCTTGAGTGTAATCCCAAAAGGTATATTGTTTATTTTCATTATTAAATAACCTGAAGCTATCTTTAAAGCCGAGATTAATTATTTTTCTAAATTCTTTTCTTACCTCAAGCCTATAGAGGGCATCGTTCTCCCAATCTTCAGGATTATCAACATCGTTAGAATTTGGGATTATATTAAAATCACCACCAATAATTATACCTTCATACTTATTCATTTCTTTTCTTAAAAAACTAATAAAATTTTTTAACCAATTTAATTTATAAGGATATTTATCTGTATTAACCGGATTTCCATTTGGCAAATAAATGCAGATTAATTTTATTAATTTTCCATTAATTTTGATATCAGAAGAAATTAATCTTGATTGATTATTTGGATCTTTAAAACTTTTATCAATATTTGAAAGTTTTTTTTTTGATATAATGGCCACACCATTGTATGATTTTTGACCATAGACATAACAATTGTATTTTTTTTCTTCAAAAAATTTGTATGGAAATTTGTCATCTTCACATTTAATTTCTTGGAACATCAATATATCTGGATCTTTTTTTTTTAAATATTGATTTATATTTTCAGTTCTAATTCTTACAGAATTAATATTCCAGCTGGAAATTATCATATTGAAAAAGATATCCCACAACCACAGGAAGTTTTGGCATCAGGATTAATGATTCTGAATGATTTGGACATCAGGTTTTCTTCGTAATCTAACTTTGAATTTTTTATAAAATCGTGACTAATTTTATCTACAACTATATTTCCTAAAAAAATATCGTTTTCATCTGAGTGGTTAACTATTTTAAAATTATATTTAAATCCTGAACAACCTCCACCTTCAACCGCAACTCTAAAAAAAGAACCTTTTGACTCATTTATCAAGAGTTTTGCTATTTGTTTTTTTGCATTTTCTGTTATTTCAAGTGTATTCTTCATATTAATTAAATGGATTCAAAGTTTAGATATTCTAATTTAGCTTCTTTTGCATCAAAAGACGATAATTTTTTGGGCAGAAAATACCCTTACTCATCAAGCAAATATAGAGGTGAGTATCAAAGAGATAGGGATCGAATAATTCATTGCAACTCCTTTAGAAGGTTAAAATTTAAAACTCAAGTTTTTGTGTATTATGAGGGTGATCATTTTAGAACTAGACTTACTCATTCATTAGAAGTTTCGCAAATTGCCAGATCTGTTGCTAGATGCTTGTCTTTAAATGAGGATTTAAGTGAAGCATTGAGTTTAGCACATGACTTAGGTCATACACCTTTCGGTCATGCAGGAGAAGACGCGCTTGCAAATTGTTTAAATAATGATTTTTTTGATCACAATATACAATCGCTAAGAATTTTATTATTGCTAGAAGATACTTACGATCAACACAGTGGTTTAAATCTGTCAATCAATTGTATTGATGGCTTGTTAAAACATAATGGGCATGTTGTGAATTCAGATGCTTATAAAAATCAGCTACCTGAAATATTTAACTATAATTTAAATTTTTTACAAAACGGAAGTCTAGAGGCTCAAATAAGCTCATTGTCAGATGATATTGCTTACAATTGTCATGATATAGATGACGGATTAAGAGCTAATTTTTTTCGAATTAACGAATTAATGGAGATTGATTTTTTTAACACATTGTTTGGTAAAAATTATAATTCCAAACCAAGCACATTTGTTAGAAACCTACTTAATATTCTAGTTACGGATTTAATAGAAACCTCAATGGAGAACATTAAAAAAAATAATATTAAATCTATTGAAGAAGTTTATAAAAACAATTCAATTTTGATTGATTTTTCAAAAGATGTGAAAAATGGTTTAAATCAAATTAAAGAATTTTTAAAAGTTAAAATGTACAATCATCCCTCAGTTACAAAATGGAACTTAAAGTCTGAAGAAATTATCATATCATTATTTAATTTTTTCAAAAATCATTACGATAAAATTCCAAGAAAAAACAATAAATATAGCAAAGAAAGAAATATCGCGGATTATATTTCGGGCATGACAGATAAATATGCTTTAAATATTTATAATAATTTAAATTAATGGACATATATAATTATTATAAAGGAATATTTTTAGATTGCATAAACTCTTATAATTTAAGCGATGAGTTAAAGTTTAAAATTATTGTTGAAAAACCTAAGCAAAATATATTCGGAGATATATCTTTAAATGCTCCTTTGGTTTTATCTTCTTATTTAAAAAAATCACCAATGGATATAGCTTCTGAAATTTCAGATTTGATTAAAGATAAAACTCATGATTTTAGTAAAGTTGAAATCGCAAAACCAGGATTTATTAATTTTACAATTAAACAACAGGTTCTAATAAGTTTTTTAGAAAATATTAAAAAAGATTTTGGTTTTCCTGAAAATTTAAAAAAACAAAAAATAAATTTAGAATTCGTATCAGCAAATCCAACTGGACCTTTGCACGTGGGTCATTGTAGAGGAGCTATATTTGGAGATGTATTATCTAATTTATTAAATTATTGCGGTCATGAAGTTACAAAAGAATATTATATTAATGATTATGGGAACCAAATTACTTTCTTTGTTGAGTCAATATATTTTAGAATTTTAGAAATTTTAAAAAAAGAAAAATTTCCTGATAATGCTAATTTGTATCCCGGTGAATACATTAAAGATATTGCCAAAGAAATTTTAGATCAAAAAATTATTAACAATTTTGATAATTTCCTGTCAATAAAAGAAAAATTGACCGAACAATCAATATCTGTTGCCATGAAACTGATCAAAGACAATTTAAAAGACATGGGTATTGAGCATGATTTTTATGTGAGTGAAAAAAAAATAGTAAAAGAAAATTTACTGGACCAAGCTATTGAAAAATTAGAAACTAAAGGGGATATTTTCAAAGGTATTTTACCAAAACCCAAAGGTGATGTTGAGGATTGGGAACCTAGAGAGCAACTATTGTTTAAGTCAACTAAGTATGGTGATGATGTTGATAGAGCATTACAAAAATCAGATAAAACCTGGACTTATTTTGCTAACGATATTGCCTATCATTTTAACAAAATAAATAGAGATTTTGATTTATATATTAATGTTTTAGGAGCGGATCACGCAGGATATGTAAAAAGATTAAAGTCAGCTTTTTCTGCAATAGATAAGAATAA
>VTPE01000011.1 GCA_008638005.1 Pelagibacteraceae bacterium | reverse complement strand
AAATTAGCTGTACCTTCAGCTGTTTTGAGCGCAACATTTCCAGTAAAACCATCAGTCACAATAACATTCGTATCACCATTTTTTATTTGACTGCCCTCAATGTATCCACCGTATTTAAATCCATCGATTTTTATTTCATTAAGTTTATCGTTAGCATCTTTAATTGTTTCATTACCCTTAATTTCTTCAGATCCTATATTCAGTAGACCAACAGTTGCGTCATTTAAATTGTAAATACTTTTATAAAGCTCTGCTCCCATAACAGAAAATTGTACCAAATTATCTGATGAACACTCAACATTTGCACCTAAATCTAAAACAACGCTATAATTTTTAAAATTAGGCCAAACTGCTGCGAGCGCAGGTTTATCTAGACCTTCAATCATTTTAATTATTAATTTAGACATAACAAGCAACGCACCGGTATTACCCGAAGAAACTACAATTTGATTTTCGCCATTCTTGACAGAATCAATAGACATCCACATACTTGTGTTTTTACCAATTTTAATTGCATCTCTTACAGAAACATTTCCTGGAACAGCATCTGGTGCGTGAATAATTTTACAATTATCTTGGTTTAGATTTGAAAATTTATTTAACTCTTTTGATATTTTTTCTTTATCACCATAAAAATTAATAAATGCGTTTGGACTATCTTTAAAAAATAAACTAGCTCCCTCGAGAACTTTTAAAGGAGCGTTATCACCTCCCATTGCATCAACTGCAATGTTAAATTTACTGTTCATTAAAAATTAATTTTTTGGTTTAAAAATCTGTTTTCCGTTATACATCCCTGATTTCATATCCAGATGATGTGAAAGTCTAAACTCACCACTTTTTTTATCTTCTACTACATTCTTAAATTTTGCAGCAAGATGTGATCTACGTTTTCCTTTTCTAGCAACTGATGTTTTACGCTTTGGTACTGCCATAATAAGTGGTGTGTAATAACACTTAAATTTTGTTAATCAATAGATAAATAATTGCTTATATATATTGAAAAATCATCAATTTTTTTTATCTCAGTAAAATATTTTTGCAATATTGCTTTCTTATCTTTATCGGAAATATTCTTAAAATTTTTAAAATCTACTAAAATTGAATAAAATTTTGTTACAATAACTTTCATTTTTTTATTCACTGACATGTCGCCATAACCAACCTCCCTTAAATCCGTTTCTATTCTGGCGAAAATATAATCAAAAAATTTTTGATAATTTTGATCATTTGATGACATGTTATTAAATTCTTTTGATAATAAAATTAGAAACAACAACAATTTGTTGTTTAAATCATCATTCACATAATTAGTGTAAATATCAGGTTTTCTAGCATCTATTAAAATATTATTGTATAGATTTTCAATATTCATGATTAAAAAATTATTAATTATTACATTATCATTAATTCTTACATCTTGTACATTAAACAAAATAGATCAAGTTCATGGTGTTTCAAATCTTAAGAATAAAACACAGCTTATTAAAATAAACGAAACTAATAAAAACGATATAACAAGAATTCTAGGACCTGTTCATATTAAGGATGAAGAAGAAAAAAGATGGAGTTATTTTGAGGTTAGAAAAACGAAAACTAAGCTCGGTAAAACAAAAGTTTATGTAAATGATTATATAGAAATTTATTTTGACAACTATGGTATAGCCAAAAAAGTAGAGCTTTATGATTTAGAAAGCATGCAACAAATTACTTTTAGTAAAGAAAATACTAAAACTTTGGGAGTGAAAGATACATTCTCCAAAAACCTCTTAAGCTCAACGCGAAAGAGGTTGGAGAATGCTAGAAAAAAATTTGATTAATGTGCAATTATTGCTAACAACAATAATGCTACAATGTTAGTAATTTTAATCATTGGATTAACTGCAGGTCCGGCTGTATCCTTATAAGGGTCGCCTACTGTATCACCAGTAACCGCCGCTTTGTGAGCCTCCGATCCTTTTCCACCAAAATGACCATCTTCAATATATTTTTTTGCATTATCCCAAGCACCACCACCAGCGGTCATAGATATTGCAACAAACAATCCTGTAACAATTACTCCTAACAACATTGCACCAAGTGCAGAAAGTGCAGAAGATTGATCTGCAATACTTAATACAACTAGGTATACAACTATTGGAGATAACACTGGAAGCAATGAAGGAATTATCATTTCTTTAATTGCTGCTTTAGTTAATAAATCTACAGCTCTTGCATAGTCAGGTTTCTGGGTTCTTTTCATAATACCTGGCATTTTTTTAAACTGTCTTCTTACTTCATTAACAACAGCTCCACCTGCTCTACCAACAGCTTGCATTCCCATTGAACCAAATAAATATGGAAGCAAGCCACCAATTAACAGTCCAACAACAACATAAGGATTTGATAAATCAAAGCTTACTTGAATGCCGCTTAAAGCAGAATCTGATTGAGCGGAAAAATATTTAATATCCTCTGTATATGCAGCAAACAAAACTAATGCTCCAAGACCTGCTGATCCTATTGCATAACCTTTTGTTACGGCTTTTGTTGTATTACCAACAGCATCAAGTGCATCAGTTGTTTTTCTAACGCTTGATGGAAGTTTTGCCATTTCAGCAATACCACCCGCATTATCAGTTACTGGACCATATGCATCTAAAGCGACAACCATACCTGTTAATGCAAGCATGCTTGTTACTGCGATAGCAATTCCAAATAAACCAGCTAAAGAGTGGGTAGAAATAATTCCAACAACAATAATCAGAGCTGGTAAAGCTGTTGCTTCCATTGAAATAGCTAAACCTTGAATTACGTTTGTACCGTGACCTGTAGTTGATGCTTGAGCTACAGACTTAACTGGTCTGTAATCAGTACCAGTATAATATTCAGTTACCCAAATGATTAAGCCGGTAATAATTAATCCAATTACAGCACAATAAAAAAGATCTAAACCTTGGAATGATTTAGTTCCAACTTGAAAAATTTTTTCTAAACCAATAACATGATCAGTTAGTGGATACATTGCTACAAGTGATAAAATTGCTGTAGCAACAAAACCTTTGTAAAGAGCCCCCATAATATTTTTACTTTTTCCAAGTCTTACAAAAAATGTTCCAATAATTGATGTTAAAATACAAATTCCACCTATGGCTAAAGGATAAACCATCATACTTGAGTTTCCTGTGAAAAATATAGATGCCAAAACCATTGTAGCAACAACAGTTACTGCGTAAGTTTCAAATAAATCAGCAGCCATACCTGCACAATCTCCCACATTGTCACCTACGTTATCAGCTATTACTGCAGGATTTCTTGGATCATCCTCAGGTATTCCTGCTTCTACTTTACCAACTAGGTCCGCACCAACGTCTGCACCTTTAGTAAATATACCGCCGCCCAATCTTGCAAAAATAGAAATTAAAGAAGCTCCAAATCCTAGAGCAACTAATGCATCAATAATTTGTCTTTCTGAAGAGTTGTTAGCAATTAAAAATTTGTAATAAATGGCGATAGCTAATAAGGCAAGACCCGCAACCAACATCCCAGTTACAGCCCCAGATTTAAAAGCTATATCTAAACCTTTTGCCAAACCTTTTCTACTTGCTTCAGCAGTTCTAACATTTGCTCGCACTGAAATTACCATCCCAACGTATCCAGCAAGACCTGAAAGAGTTGCGCCAATTAAATATCCTGCGGCGACTAAAGGGCTAAATAAAATTGCAATCAAAACTAAAACCACTACACCGACAATTGCTATTGTTTTATACTGTCTACTTAAGTAAGCTTGAGCTCCTTCTTGAATTGCTCCCGCAATTTCTTGCATTTTATTATTTCCTGGACTTGAATTTAAAATTTGTCGACTTGCAAGTCCGCCATATAAGACTGCAGCAATTCCACAAATAATTACGTAATTAATTATATCTGCTGGGTTCATTAAATTTCCTTAATTATAATTGTTTAAAATGGGTTAATTGCCAAAAAATACCCACAAAATCAACTAAATAGATAAACTTAATTTTTTTGCCACGCTATCCAAAACCCCATTTACCAGCCTTTTTTGATCATTAGAATAAAAAGCATTTGTCACATCGAGATATTGATCAATAACAACTTTGAATGGAATTTTATTACAATATTTAAGCTCAAAAATAGAGGCTTTAAGTATTATCTTTAAAAGCATATCTAAATTTTTTACACTTAATTCAGACGACAGATTATTCTGTAAAATTTGATCTAAATCTCTTTCAAACTCAAAATAGCCGTTAAAAACTTTTTTAATGTGTCTGAGATATGGGTCTTTACCAAAATCTATTTGTCCATCACAATTATTAGTTTTTTCATAAATTTTTTGAACTAACTTAATTCTAGTTCCGGATTTCATTTTAATGATCTAAGAATGGATAACAATGCGTTTGCAGCCTCAATACCCTTATTTTTTTTACCAGAACTTCTAACTTTTGCTTGTGATTGATTTAAACAAGTTAAAACACCGTTTGAAATTGGAGCATTAAATTTAAATGACAAATCCATTAATGCATTAGTTATGGTGCTAGATATAAAATCAAAATGAGGTGTCTGACCTTTAATAACACAGCCTAAAGCAATTGCAGAATTATATTTTTTTGTTTTCATTTTAATATTTATTAATTGTGGAATTTCAAAAGATCCATCTACTCTAAAAATTTTATATTTTTTATTATCTTTATTTAAAACTTTTAATGCACCATTAAGTATAGATTTGGATATATCTTTGTAATAATCAGAATAAACAATTAGTATTTTTTTCATTTAAAAATTTCTTGTTTTTTAATTTTAATACCAAAACCATCCAAACCTACTATTCTTTTTTTGGATCGTGTAACTAGAATTATATCTCTTAAACCTAATTTTTTTATAATTTGTGCACCAACGCCATAATTTCTTATTAAGTTTGAAGATAATTCTTTTTTTAAGTTTACAAAATCCTGATATTTAATTTGATTATTGATCATAAAATCTTGAATTACAATTAAAGCAAAATTTTTGAATTTTTTTAGGTAATTTAAAGACTTTTTAACTTCAAGATTATCGAAAACTTCTTTTCCATAATCTTTATTTTTAAGCGAGATCACTCTAACCTTACAATTATAATTTAATAAATTTTCTGAAGTAAATGCGATATGTCTTTTTTTATCAATTTTATTCATAAATGAATATTTATTAAAAATTTGATTTTTATATTTAATATATTTTTTAGATTTTAACTTAATAAACTGCTCTTTCTTTAATCGGTACGCAATTAAATCATCGATTTTTGCAATAAGCAGTTTGTGTTTATTGGCAAATTTAAAAAGCTGATCTCTCTTAGCCATTGTTCCATCTTCATTCATAATTTCACATATAACTGCGGAATTTGATTTAAGAGCGAGTTTAGCAATATCCACAGAGGCTTCGGTATGACCAGCTCTCATTAAAACCCCTCCGTCTTTAGCGACTAATGGAAAAATATGACCAGGAGTTACAATATCTTTTTTATTCGAGGATTTTTTTACTGCTGTAAGAATTGTTTTTGATCTATCAAAAGCTGAGATACCAGTGGTAACTCCCCTTCTCGCTTCAATACTAACAGTGAATGCTGTGCTAAATCTAGTTCCATTAGAATTTGACATTAGTTTCAACCCTAATTGATTAGTTTTTTTTTTATCTAAAGCTAAACATATCAAGCCACGACCGTACTTAGCCATAAAATTAATTTTTTTTGGCGTACATTTATTTGCTAAAAAAACTAGATCACCTTCATTTTCTCTTTGCTCGTCATCCACAAGTACAAAAATCTTACCTGATTTTGCATATTTAATTAAATTTTCAATTGAGCTGAATTTTTTAAGCATTTTTTAAAAACTTCATTAATACATCGAATTCAATGTTTACTATTGATTTTTTTTTTAAGAACTTGAGGTTTGTTTTTCTTATAGTGTGAGGAATTATATTTACTCTAAACATTTCATTTTTAATTTCATTGATTGTCAGAGAAATGCCATCAATAGAAATTGATCCTTTTGGAACCAAATATTTTTTAAATTTCTTTTTTACCTTAATCCATAATTCCCATGAATTACCTTTTTTTAAGAAGGAAATAACATGACCTATGTCATCAACATGACCTTGAACAAAATGCCCAGCTATTTCATCACCATACTTCAGGGATTTTTCTAAATTTAATAGATCTCCTTTTTTTTTTAATTTAAAAGAAGACTTCCCTAATGTTTCTTTAGATAAATTAAATTTCAATATTTTTAAGTTTCTTGATCGAATTACATAATCAACAAGGGTTAAGCAAACACCATTAAGGGCAATTGACGTTCCGATATCTTTATTTCTTAATAAAATTTTAGAGTCCAAATATAAAGTAAAATTATTCGAAATATTTTTAATATTAGAAATTTTAGCAGTTTCTTGAATTATACCTGTAAACATTGTTTAGTTTGTAATTGAAAATAGTATCGCCTTCTAGATATAATTTTTGAAAAACATTACTTTTTTTAAAATTAAAAAAACTTTTACTGCTATTAAGCCCCTTTGAAGCAAAATTCTTATTATTTTTAACGATAAAAAACTCATCAATCACATTTTCTTTTATAAAAAAATTAGCAGTTTTAAGACCACCCTCAATCAACAGCTTTCTATAACCAAGATTATAAATTTTTTTTAAAATTCTTTGTGCAACGTTATTTGAGGCAAAATTAAAATAAACAAGATTGCAATTTTTCTTTAATTTATTAATTTTATTTTTATCGCTACAGGAATGAAAAATATAAATGTTTTTTAAAAATTTATTTTTAAAGAAAGATTTATTAAAAATTAAATCTTTGTTTATTACAAATTTTGCAATTTTCTTTTCCAATCCACTTATCCTTACATTGAGTTTAGGATTATCATCATTAATAGTATTTTTTCCAACCAAAATACAATCAGATTGATATCTTAATAGGTGCGCAAATTTTAAAGCATACTTACTGGTAAATAACCTTTTTTGTTTATGCTTGGTGTATCCATCTCTACTTAAGGCTAGTTTGCAAATCACATATGGTTTTTGATTTATAGAAGAATTATTGTGAAAAAAAGATGAATTTGTAATTTTTTTTAAATATTTTATTTGAATATTGTTTTTTTTTAATTTTTTATAACTTTGGTATTTTACTCTTGGATCTTCATCCTTGCTTGAGGTGATTATTTTTTTTATATTTTTTTTTACAATTAAATTTACACAAGAAGGGTTTTTTCCAATATGCGAACAGGGTTCTAATGAGGTAAACATTTTGTGAAAATAGTTTTTTTTTGATTTTTTTAATATTGAATATTCTGCGTGTGGAGAGCCTTTTTTTCCAGTAAACCCAATGCTAAAATTTTTATTTGATAACGCTACTGCTCCCACACTTGGATTTGGAAAAGTTTCATAAAGATTAATTTCTGACAACTTATTAGCTAAATTTAAGAAATATGTATTTAATAAATTATTTTTTACTTTGCGCATTGATACTATCAACAAATTGCTCAAAGTCTTTAGCTTCTTTAAAATCCGTATAAACAGAAGCAAACCTGACATAACCTACGTGGTCAAGTTCCCTCAAGCCATCCATAACAAACTTTCCAATAGTCGATGACATAATTTCGTTTTGACCCAAGTCTTCTAAATTACGATAAATTTTTGATACAAATTTTTCTATTGTGTCATTATCAATAGGACGCTTCCTAAGAGCAGTCATTACAGATCTGGTTAATTTTTCTCTATCGAAAGGAGATTTTCTTCCATTTTTTTTGATGACAGTTAGCTCTCTGAATTGAACGCGTTCGAATGTTGTAAATCTTTGCTTCCCACAACCACAAAGTCTTCTTCTTCTAATGGCAGTACCATCTTCCGTAGATCTAGAATCAATTACTGAAGTATCTTTTTCTTTGCAAAAAGGGCATAGCATAATTAGTAAATTGGAAACTTTTTACAAAGATTAATTACTTTTGATCTAACTGAACTTTCAGCAGCTGAGTTGTCCTCTTTATTATTTTTTAAACCTACCAAAACCTCATGAACTAATTCAGCAACTTGCTTAAATTCTGCCAAACCAAATCCTCTCGTTGTACATGCTGGCGTACCTAATCTGATTCCAGATGTAACCCACGGTTTAGCCTCATCATAAGGTATCCCGTTTTTATTACAGGTTAAATTGGCGTTAACTAGGGATTTTTCAGCTTCTTTACCAGTTAAACCCAATGGTCGAAGATCAATTAAAACAAGGTGCGTATCAGTTCCCCCTGAAAATATTTCGTAACCTAAATTTTTTAAAGTTTCAGATAAAATTTTTGCATTATCTACAACATTTTTTGTATAAATTTTAAAATCATCTTCTAAGGCCTCTTTGAAACAGACGGCTTTAGCAGCAATAACATGCATTAATGGTCCACCTTGCAGACCTGGAAAAACTGCCGAGTTAAATTTTTTTGCAAGGTCCTCATTATTTGTCAAAATTATTCCACCTCTTGGGCCTCTCAAAACTTTATGTGTTGTGGAAGTGACAACGTCAGCGTAATCACAAGGATTAGGATATGCTTTTCCAGCCACTAAACCAGAAAAATGCGCCATATCAACAAGCAAGTGTGCTCCAACACTATCAGTAATTTCTCTAAATTTTTTAAAATCTATTATTCTAGAATAAGCGCTACCACCTGCAATTATCAACTTTGGTTTATGCTTTTTTGCTAAATCTTCAACTTGCTGATAATCAAGCAATCCGCTTTTTTTATCTACGCCATAGGAAATCGCGTTAAACCATTTTCCAGACTGGGCTGGAGGTGCTCCATGAGTAAGGTGGCCACCTTGATCAATACCCATGCCTAGTATTGTATCCCCAGGGTTAAGTAATGCTAAAAAAACTGCACCGTTTGCTTGGGCTCCAGAGTGTGGTTGTACATTTGCATATTTAACATTGAAAAGTTTTGTTACCCTTTCAATCGCTAAATTTTCTGACTTGTCTACAAACTCACATCCACCATAATATCTTTTTCCAGGATAACCTTCTGCATATTTATTCGTTAAAACTGAACCTTGAGCTTCAATAACTGCCTTTGATGCAATGTTCTCAGATGCAATTAATTCCAAATGATTTTTTTGACGATCTAATTCTTCTGAAATAGATGAAAAAATTTCAGGATCACTATCTTTTAACGATTTTTCAAAAAAATTTGATGTAAAATTTAGCTCTTTAGACATTTTTAAATTTATTTACCCTTCTTAAGTGCCTTCCCTTTAAAAATCTAGTTTTAAAAAAAATATTAACAATTTTAATTGCTAAATCCTTATTTATAGACCTAGATCCTAAGATCAATACATTTGCATTATTATGCTCTCTTGCAAGTTTTGCAGTATTTGAACTATAAACTAATGAAGCCCTTATTTTTTTATATCGATTCGCCATAATTGACATTCCAATACCTGTGCCACATATCAAAATACCGTAATTATCTGAGGATATTTTTTTACAAAGTTTTTTGGCATAATCAGGATAATCAACAGAGCTCTCGTCAAAAGGTCCAAGATCCACTATGTCTAAATTGAATTTATTAAAATATGCGATTAGTTTTTTCTTTAAGGAATAACCCGCATGATCTGAAGAGATTATTATTTTTTTTGTAATATAGGTTTTCAAATTTCTAGTTATTTTTAAAATTAAGTAATTTTCTTTGATAATAAACTAATGCTGATTTTTTTCTCAATGTAGAAATTTTATTTACTTTAAGAAAAATTACACAATGGTCACCAATTATTAAACTTTTCAACTTTGTGGTATAAAAATTAAAAACAGATTTTTTCTTAATTTCCTCAATTTCTGATTTTAAAATTTCCTCTTTTTTAAATGCAATTTGACTGACTGATTTTCTTTGATCACTGCCTAAAATTGAAATCAGTTGTTTCTTTGAATTTTTAAAAAGATTATATTTCCCAGAGTTTTTGTCTAAGCACCAAGAAACGATTGAGGGCTTTAGGGATACAGAATTGAAAGAGTTTGCAATTATAGAATTGTACTTTTTATTATTGGATTTTACTGTAACGCATACAATTCCAGTGGGATATGAAGACATAGCTAATTTATATTTATTTATCATATTTTCCCCATTTGATTTTATCCCAAGCTCTTTCGTGCAAGTAGTAAATCACAAGTTTAGTTATAATTTCAATAGTTGCTATAGTCGCTCCAATTGAAATTTCTCCACTTACAAACCATGAGATTAAAAAGGTATCTAGAGAAGCGAGAACTCTCCAAGTGAGTGTTTTTAATAAACTTCTACTTCTTTTTTCTTTTAACATTAGATAATTATATTTTCTTTATGTCCTCTATGAAAATTTGGTAATTTTTTTATCTTTATAATTTTACCAGATTTTCCTCGTTTAGATATAAAACTATTTAAATCCTTAGATAATTCTAATTTATTATTAAATTGATCAATAATATTCATCTTATTATTTAAAGTAAAAATTGAGTTTAAGAAAAAACCCTTTGATTTAAATAACGTAATACCAGAGCCTTTTTTTAATTGAGGAACTTCATTTATTTTAAAAATTAATAATTTAATTTTATCTTCATTATTTTTTAAAATTAGAGATATATAGATTGAATTTTCTTGATCAATCAAGCTTGAACAAATTAAAGCATCATTTTTTTTAATATTAAATATTTTTTTTCCAGATTTTTTAACCCCTAAAAAATCATCACTATTTAAAACAAAACCATAGCCATTTTTAGTCGCTAATATTAATTTTTTATTTTTTACAAAATTAAAAATATCAATAATTTTTTCACCATCTTTTAATTTTATATAAGATGAAATTAAAAAACCTTTAACAGATCCAAATTTTAACTTATTACAGCTCAGTAAGTAAACTTTACCAAAATTTGATATTAAACAAATAGTATCTGATGTTTTGCAATTAAAAACTAAATTTGTATCGCTTGTAAATTTTTCAGAACTTAGTTTTAAAAAACCTTTTCTAGCTTTTAAGTACTGATTTGAAATTAAAGAAATATTTATATTTTCAATTACCTCTAACTTGGATTCTAACTCAGACTCATTAACTTCTAAAAATTTATCAAGTTTAGTTTTTCTAGGACCATAAATAGATTTTGATCCGAATTCCGTGATTACAGAATCATACTCATTATTAATTTCTTTTTTTTGCAAATTCTTTGACTTTAAAATTGAATTTAATCTTTTTTTCTCTTTTTCTAATTCTTTAAACTCTTTTTTAATCTCAATTTCTTCAATTTTTTTTAAACTTCTTAACTTCATCTCTAAAATTGCATCTACTTGCAAAATTGATAATTTAAATTTTTTAATAAGATCTTTTTTGGGATCTTTTGAATTCCTTATAATATTTATTATTTTATTTAAATTTGCATAAACTATTAAAAAACCTTTGAGGATTTCAATTCGTTTATTAATTTTATTTAAGTTAAAGTTGATTTTATTCTTTAAAACAATGTATCTGTGTTTCAGTAACGATTTTAAAATGTCTTTTAAATTCATTACACGTGGTTCATTCCTCTCATTTAATACGTTCATATTAAGAAAAAATTTATTTTTAAGATCTGTTTGTTCGAATAACGAGTTAACTAAATCTTCGGGTTTAACATTTCTGTTTTTTGGTCTCAGAACAATTCTTATTCTTTCATCTGACTCGTCGCTGACGTGATCTAATAGTTTGTTTTTTTTATTGACTATAATGTCAGCAATTTTTTCAATTAACTTAGATTTATTTACGAGGTAAGGTATTTCTGTAATAACAATTTGGAATAATCCCCTTCCAAGATCTTCGATTTTATATCTTGATTTAATTTCAAAAAAACCTCGCCCGGTATTATAAGCTTTGAAAATTTCTTGTTTATTGTCATTTAAAATTCCCCCTGTTGGAAAATCAGGACCCTTTATAAATTTCAACAAATCTCTCACTGTTGAATTTGGATTATTATTAAGATGTATCAATGCATTGCAAATTTCTTCTATATTATGAGGTGGAATTGAAGTTGCCATACCCACCGCTATGCCAGTAGACCCATTTGCCAGAATATTAGGAAATTGCGATGGTAATATTTCGGGCTCTTCTAACTCTCCATCATAGGTTTTTTTAAAATTTATTGTCTCCTCTTCAATGTCTTTCAGCAAATATTCGGATACTCTAGTTAATTTTGCCTCGGTATATCGCATTGCTGCAGCATTATCTCCATCGATATTTCCAAAATTACCCTGTCCATCGACTAGAGGATAATTCGTAGAAAAGTCTTGAGCTAATCTTACTAAAGCATCATAAACAGATTGATCGCCATGAGGATGGAACTTACCAATAACATCACCTACTACCCTTGCTGACTTCTTAAATTGAGATTTTGGACTCAAATTTAATAAATACATCGCATAAATTAACCTCCTATGCACAGGCTTTAAACCGTCTCTAACATCTGGAAGTGCTCTCTGCGTTATTGTCGAAAGAGCGTAAGCTAAATATTTTTTAGCAAATTGATTCTTAAGCTCATCATTGAGTATATTTTTATTCATTAAAATATTTTAGAATTTTATTTCGATATTTAAAACTTGTTATATTAATTATATCAGACAATCTACTATTTATAATTGAAGCATTTAAATCAAAAATAGTTTTCAAATCATTAAAAGTAAAATCAGAATTAGGTTTTAATAAAATGTTTTTAATATTATCTTTAAGATTGCTCTCCTCTTCTAGGTCCGGTCCATAACCAATATTTTTAATAAAAGAATGCTCCCACATCACATAAGCTTTTAAATTATCCATCTCGAGGTTTTTTAAAAATAAATTAAAATCATCATAACAGCTTTGATTAGCCTGACGCTCAGGCATGACTTTGGAAATAATTTCGATTGAGGTTAACATCAAATCAAGCTTAATTGGATTGTTAAAAAACTTAATTGATATATTTTCTATTAATTCCAAAGAAAAATATCCTAGAGAATCTTCACTTTTTGATGAATAATTAATTTTAACCTTATTACCAAGTTGTAGATCTGGTTTTTTTTTCTTTGAAGAGCTGCCGTAAACAATACCTGAATAGCAACCATGATCATTTGAAAAAATTTTAATAATAGATGAATTTTCTTTAGAGCTATTGATCGAAACCAAAAAACCAATATCGCTCCACCTCACCTAACTTACCTTGGCTAATTTAATTTTTAAAAATAAGTTAATTTTTTTTTTTAAAATTTTTTCTATTTCTAATCGAGAATAGGTACCTATTTTTTTAATCATAGCACCATTTTTTCCTAATAATATTTTTTTATGAGCTTCTGTTTTAACAATAATTGATTGTTGAATTGTTACAGATTTGGAGTTTTTGATATGGTCTGTTTTAACAACACATTTGTAAGGGATTTCTTTGTGAATATAATTTAATATAGCCTCTCTTGTGATTTCAGAAAAAAATATCTCTTTGCTAGTTTTTTTTGTAAATTTTTGATCAGAATTAAATGAGTTTTTTTTTATAAATTGTAAAATTTTTTTTATATTTGTTTTATTTTTTGCTGAGATATAAAAAATTTCATCAAATCTATTTAAAAAATCAATTTCTTTTATTTTATTTAATATTACGTCATTATTTACTAGATCAATCTTATTAAAAACTAAAATTTTTTTTTTTATTTTATCAATATTATTTTTTATTTTGTCTAAATGTCTAAATTTATTATTAATATCAAAAATAAAAATTACTATATCAGCTCTTTCAAGACCTAATAGCGCTTCCCTAAGATAATTATCATTTATGTTGTCTTTATAAAAACCAGGAGTATCTATAAAAATAATTTTTGTATCTTCGTAATTTAATGAATATTCTATATTAAAATTTGTTGTTTGTATTTTTTTTGAAACTATTGAAACTTTTTTATTAATAAAAGCATTCAGTAAAGTAGATTTTCCAGAGTTTGTTGGACCAGATAATGCGACATATGAAGTCTTCATTAGTCAATTTTTAAATTTTCAATTAATTTTTTTGCAGCCAATGATTCAGCATTTTTCTTTGATACGCCAATAGCTGTAAATGTTTTTGATTTTTCAATATTCACAGAAACTTTGAATTTAGGCTTATGAGACGGTCCTGTATTAGATAAATATTTATACTCAGGTAACTTTTTAAACATCTTTAATGAATACTCTTGAAGTTTGGTTTTTGGATCAATAATGACAATCGATGTATTTTTTAGTTTATCATTCCATAATTTAATAATAAATTTTTTAGTAATCTCAAAACCTTTGTCTATAAAAATAGCACCAATTATTGACTCGCATAAATCACCTAGAATTTTTTTTTTTCCAGATTTGTTGTTTTTTTGAGATTTGCTTAAATTTAAAAATCGATCTAATTTTAAGTTAAGAATTACATTAGAGCATGTTTCTTTATTAACTAAAGATGCTAATTTTTTATCAAGTATTCCCTCTGAGTCTTTTGGATAAGTGTCATTTAAATAATTAGCTATTACTAAACCTAAAACTCTATCTCCTAAAAATTCCAATCTTTCATTATTTTGCTGTATATTCACTGATTTGCTTTTATGCGTAAAAGCCTGTTTTAATAAGTTCTGATTAGAGAACTTAACTCCTAAAATTTTTTCTAAATCCCTAATTTCATTTTTGTTCATTAAAGGATTTTTTTCATGATTCTTTCAAAACGTATTGACTTACCCCACTTCCAAAAAGTGAATAAATTACCAATATTTGCATCGTTTGAAAAAAAAATAAATCTAGCCTTCCCTACCAGATTTTCTTTCTTTACGTACCCAACACTTGTTAAGAATCTGCTATCCTTGGAACAATCTCTATTATCTCCTAAAAAGAAAAAATGATCTTTAGGTATTAAATATGGATCAGTATTTTTCATTGAGTCTTTTGCAAAATATACAATTTCGTATTGACGATTTTCCTCAATTTCTTCAAGATAAACTTTCACATCTACTTTTTGTTGACCGCAATAAACTTTGTCATTTCTTAAAAAAACCTTTTTAATTTTTTTTTCATTCAAGAAAAGATCACCATTAATAAACTGAACCTGATCACCAGGTACACCAACTAATCTTTTTATATAATCCGTACGATTATCTGCTGGAGTTTTAAAAACTATTACATCACCTCTTTCAGGTTTATTATAAAAAATTCTTTCACTAAATAACTTTGGACTAAATGGAAATGAGTGTCCGCTGTATCCGTAACTATATTTAGTTACAAAAAGCCTATCTCCAACTAAAAGAGTCTGCTCCATAGAAGATGATGGGATATAAAAAGGTTGCAATAACAAAGACCTAATAATTAGAGCAAGTATAAGAGCAATAGAAAGAGTCTTGATATTTTCTATAATTTTTTTTTTCATATTTTTTGAATTATTTCGATATAATAACTGTAGCTAAAGCAAAAGGATAATCGTCACTAATAGATAAATAAAAACTAATATTTCTAACTTTTAAATATTTCATTATTTTTTTTTTAACATTTTTATCTAGTTTAATAATTGGTGCTCCTAACTTATTGTTATCAATGAATATTTCATTAAAAGATATAACATCACCTATTCCGGTACCAATTGATTTTGAGAAAGCTTCTTTTGCAGCAAATTTTTTTGCTAAAATTTTTGGTGTTATTTTTTTATCTATTAATTCTTTGGGGTGTAATATTTTTTTTAAAAATAAATTTTTGTTTTTTTTTAATATGGCTTCTATTCTTTTTATATTAACAAGATCAGTTCCAACTCCCAAAATAGACATAATTATTTCAAAATTTTTTTAAATTTTTTTACCACATTTCCAAAACCGTCAAATATGCTTTCACCAATAATAAAATGTCCAATATTAAATTCATTAATTCTCTTAATTTTCATTAAGTATTTTGCTGAAACATAATCCAATCCATGACCTAAATTAAACTTCATTGAAGTCTTGTCACATAAAAATTTACAGTTCTTAATTTTATTAAATTCTAAATTAATTAATTTTTTATTTTTTTTTTTAATTGCCCTGGCAAAATTTCCAGTATGCAATTCTACTGCATCTACGCCTAATGAATTTGCCATGATAATTGTATTTTTTTCAGGATTAATAAAAAGAGAAACTAAAATCCTTGATGCTTTAAGTTTTTTTATAATTGTTTTTAAATTTTTATTTTTTAAATTTAAACCACCTTCGGTAGTAACCTCTCTTCTTTTTTCTGGGACTATACAGACATATTTGGGTTTTAATTTCACTGCAAAATTTGTCATTTGCTTTGTTGGTGCCATTTCTAAATTAATCGGAGATTTTATTTTTTTTTTTAAAAGTACAGCATCATTAAATTTTACGTGACGCTGATCTTCTCTTACATGTATGGTTAATGAATTTGCTCCATTTTTAATGGCAATATGAGCTGCTTTTAGAAGATCGGGATGGCCTTCACCTCTTGCATTTCTTAGAGTGGCAATATGATCAATATTTACGCCTAATTTAACTGGCATAAATTAAAATTTTCTACTTCCAGGTTTAACTGGATCAATAATTTTTAAGTTATCTGGTAAATCTTGTGGACTGTAAGTTGGGACATCAAATTTAATTTGTGAAATAATTTTTTTTATATCAGAATTACCCGATGACCTGTCCACTATACATGCATAACCAATCACATCTCCTCCTAGGTTTTCTAAACATTTTGCGCATTCTAAACTAGATTTTCCCGTTGTTATAACATCTTCAATTATTAATATTTTTTTATTCCTGCATTCAAACCCTCTCCTTAATTGAAACACATTATCCACTCGTTCAACAAATATATTTGGTACATTTAAAAACCTAGATACTTGATATCCAGCAATTATGCCTCCAATAGCCGGTGAAGCAACCATATCAAATTTTAAATTTTCATTAATAATCTTTTCAGCTAAAGATTTACATACAAGCTCTGATAATTCTGCGTGCATCATTAATTGAGCGCACTGCAAATACTTCTCACTCCTTAAACCAGAGGATAATATAAAGTGCCCCTCTAAAAGAGAATTGGTTTTTTTTAATATATCTAATGTTTCTTTTTCACTTAGCATTAATTTGTATTCCTGTGTCTTATAATTTTAAAGTTTATTGCTCTTACTTTTAATTCTGAAATTAAATTTGTAAAATCTTTTAAATTTTTTATCTCAACATCAAAAATAAAACTTAAAAAATCCTCTTTCTTATCCACCAACTCTACATTTGAAATATTGCATTTATGCTTACCAATTAAAGTACAAATTTCTCCAAGAGTTCCTGCCTTGTGACTTAAAAGAACCCAGATACTTGATTTGTGAATACGAGTTTCATTTTGAGCTGGTAGCTTATCGTGCCAATATCTTCTTATGGCGCTTCGCGCCTTACCTGTTTTAGCATAAGAAAGCCAATGGTAAGAAGGTGATTTTTTTGAAGATCTTAGGATTTCAACATGATCACCGTTTCGCAGCTCTGATTGTAACGGAGAAGCTTTGCCATTGATTTTGCAACCCGTACAAGTGTCACCAAGATCTGTATGAACGGCATAGGCAAAGTCAATTGGCGTTGCTTTTTTTGGCAATCTAATCACAGCGCCGTTTGGTGTAAAACAAAAAACTTGGTCTGAGTATAATTGTAACTTTGTATATTCATAATAATGCTCTGGATTTTCACCAGATTCAAGCAATTCAACTAAATCACTAAGCCAGGAATATTCAAAATTTTTTCTATTATTATCTTTATCATTGTTTTTATATAGCCAATGAGCTGCCACACCTCTCTCTGCATAATCATTCATTTCTTCAGTCCGAATCTGAATTTCAACCCTTTGTTTTTTTGGACCTACGATTGTTGTGTGAATTGATTGATATCTATTTGATTTAGGTGTTGAAATGTAATCTTTAAATCGGCCAGGCACGGCACTCCATTTTTGATGAAAAACACCTAAGGATTTATAACAATCTTCAACTTTTTTAGTAATTATTCTAAAACCTATAAGATCAGTAATTTGTTCCAAAGAAACTCTTTTTTCATTTACTTTCCTCCAGATTGAGAAAGGAGTTTTTTCCCTTCCAGTTACTATCGCTGTAATTCCGTTTTGGGATAAAATTTGTTTAATTTCAGTAAGAACATCATCGAATATTTTAATTCTGGCTGGTGATATCTCTTTAATTCTATTTGTTATTAAAGATCTAGCCTCATCATTTAAAACCCCAAATGCCTTATCTTCCAATTCATCTCTTACTTTATGCATACCCATTCTTTCAGCTAGAGGTGCATAAATTTCCATTGTTTCCTTAGCTATCCTCTCTCTTTTTTCCTTATTTTCAATTGAATGAATAGTGCGAATATTATGTAAACGATCGGCAAGCTTTACTAGCAACACCCGTATATCTTTTGAAGTTGCTAAAATTAATTTTCTAAAATTATCACCCGCAGTTAATACTTTATTTTCGTTTTCTAATTTTGATATTTTTGTTACGCCTTCAACTAGCTCTGCTATTTCATCTCCAAAAATTTTCTTTACATCGTCGTAAGTTGCGTATGTATCTTCAATCGTATCGTGAAGTAATGCGGTGGTAATAGTGGGTCCGTCTAGTTTGAGTTCAGCTAAAATATTTGCAACGGCTAATGGATGACTAATGTATGGATCGCCAGAATGTCTCTTTTGAGTTTTGTGAGCTTCTGCAGCATAATTATAAGCATTCCTAATAACCCCTTCATCAATATATGAATTGTATGATTTTATTTTTTCAATTAATTGTAGCTCCTCGGACATCTTTTAATATTATAACAATTGTTAGGCTTTTTTAAGTTTATTTATCTGTTCTTCACTAAAGCTTTTTATAAATTCTAATGCTGTTTTTGAGTGAATTGGATGTTTCCAGTTCTCATTTAAATCGCAAATTGGCATTAACACAAACAATCTATCTTGAATATTGGGGTGAGGTATTTGTAAATTTTCATCATTTAAAATTAAATTATCATAGCAAATGATATCAATATCCAAAGTTCTTGGGCTATTTTTTACTTTTCTTTCTCTCC
>VTPE01000055.1 GCA_008638005.1 Pelagibacteraceae bacterium | reverse complement strand
TTGTCAGGATGGGTTTTTTTATTTTTCATAGTTTATCTTGCCATCGATAATGACATTAATAAGCTAAATAATTCTCTTAAAAATATTAAAGATTTAACAAACATTTACAGTAGGTAAAAACTCATAACTAGAAGTGTCAATTTTTGAAGAGTGGCCCCTCCTCATTCTCCAGTTGTTTGAAAATCCAGTATCTGCAACTGTGACCATGTTTCTACCGAACCTATAATTAGTTTTATCAATAGCTTTCATTAAATTTTGAGATTTCTCTTTTTGCTCATATGAGAAAAAGTTATCTTCACGATCTAATTTTGATTTTAATCCTGAAAAAATAACACCTGCCTTCTGATAACGAGGTCCTTGAATAAAAATTTCTTCTAAAGCATTCACACAAACCTTGGTTAATAAAATACTATCATCTGTTGCTAGCGGTAAATCTATTTTTTTAGATCTAGAAAAAAACTTTTCATTTTGGTCAAACGGGCTATTCCTTATAAAAATAGTAACTGATTTCACTATTTGTTGATCAAATCTAATTTTCTCTGCTGCATTCAAACAGTGAGATACGATAGATTCTTTTAGTGTATTAAAATCTGTAACTTTCTTACCAAATGACCTTGAAACACAACAATTTTTTCTTGGTGCTCCTCCAGTGCTATCAAGCTCGATACAACTGATATCTCGAAGCTCCATAACAGTTTTTAATCCCAGAACATTTGTATTTTTTTTTATCCATGAGTTACTTGCGTTTTTCAAATCATAAGCTGTATGAATATTATTATTTTTATATAACTTTGATATTTTTCTTCCCACTCCCCAGATATCTTCGATTGGAAACTGTTTTAATACAATATCAATACTATCATCATTTTCTAAAATAAAACTTTTAATTCCAACTTTTTCTTTTTTTGCAAGATGATTTGCAACTTTTGCTAAAGTTTTTGTTTTAGCAACTCCAATACTAACTGGAATTCCTGTCCACTTTAAAATAATTTTTCTTAACTGACTAATAAAATCTATTACTTCGTCATCTTTAACTAAGCTCAAATCTAAAAACGCTTCATCAATTGAGTAAATTTCAATTAAAGGGCAAAATCTTTTTAGTACACTCATAACTCTTCTCGAAATATCTCCGTAAAGCGCGTAATTAGAAGAGTAGACTTGAACATTATATTCTTTAACTAAGCTTTTAACTTTAAAATAAGGCTCACCCATTTTAATGCCTATTTTTTTTGCCTCGGAAGATCTTGAAATAACACATCCATCATTATTAGATAAAACGACAACAGGCAGAAAATTAATCTTTGGATTAAAAAGTCTTTCACAAGAAACATAGAAAGAATTACAATCGACTAAAGCTATTTTTTTATTACTTTTATTTTTTAACTTTATGTATGACATAGGTAACAATACCCCAAACTTCGGTTTCATTATCTTCAGTAATTTCAATAAAATTACTTTGATCGCCCAAATTAGAGATTAAAAAAAAACTATTATTTCTTTTAAGAATTTTTTTAACAACAAGCTGACCTTGGTAATTAAGTACAGCAACAGATCTATTTTGAATATTAAGGCTCCTATCAACAATTAAAACATCGCCGTCATAGATATTCTCTTGCACCATTGAATGGCCTGAAACTCTTATTAAAAAAGTTGAGGCCTTATTACTAATAAGCTCTTCATTTAAATTGATTTCATCTTCCAAATAATCTGTTGCTGGAGAAGGAAATCCAGCACAAACTTTTTGAAGAATAATGGGTAACTTTTCATTAATTTTCATGTTCTTATTTTGTTCTTTTTTTTAAAACATTTCAACTAAATTATAGGTTGTATTTTGAGTCCAAAGTTGAATCACATTGGAATCAAAACATGAACATCATTGAGTTTTAGATTTATAACTGTGAATAAAATTAAGAGGATTTTCTCTTAAAGTAATTTCCTAAAATAGTAGCACCCGGTTCAATACTAATAGAGTTGTAAGATATTTTTCCATGAATTTTTGCAGACGGTGCGATGGCTACTCTGTTTGCAATAATATCACCTTTAACCTCGCCTAAGACAAAAACCCAGTCTGCATTAACATTTCCAGTGACCAAAGAACTAGATCCAATTTTAAGATATTTGCACGTTAAATTTCCATTAACAGTACCATTAAAAAACAAAGTTCCATCATACTCAACTTCTGAATTGCAATTAAATATATTAGATTTTTGAGGAAAGATAACATTTACCTCTTTTGTTTCTTTTGAATAAAAAAGTGTTCTAAAAAAATTAAACATTTTTACTTAACTCCAAGTCTTTTTTGAATATCACTTGATGAAGTTGTAAATCTAAAGACATATTTTTCATCAGGCTTTGCTCTTTTAAAACATTCCTGAGCACATAAAGCCCCTTCATGAAAACCGCTTAAAATAAGTTTTAATTTTCCAGGATAAGTACAAATATCTCCAATGGCAAAAATGCCTTTCTCATTGGTTTCAAAATTTTCTGTATTAACTTTTAAAGATTTTGCCTCAAGATCAAGCCCCCAATTAGCAATGGGTCCTAATTCCATTTTTAAACCAAAAAAAGCAAGTACACTGTCAACTTCAATATTCTTTTGTTGGCCATCATCGTGCTTGACCTCTACAGTCTTAATACTTTCATCTCCTTTAAAATCTAAAGGCTGATAACAAGTTAAAATTTCAACTTTTCCTTCTTTTTCAAGATCTCTGGCTAAACCCACTGTATGTTGGGCGGCTCTAAAGTCATCTCTTCTGTGAATTAAAATAACTTTTTTTGCAATTTTAGATAACTCTACAGTCCAATCTAACGCTGAGTCTCCGCCTCCAAATATACAAACGATTTGGTCTTTGAATTTATTTTTATCTTTAACCGCATAATATAAGTTCGTCTTTTCAAATTTTTCTATATTTTTTATAGGAGGTTTTCTTGGTTCAAACGATCCAACACCAGCAGCGATAATTACATTTGGTGTTTCGAATTTTTCTTGATCACTTGTTGTGACAATCCAATTGTGATCTTTTTTTTCTAAACTTTCAACTCTTTGATTTAAATGAAATTCGGTATTGAATGGTTTAATTTGTTTTAATAAATTTTTTGTTAAACTTTCCCCGGTACACTCTGGCAAAGCTGGAATATCATAAATAGGTTTGTCTGGATAAAGCTCGATGCACTGGCCTCCTACCTTATCTAAATTGTCAATAACATGAGCGTTTAAACCCATTATTCCTAATTCAAAAACAGCAAATAAACCGACTGGACCCGCACCTATAATAACTGCATCTGTTTTTTTCATTCACCCTTGTTTTTCTGGAAGGTTAACAATTATTCCATCGTGCTTATCTTCAAGAATAAGTTGACAACTTAACCTGCTATTTTTTTTTGTTTCAAATGCAAAATCTAACATATCTTTTTCACTATCACCCTGTTCGGGTAACTTATCTAACCACTCTTCTTTAACGTAAACATGGCACGTTGCGCAAGCACAAGCTCCACCACAATCGGCATCAATTCCTGGCACACCATTTTGAACTGCACCCTCCATAATAGACAGGCCATTTTCAACATTAACTTCATGCTGTTTTCCGTTGAATTCAATGTAAGTAACTTTTGGCATGTGAACTTTATATTCATGGATGTATATAAAACAACTGTGAAATACAAAAACTTGAGAATTGATTACGAAGTTAAAAGCTTTAGATTAAAAGATGTCTTTAAAATATCAAGATCTTCAAAATCTAATATCAGCACCATAAAAGTCTCTATTACGAATAAAAAAAATAGAGGAATTGGAGAATGCATTCCCTATAAAAGATATGGAGATAATTTAAGTCAGATTTTAAAAATTCTAAAATCAAATAAAAATTACAAAAATATTCATCAGATCAAATCTCTTCCTTTGCAAAATGCAATATCAAATGCATTTTATGATTTAAAATTAAGAGAAAAAAAAATTAAATTTTTAAAAATTATTAAAAAAATTAAGTTTATATCTGTAGTTACCATACCTATTTTTAGCAAAGTAAAGTTCACCAAAGAAGTTAAAAAATATAAAAATATTAAATATTTAAAGATAAAGGTTAATCAAAAAAATGTTTTTGAATATTTAAATATTATAAAAAAATATTCACCCAAAAGTAAGATTATAATTGATGCTAACGAAGGATGGGCTATTAAATTTTTTCACAAACATGAAAATAGTTTTAAAAAATATAATATATTATTTATTGAACAGCCAATTAAATCAAATCAAGATCATTTGCTAAATACAAAAATACCTCTTTGTGCAGATGAAAGTTTTCATAAAAAAAGTAAATTGAAAAATATCAAAAAATATAAATGGGTAAATATCAAAGCTGATAAGTTTGGAAGTGAACAAGAAATTTTAAAAGCAATTAAGTTTGCAAAAAAAAATAAATTAAAAATTTTTTTTGGATGTATGGTGAGCTCATCTTTATCTATCATTCCAATGTTAAGATTTGCTAAATTCTGTAATCTCTTAGACTTAGATGGTCCTCTTTTTTTATTAAAAGATTATAAAAATGGTCTTAAGTATAATGGAAATGTGTTAATTTATAATAAACGCTTTGATTACGGCTATTTATAATGTTGCGCTGTAAAAAATGACTTATTTTTTTTTTGATTTAAAAAAAAGTTTTGATTAAAATATTAATGGGGAGAATACATTGAGCAAATATCAAGAAGCTTTTAATCTATCATTATCTGACCCTGATAAGTTTTGGGGTAATGCTGCTGATCAAGTTAAGTGGATAAAAAAATATGACAAGGTAGTTCATTGTGATGAGCCTCCATTTTATAGATGGTTTAAAGGTGGAAAAATAAACACCTGTTATAATGCACTCGATCGACATGTTGATGAAGGAAATGGAGAAAGAACAGCGCTAATCTTTGATAGCGCCATGACCAATACAAAAAAAAAATACAGTTACAAAGAGCTTCGAGATAAGACCGCTAAACTTGCTGGAGGTTTATTAAGACAAGGTGTTAAAAAAGGTGACCGAGTAATTATTTATATGCCAATGATACCTGAAGCGATTCAGGCAATGATGGCATGCGCAAGAATTGGTGCGGTTCATAGTGTTGTTTTTGGGGGTTTTGCATCAAATGAACTTGCAAGTCGAATTGATGATAGTGGCGCTAAAGTTATTTTGTCTGCATCATGTGGATTAGAGCCTGGTCGAACTGTTGATTATAAACCACTACTAGAAGGCGCCATAAAATTAGCTAAGC
>VTPE01000054.1 GCA_008638005.1 Pelagibacteraceae bacterium | reverse complement strand
CATAATTCCTTTGCTATCTCCATTGGATTAGTTAATCTAGCTTCCCAAAATTTTCTTTCATTCATGCTATGTTGTTTACTATGACAACTAAAACAAAGTGGAACTGTATAGCGATCATCTTTTCTGCTCATGCCAATATTGCCAGAAGGTAATGATCTAATATGTGCAACTTGAACCGAATCACTACCACAAATTATGCATGGATATTCGGCTACAAACTTTAGATGTTTTAAAGATTTGACTAATTTTTTTTTGTTCACCTAATGTTCTTATAGCGTAGCCACTCTTGGAAGGCAAAAGAATGGCTACAATTAAAGCTAATACTTATATGTTGCATAATAGCAACACTAAAAATAATTCAACTAATTAGTTAAAATAAATATTGCAAAATATTCTAATATTTGGTTAATTGTCAAAATAAACAAATCAAAAATGAAGGCAAAAAAAATGGAAAAAATTTATCACATTTCAAAAGGTGCTAATGACCATTATTACATTTTAAATCATGGTTCATCTTTTGTTAAAACTTTATCTACTGATTTAGAAACTGCTAAAATCAAAGCTAAAAAATTAATTGGTTATGATATTCCAGTTGATATTTGGCATAGAAAAAAATCTTTTGGTTCTGATTGGAAACCTCAACATGATTCTCATGTTGATTCTTATAATCAATATATGTTTCTTTTAAAAAAACAAAAAATTATTGATGAGTGTAATGCTAGACAATATGTTGGTGAAGTTGGTGAAATTTTAACTAAAAAATTATATTTAGTTGATTGTCATAATGCAATTTCTAGCTGGGGAGAATTTAATATTGTTATTTTTGAAGATTCAGAAAAAAATAGATATATTTATTTTGGTAATGCTAAATGTTTTAACGGAATGCAAACTGTTAATTCGTGGAATAAAGATAAAGTTGGTAGAACTTTTGAATTTACAATTAAAAAACAATATATACACGATAAATATTTACAAAATACTGCTTTAAGAACAGGAAAACCAAAAGAAATTCCATATAAAATTAATCAAATTTGTAAACCAAAAATAACAAAGGAAGGTAACGAATGGGTGTATTAATTGTATGTGTTGGTTTTATGTTAGGTGTCTGCATAATAGCAATCGTATTTAAAATTATGGGGTATGATGTATGAGTAGTTTGCAAAATATATTTGATGACTATGATTTACAGCAACTCAAAAAAAAATATCGTGAAACTTACGTTAAGATTTTAGAAAACGAAAATAAACGTGGGTTCACTACAACTAAAGAAAAAAACCAATTAGAAAAATTACGCAAACAAATAATGGAAGGAGAAAACAATGGTAAACTATAACCTTACGTTAGTAGAAAAAGAACTAACGATAGATGCTTTAGAAAAATATATAGAGCATTTAACAAGTGATGGCTTGAAAGATAACCATGAATTGGTTACAAAGTTTCACAAAATCATAACTAAACTAAGGGAAGGTAACAAATGATAAAAGGTGCAACAATTAAAATCACAAGACGTCAGGCGTTAGAGAATATGCGTCAGCCAATTCCTAATGAAACACAAGGTGATCCTGACATTCATAAAAAATGGAAAGCAATCTGGGAGAGCAACAATGAAAAAACTAATACTGATAATAAGTAGTTTGTTATTGGCTAATTGCCAGTACGCACCAAAAGTTGATACTGTTGGACGTTCAGGTACGTTTGACAAATCAAGAGCAGAACAATTAACTAATGATCTTGTAATCTGTAGAGAGTTAGTTGATAGTAATGTAAATTATTTTGTTGAAGGCTATGCTTATGTTCATAATTGGGTCATCAGACCGCAAACATTATTCATAGTACCTAAAATGGAATACAAAGAAAAAAAATACATGGACAACTGCCTAAGTGGTAGAGGTCATAGTGTTATAGGAAGGAACTAATATGAAAGATGTAATGTGTCCAAAAATAATGGAAAACTTACTTAATGATCCAAAGATGCGACAAGCTGCTGAAGAAATATTTAAGTATGTTGTGCAACCAAGTTGTGAAGTAAAATACAACGAGGAACTATTATCTGTAAGAGATAAAATAAACATTAATACTTTGTTTTTACTTAATCAATTAGATGGTGGAAATGATGCGTTAAACGAAGGAAAGATTAGACAGTTAAATGAACAGAAATCAAATAGAAACACTGAAGAACTTAATTAGTTCTTATAGTTACTGTGCTAAGAATGGTTCTTTAGATAAGCTGCTGCATATATCAGATAATGTTTATCTATTTAACATTCTTAATAACTTAGAATCTAAACTTATAAAAATGGAGAAGGCAAATGACGGAACAGGAAATCAACGAAACGATAGCCAATAATCTTTTCCTTATCAGAAATAATACTTTCAAGGTTATTCATGGTAAGAAAAAATATAGAAAAAGACTAACTCAAACTGATGTTGGTAAATCTATTGGTGTAACATTTCAGCAAATGCAAAAGTTTGAAAAAGGTACAAATCAAGTTTCTAGTGCTAAACTAAAATTACTAGCTGACTTTTTAAAAGTACCTGTTCAAAATTTGTATAAACCAATTAAAAGTTATTACAGGGAGATAGAATATGAAAACAATAATAACATGGTGTTGGATAATTAGTTGTTTACTTTTGTTTCAAATCTTTTTAACAATCGTAATACATTTAACAAATTAAAGGAGAAGGCATGATAGAAACTAAATTGGAGTATAAGGATAAGACTACGGAGTCTTTATTCTTTGATCCTGAACCTCACAAGTATTATTGGAACGATCAAGAAGTTCCAAGTGCAACAAATGTTTGCAAGATACTTACACCAGCTAGTGCAATCGGAAACTGGAGTACAAAACTTTGTTCTGAAAAATTTAAAGAACTCGTACAAGCTGGTAAGTCTTATGATGAGATACAGATATTAGAAATGGCTGAACTCATTAAGAAAGCACCTAATACTTTTATGCAACAAGCGGGTACGGCTGGTTCTTATGTGCATGATGCGATTGAAAAATATATTCATCACAAAGAAGAACCTAACTTTACCAATGAAGGTATGGCTAAATCTTTTACCAAGTTCAAAGAATGGTACAATGAACAACAAGGTTTAGAAATGGTTAATACTGAATCAAGAGTATTATCTCGTAAACATTTCTTTACAGGTACTTATGATGCTTTGTTTAAGAATGGTAAAGGCGAGTATATTATATACGACTGGAAAACGTCATCAGGGATTAGGGACTCGTATCTCGTTCAAATTTTTTTATACAGCATAGGCTTGGAAGAACAATTTGATTTTAAAATATCTAAAGGTGTTATAGTCAATGCCACTAAGGACGGCAAATTGAACATTAAAACTTTTGATGTAAACGAAGAAATGCAACAGGTTGCTTTAGCCTGTCTGAAAGTATTTCAATTCTTAAATCCAAAATTTAAACCAAAACAAGGAGAAAAATAATGCCACATATATTAGGCACAGTAAAAGCTGTTTATGATAATAGACTTAGAAATGGACAGCCAAATAAATACCCTAACTTTAAAATAGTTGTAGATGATGTAGAAGCTACATTATGGTCTGCAATTACACCTGTATGTAAACAAGGTGATAAAGTTAGTATGCACTATGGTGTATCTAAAAAATCAGGTGCTAATTTTGTATCAGTTGATGAGGACAAAAATCCAAAGATACAAGTTATGCCAGATGGTATGGACGATCCACTACCCCAATCAGAAAGAGAATGGCTAAATGCACCAGCAGAACAGCCAACTGATTTTAGTCCAGTTAAATACGAAAAGGATAATACCCGAGATACTAAAGGAATGACAATCTGGGTACAGGGTATGTTACAAGCTGGAATCCGTGCTGGTAATTTTAAAGTAGATGAAATTAATGAGTCCACAATCGCTCATGTAATTGATCTTTACAATAAGGTTACAAAATAATATGAACTCAGTAGTGCCAAGTCTTATCCAACCTCTTTTCGTTTTTTTATCGGTTGGTTCTTCCCCTTTTGATTTGTTAAATGCTTGGCACTACAACCCTTGATTTTAATATGAATGATGATAACAATAATATTATGGTAACTAAACAATATCATTTTAACGCTGATATTACCTTTGAGTGCGAATATCCTGATGTTGAAAGTGCCTATAATGCTGATGCACCTGTCAGCTTTGATAAATATGAGGTAAAAAATATTAGGTTAATTAATAGCCTAATTAAAAAAAAGGAGAAAGCAGATGAACAATCTCTTTCAACTGCAACAGAAAGTAAGTGAGTTATTAACTCAATACGCTAAAGACGCTGAGTGGACTTTAGAGTGCTTACACAAAGAACAAGAGTTAAAACAAGTTCTTAAAAAGTTGCGTGAAGAAAAACTTAGATATCCAGAATATATCTAAGTAAAATTAAACTAAAAAGTGAGTGAAGGTATATGGAAGTGCTGTCTTTAAAAAACCCTGAAGAAATATTAAAACAATTAAACGAACTAGCCGATCAAATGGCTGAAGCTAAATACAATTACAATCTGTTAGACTCAAACACTAAAGTGATATTCTCAAAGCTATGTTTGGAAGCTAAACGTGAATTTAATTGTTCAATGGCTGAAGCAGAAAAACATGGTTACGTTCACCCAGATTACTCTAAACATTTAGCTGGACTAGCTACTGCATCATCTGAGTATGATAGGATTAAAGCAAAGTTTAATAACTATGTAGCTTATGTAGAATATATGCGTTCTTACATATCGGCACAAAAACATTTAAACTAATGGATAACAAGTTTCGTGGAGATAAGGATTTAGAGTGGATTATAGAATCCCAACAGAATAATATTCTTATCCTAGAAAAACAATTAGAAGAAGCTAGAGAAGAAATAGATAGACTAAAAAAACAAATCACTTTACTACAAAACAGTATTAGAACATGGAAAAACAAATCTACCCAAAAGGTAAACTAAACATGGAGAACTATAATGATAGAGTTAAAAACTATGATCCAAGATTTGCAGAAAAAAGGTTTGAAGATTATTGCCGTGATAAAGGATATGCTTTCAAAAAACTTCTCCTCAACGCAGATGAAAACTTATTTGAATCACCTATTCCACATTGGACTAGGCTTGGTCTTATGGTTGCTCAACCTGATTATTTTTGTTACAACAAAGACCGCCAATTTTACGCAGAAATTAAAGCATCTAATAAAATCAAAATACGAGATATAAAAAAATACTGTGCTTGGGAATCTGTAATGTGTGATCCTAAATACACTCAGTATTATATTTGCTTTTGCTTTAATGATAAAATGGTTATCAAAACAATTAACCAGATCATGGAACTATTACCTAAATCACAAATTAGACAATATCACGAAGGTAATAAGTATTAT
>VTPE01000010.1 GCA_008638005.1 Pelagibacteraceae bacterium | reverse complement strand
AATTGAAGTATTAAACCTAAAATTAAAATCATCTGATGTATCAAACAAAATATCCTTTTGTCTAAAATCAATTAAATCTGAATTAAATGTATTTTTTAAAAAAGATTTAAATGCGTAAGCTGTTTCTAAATCAACGAGTTGCCCAACAAGTCCGGCAAAACTTTTTTTATCTGAAACATTTTCATAAATAAAATTTATAGCTTCCTTCCATGAAGCCTCAATAAGTTTTCCATTTTTTTTAATATAAGGATTATCAATTCTGTTATTTAACAACCCATCACAAGCATATCTTGTTTTATCCGATATCCACTCTTCATTAATTTCATCATTAACTCTTGGTAAAACCCTTTTGACTTCCCAGCCTTTGGAATCCATTCTGATATTTGATCCAACGGCATCCATAACATCTATAGTTTCAACTTTATTTAGTTCCCACGGTCTTGCTTCATATGAATAAGGTTTTGAGGTTAAGGCTCCAACAGGACAAAGATCGATAACGTTGCCAGACATTTCAGAGTCAATTGTATTTTCCAAATAAGTTGTTATTTCCATGTTTTCACCACGATTAATTGCACCAATCTCAGCAATACCTGCAACTTCTTCTGAAAATCTTACACAACGTGTACAGTGAATACATCTGTTCATATGCGTTTTAATTAACGGTCCCATATGTTTTTGATCAACAGAACGTTTGTTAAGTTCATACCTAGATCTTCCGCCACCATAGTTAAACGCTTGATCTTGAAGATCGCACTCACCCCCCTGATCACAAATTGGACAATCTAATGGATGGTTAATTAACAGAAACTCCATCACACCCTCTCTAGCTTTCTTAACCATTGGTGTGTTTGTTTTGATCACCTGTCCGTCCATCACTGGCATTGCACAAGATGCTACAGGCTTAGGAGATCTTTCCATCTCAACTAAGCACATTCTACAATTTCCAGCTATAGATAATCTCTCATGATAACAAAATCTTGGAATCTCTTTTCCTGCAACTTCACAAGCTTGTAAAACTGTAGATCCCGCTTCTACTTCAACTTCAATTCCATCAACGGTAACTTTTGGCATTACGCAATTTTCCTATTCGCTAGATTTGAACACTTATCCTCTAATTCAGCTCTAAAGTGTCTTAATAAACCTTGTACAGGCCATGATGATCCTTCTCCAAAAGCACAGATCGTATGACCTTCAATTTGTTTTGTAACTTCTAACAACATATCAATTTCATGAATTTCAGCTTCACCTTTATTAATTCTCTCTAACATTCTCCACATCCATCCAGATCCTTCTCTACACGGAGTGCACTGACCACAGCTTTCATGTTTATAAAATCTTGCAATTCTAGAAATACAAGAAACAATATCTTGAGACTTATCAATCACAACAATACCCGCTGTTCCCAAACCACTTTTCGCTTCCACAAGTGAATCAAAATCCATTAGAATATTGTCACAAACTTTTTTAGGCAGTAATGGCATAGATGATCCTCCAGGAATCACAGCTTGTAAGTTATCCCATCCTCCAATAACGCCGCCAGCGTGCGTTTCGATCAATTCTTTTAAAGGAATACTCATCTCTTCTTCAACATTACATGGATTAACTACATTTCCTGAAATACAAAAAATTTTGGTTCCTCTGTTTTTTGGTCTTCCAAAAGAAGCAAACCATTCAGCTCCTCTTCTTAATATCGTAGGAACAACTGCAATCGTTTCAACATTGTTTACAATCGTTGGACAACCATACAATCCAACAAGTGCTGGAAACGGTGGTTTTAATCTTGGTTGACCTTTGTTACCCTCTAAACTTTCAAGTAAAGCTGTCTCTTCTCCGCAAATATACGCTCCCGCTCCAAAGTGGATATACATATCAAAATCCCAACCTGTGCCAGCTGCATTCTTTCCAATTAATTTTTGCTCATAAGCTTGATCGATTGCTTGTTGTAAAACTTTTCCCTCATTAACGTATTCACCTCTAATATAAACATAACAAACTTTAGCACCAACGGCGTAAGCTGCTATTAAAGCTCCCTCAATTAATTTTTGAGGCTCATATCTTAAAATGTCTCTATCTTTACAAGTACCCGGCTCAGACTCATCGGCATTAATAACAAGGTAGTGTGGTCGTTCTGGTGTTGGTTCTTTTGGTGCAAAAGACCATTTCATTCCTGTTGGAAACCCAGCGCCACCTCTTCCTCTTAATTCAGATTTTTTAACCTCTTCAATAATCCAATCTTTACCTTTTGAAATAATTGCCTTGGTATCTTTCCAATCACCTCTATTTTGGGCACTTGAAAGATCAAAACTTTCATCGCCATATAAATTTTTAAATATTCGATCTGTATCTTTAAGCATTTTTATTTAACAAAGTTGTTCTATTTTGAATGGGTTCTGATCCTCTTCGCCCAGATTGTGAACCTATTTTTGGCAATGTTCCTTCTTTAAAACTGTTAAAAATTTTCTCTGCCTTTTCAGCGTTTAAATCTTCATAATAATCTTCATTAATTTGAACCATTGGAGCATTTACACAGGCGCCCAAACACTCAACTTCAATCCATGAGCTATCAAGCTCTTTGTTTACATGACCTTGTTTTTCGTGAATATGTTTTTTACACATTTCAACTACTTTTCCTGAACCTCTAATCATGCAAGGGGTTGTGGTACAAACTTGAACAAAATATTTTCCAACTGGTGCTAGATTATACATTGTATAGAAAGTGGCCACTTCATATACTTTGATATAAGCCGTCTCTAGCATATCAGCAATTAATTGAATGGCTGCAAGCGGTATCCAGTTATTATTTTGTCTTTGCGCAATATATAATAATGGCATCACTGCACTCTTTTTTTTACTGTCAGGATATTTTTTTAAAATCTCATCAATTTTTATTTTATTTTCATTTGAAAATTCAAAACTACTTGGTTGATTTTTAGCTACATGTTTACCGCTCATCGATCAACCTCTCCAAAAACAATATCCATTGATCCTAATAATGCCGGAACGTCAGCCAACATATGTCCTTTAATTAAATAATCCATTGCTTGCAGGTGGGTAAAACCTGGAGCTTTAATTTTGCAACGATAAGGTTTGTTGGTTCCATCTGCCACAAGATAAACTCCAAATTCTCCTTTTGGAGCTTCAACTGCCGCATAGGTTTCGCTCTTTGGAACGCTATATCCTTCAGTATACAGTTTAAAGTGATTAATTAAAGCTTCCATAGAAGTTTTCATATCCGATCTTTTTGGAGGACCAACTCTGGTATCTAAAGTCATCACGGGACCATCTGGAATTGTTGTTAAGGCTTGAGTTATAATTTTTACACTCTCTCTCATCTCTTCAATTCGACAAAGGTACCTGTCATAACAATCACCATTTTTTCCAACTGGAACTTTAAAATCATAATTTTCATAATTATCATAAGGTTGAGATTTTCTTAAATCCCAAGCAACACCTGATCCTCTAATCATCACTCCTGAAAATCCATGATCTAAAGCTTCTTGAACTGAGACAACTCCAATATCAACATTTCGTTGTTTAAATATTCTGTTATCCGTTAACAAACTTTCAAGATCATCAATTACTTTTGGGAAAGTTTTACAAAAATCTAAAATATCTTCAGCAAGACCCGTTGGTAAATCAATATGAACTCCTCCTGGTCTAAAATAATTTGCATGTAACCTTGAACCTGAAACTCTTTCATAAAAAACCATAAGCTTTTCTCTTTCTTCAAATCCCCATAACGAAGGAGTTAAAGCCCCAACATCAAGAGCTTGGGTGGTAATGTTTAAAATATGACTTAAAATTCTTCCAATTTCACAAAAAGCAACTCTAATATGTTTTGCCCTTACTGGAACTTCAACGTTTAAAAGTTTTTCAATCGCAAGAGCAAATGCATGCTCTTGGTTCATTGGAGCCACATAATCTAATCGATCAAAATAAGGTATAGCCTGAAGGTAGGTTTTGTGTTCAATTAATTTTTCTGTTCCTCGGTGTAACAAACCAATATGTGGATCTGCCCTTTCAACAACCTCACCATCAAGCTCAAGAATAAGTCTTAAAACACCGTGAGCCGCAGGATGCTGAGGACCAAAGTTAAGATTCATCGTTTTAAACTCTTTAGGCATTATTTCTCACTCTTTTCTTGTGCTTTTTTTATATACTCTGGTCCTTGCCAAGGACTTCTAAAATCAAAATCTCTATAAGCTTGTTGAAGTTTAACAGGACCATAAACGACTTTTCTTTTTTCGGGATCGTATCGAACTTCTTTGTAACCTGTTAAAGGAAAATCTTTTCGAAGCGGATAACCTTCAAATTCATAATCTGTTAATATTCTTCTTAAATCAGGATGCCCTTCAAACTCGATACCATTCATATCAAATACTTCTCTCTCTAACCAATTTGCTGATGGATATATATTGGTTAAAGTTGGAAGCTTTTCATTTTCATCAACCTCAACTTTTACGGTTACTCTAAAATTGTTTTCATGACTTAATAATAAATAAACAACCTCAAACCTTTTTTCATTCGCCGGGTAATCAATGGCTAATATATCAATGAGTTGTTTAAATTTAAAATCAGGGTGTCGTTTAAACTGAGTAATATTTTCAATTAAATATTTTACTTCTGTTAAAAAAATTAAATTATCATTTTGTAGAATAGTTTTTGTAAATCTAAACTTAGAACTACCCTCAACTGCAATTTTAATATCTTCTAAAGTTTTCATTAACGACTTAAAGAGCCTTCTCTTCTAATTTTCTTTTGAAGTTGTAAAATAGCATATAGCAATGCCTCTGCACTTGGAGGACATCCTGGTACATAAACATCTACAGGTACAATACGATCACACCCTCTCACCACTGAATAGGAATAATGATAATATCCACCACCATTTGCACAGCTACCCATCGAGATGACATAACGAGGTTCTGGCATTTGATCGTAAACTTTTCTAAGCGCTGGAGCCATCTTATTCGTTAAAGTTCCAGCAACAATCATAACATCAGATTGTCTTGGTGATGCTCTTGGAGCTGCACCAAATCGCTCAAGATCATATCTTGGCATTGATGCTTGCATCATTTCAACGGCGCAACATGCAAGACCAAAAGTCATCCAGTGTAATGATCCCGTTCTTGCCCAGTTAATTAATGTATTGCTTGCAATGGTTACAAAACCTTTTTCAGCAAATTCTTCTGCAACTTCTTTAAACTCATCTGGGATTTGATCTAACTTTGATACCGCGCTCATAATGTTATTCCCAATCTAAAGCTCCCTTTTTCCATTCATAAACAAAACCAACGGTTAAAATAAATAAGAAAAACATCATCGACCAAAAACCATAAAGGCCGATGTTTCCTAGTGAGACTGCCCATGGAAATAAAAACGCAACTTCTAAATCAAAAATAATAAATAAAATAGCAACCAAATAAAACCTAACATCAAACTTCATTCTTGCATCATCAAAAGCTTCAAAACCACATTCATAAGCAGATAGTTTTTCAGGATCAGGGTTACTTGGAGAAAATAAAAAATTAACTACAATAAAAGCAAATCCCAAGCCAATTGAGATAAATAGAAATATTAAAATGGTTGCGTAATCTCTTAAAAAATCGAATAGCATCAATAATGTATATATACTTTATTATATGCCATTAAATGTGCATTTTTGACTTAAACGCTTAAATTGTGAACTGTTTCCAGTCTATAATTAACTTTTTGTTACCATTAATTGCGTTTACCAAACATTTTAAAAGTGGAAGCTTTTTATCGCCCACCAAACTTAAAATTTTCTTACCCGAAGACTTCACAACCTCTGCCCCTTCAACTGTAATTCCCTTCATTTGTTTTTTTATAATAGATTTATATAAAAAACCTTTTCCAAGAAACGAACCTAATTTTGCGTTACGTCCACCTAATACACTGACATATAAATCTCCAGCGCCAGCTAATCCATAAACCGTCGTTACATCTCCACCAAATCTTTGTGTAATCAATTTCATTTCTTTTAATGACTGTTCAAATAAACCCGATGAAGGATTGAAAAAATTATCTTGTTTTTTCTTAACCAAATCTCCAACTTGACCTATGGCTGAACCAATGATGGTTGCATAAATATTTTTAATGGCTGCGCATATTTCAGCACCTTGAATATCCCTTGTGACTTCTGGATGATAATATTTGTTTTCTAAAATTATTTTAGCATAAGACGCATAAGATATATTTCTTGATGCAAACAATGTTCTTGTATGAGATTTATTCATTAACTCTTTAGCTAAACAAGGTCCAGCCGACATAATAATTTTGTGATTAAAACACTTTGTAAAAAAATAATCACTAATCGGCACTAAATTACTTTTAAGATTAGCAATACCTTTGGTGATTAGCAAAACAGGACAATCAATTTTTATTTTATTTAAAATATTAATCGCCCAATCAATTCCTTTTGTATTCGTTCCTACAATAATAAAATTAACGGTGCCAAGATCTACTTTATTTAGTTCTTCAGAATTAAAAAACTGAATTTTTTTTGAATACTTTAAATTAAATCCTTTTTCTTTTCTTGTCTTTTTACAGGAATTAATTTTTTTCTTATCAAAAGGACTGCCAAGCACTGAAGTTTCAACTTTATTAAAGTCTAATAAAGATGTGTATGCGCTACTTGCAACTCCAAAACCTAAAACTAAAGCATGTATTTTCATCTTAATTTAAAATATCTCTTACAAAACAATTGTATCAAAAAACTGATCAAGATAATAAAAAAAAACAAAGTATTTCCAAGTACACTAAATGCGGTTTTTCCTTTTAACACTTGGTAATTGGTAACAAATACATCTTGTTTTTGTGGTGTTGAAATTTTTATAGGTACTCCATAAGGATTAATACTTGCGGATAAGCCTTGGTTTGTTGACCTAAAAATATGCTTTCCCTCCTCTATGGACCTAAAAATTGAATGCGCGTAATGCTGATAGGTTCCAATAGATCTATTAAACCACCCATCTTCAGAAATATTAAAAATAACATCATACTGTTCTTGGCTGGGGTTAATCAAACCCGTATCAATCACTTCGTAACAAATTAAAGGTAAAATTTTGATATTATTTATGTTTAAAGCTTTCCTTTCATTGCCGCGTGAAAAAGACTGGTAACCAAAAGTTACTTTTTTCAAACCAAACTTTAACAAAAAATTTTCAAATGGAATAAATTCACCAAAAGGAACAAGGTGAATTTTACGATAATAATCAAAAACCTCTCCTTCAGAATCAAATACAATGAAAGTGTTGTAAATATTGTCATTTTCTTTTGTATTGCCTCCTAAAATTATTTTTTGGTTATCTTTAAAGCTTCCTTTTATTATCTTTTTAAAGCTATTAGGTTCTAAAAAAGAATAAGACCCCTCTGGCCATAAAAAAATGGCATCGTCTAGTTTTTCTTTTGGATTACTAATTTTAATTAAATTTTGAATATAATCATCTGGATAAGATGCAATTTCTATCAATCCTTCATTGGGTTGAACAATAACAATATTTTGCTCTTTATTTTCAAGTTCTATTTGAAGTCTTGCATAACCATAAAGGTAATTAACTCCGATAATGAGTACAAAAATTAACATGCGGTTAACCGACTTTCTTTTATTTTCGTTAAAAAACAAAAACGGAAATGAAAAAAAGAAAATAGCTAAAAAATTTAACCCAAATGTGCCGATGTAATTTAAGATTTGAATACTTTGAATTTCATCGCTCAAAGCATAGACAAATAAATTCCATGAAAAACCCGTAACATAAGATCTAAAATATTCGGTTAGCGCTAATAGAATTGAAAAGTTTAAAACATAGAAAAAACCAAAGTTAAAAAAACGTTTTAGAATGTAAAAACAAAATCCATAAAATAGTGATAAAATGAAAGGTAAAACTAAAATGGCAAAGGGTTTTAATATTGTGACAGCTGGATCAAAGTTAAGCGAATAACTGATCCAATATAAAGAACATGCAAAGTATCCAAAAGCAAAACTTAAACCATATAAAAAGAAAGACTTAGCAGATTGATCTTTATTGATTTTAAGTAAATACAAAAGAAACGGAAAAACTAAAAAACAAAAACTAATATAGTTATAAGGTGGAAGCGAAAAAGATAAAATAATCCCAGCAAATAAAAAAATTAAATAATTAAATTTACTTTTTATGATTTGTTCAAAGCTCATTTTTTTAATTAAATGAATAAACTACTTAATGGGTAATTTATCAGCTTTCCATGAAGATTTGTAAACGGTATCTGATCTTAAAAATCCATCAGAAATATTATACGTCTCAAAGCCTTTTTTTTCATAAATTTCAGCCGTAGCCTGAGATCTTACTCCGCTTCTACAAATAAAAAAAACTTTTTTATTTTTATCTAAATTAAGCGCATCCATTTCTTTTTCAAAATCAGGATTTAACACTCTCCCATCACCATCTTGAAACTGATAAGATACAAAATGAGTAACCAGACCTAAAGCTTCACCATCTGGTCGCCCAACATTTTTCCACTCTTCAGGGGTTCTCACATCAATAAGATAACTTCCATCTTTACCTTCAAAGGCTTTAAGCTCGAGTGATGTAATTTGTTTGACCACACGACTTAATAACAAAAAACTATTTAAAGTGCATGTTTAAATTTTAAAAAGCTTTATTTTTCAAGCTTAATTTGGGTTCGTTTGTTCAATCATGCCTTTGAGAAAAAAAAGGAATTTTTTATAGCTTGTGGTGCCCAAAGACGGAATCGAACCGCCAACCTACTGATTACAAATCAGTTGCTCTACCAATTGAGCTATTTGGGCAGCGCCAAATACTTACTCTTTTTTAAAACTATTCTCAACTTAAAATTAACGCTTTAATTATGTATTTATAGGCTTAATAAAAGACTCATTATAAAAACATTAAATGAATTCGAAATTTTCTAATCAAGATCTTGTTGATGCAACACTAGAAATTTACAATCGCTTTGATGAAAAAATAACGACTCCAACTTCTCAAAAACCTAATTCAAAAATTCAAAAATCAACATTAGAAAAAATTGATTTAAAGCTAAAAACTAATGAAAATTCTCCTTTGGTTCTAACCAAAGAAGTAAAGGACAAAAAACAAAAAAACATATTAAAAAATATATTTAATGAAGAAAAATTAAATGATGAAAAAATTACTAATCAAAAGAGAATAGAGGTTTATGAACAAAAAAAATCACTTTCTAAATACGAAAAAAATAAACTTGCTAAAAAGATTGAACGTAAAGTTTGGCCTTTGCTGAGACTTAATAAAATTATCAAATTTGAAAACAATAAGTATTTATTATTGCACAAAATTAAAAATAGTGATTTAAAAATTATTAAAATGAAAAGTCCGAATCTATGATTATTACTTGCAAATGTGGAAAATATGAATTTGAAGTAACTAAAAACGAAATACCCAAAGAAGGTCGTGATGTTCAATGCGGTGTTTGTAATGAAACATGGTTCCAAACTCCATATGAAAGAAAAGCCAAATCAACATCAACAATAAGCTTTGGTTTTCTTCGTACATTATTCTATATTGTATTGATTGTTCTAACAGTAGCTGGAGTAATGGATATGTTAAAAGATTATTTTATTCCAAATTTTCCTGAAACAATAAATTATTATTTATTTTCTCAAAATATTATTGAACAAATAAAGAATGGTATTTCAAATTTATTCATTCTTCTCGGCATCAGATATTAGACTTTCAACATCTTTAGGTATTTTACTTGGGTATTTCTCCAATATCTCGTCTAACCGATCTAAATCATAATCTTTGCCTTTATAGAACCATGTATAACCACAAGAACCACACTTAACATCTCTTCCAAGGTTAGGAATTAACTCCTTTTCAACTTCAAAAATTTTTTCACATTTAGGGCACGTGATATATAAAGAGTTCATATAAGTAATATGTATAAACAGAAGATTAAAGAAACAAGCCATGAATGAAAAAAAAATAATTCAAATTGCAGCAAATACGGATTGTTTTGGATTAAAAAGAAATATGCCCCTCAAAGTAAAAGTTAAGAATAAAGTATGTGGAGATGAGATTGAAATAGAAACAAATAAAGAATTGACTGAACTAAGGTTTGAAACACAATCTTGTATTTTTACCCAGGCATCAGCTGCAATTTTAGCTAATAATATAAATTTAATTAGAAAATACGATGTAAATGAGATTTTAAAAATTATGAAACAAAAATTAGAAGGTCAAAGAATTGAGTTACCTTTTAAAAATAAAGAATTAGATTTCTTACTTTTAAAAGAACACAAACCTAGAAAAGAATGTATTGCCCTTCCCTTTAACGCTGTCATAAAAGCTATTTCATGATTAAAGATTTAATAAAAGCAAAAGGCGAAGAGATTGCTGTTTTAGAAGGAACAGACAGACTTCAATATTTAATTGATCTTGCTAAGGAAGCAGAGGCTTTAGATAATCAGCATAAAGTAGATCAAAATAAAATATTTGGCTGCGCATCTAATCTTTGGGTGGTTGGAAAAAAAAATAATGGAAAAATGGAATATCAATTTGATGCTGATGCTTTTATTACTAAAGGGACAACAAAATTTGTTATAGATATTTTAAATCACCAGCCAGCAGATGAAATTGCAAAGTTAACTAAAGACGATTTTAAACCTCTTGGAATTATGGAGCTCTTAACTGCTCAACGTCAAAGTGGTTTAAGTAATTTGCTTGATTTTGTCATTCGATTAGCAAAATGAAAAAGATCATTCTCTGTACCGGTGGTACCGGTGGACACATCTTTCCAATGATTGCTCTTTATGAAGAGCTTAAAAAAAATCATAATGTTAAAATTGTAACCGACCAAAGAGCCCTAAAATATCTGGATCTTAAACAGGATTTAACGATTATTCCTGCAGAAAGTCCCTATCGCAAAAAAGGGATGTTTCATTTTATCAAATCTATATTCATTATCGGTTTGTCCGTGATTAAAAGTTTTTTTATTCTAATTTCCTATAGACCTAATGTTGTTGTTGGATCAGGGGGCTATGTTTCTTACCCTATTCTCGTTGTTGCAAAATTATTGAAAATTAAATTTTTTATTTATGAAACCAACTCTGTTTTAGGTAGAGTGAATCAAATATTTTTACCTCACTGCCATAAATTATTAACGGGTTACGAACGTATTCATTCGGTGCCCGAAAAATTTAAAGACAAGATGAACTATGTTGGGCAACTTGTAAGATCACAATTTATGAGATTGAGCGAAGATGGAAAAATGTTTGGAAAAACTGTTCAAAAAGGAGATTCTTTAAATATTTTAATTCTAGGTGGAAGTCAGGGTGCGAAAATATTTGGTGACAAGCTTCCAGAAAAATTTTTATCACTTTCCAAAAAAAAGGTGAATTTGACGATCAATCAACAAGTTCAGGAAGATCAATTGGCAAGTGTGGGAAAATATTATGAAAAAAACATTATCGCTTCAAACATTAATGATAAAGAAATTTTGTTAACCTTTATGCTATTTACTTTTTCAAATCAGATCGAGCAATTTGTTAAAAAAGCTGATCTCGTCATTTGTAGGTCTGGCTCTTCAACTTTGTCAGAACTTGCAAGCGCTAACAAACCTTTTATTGCTGTACCTTTAAAAAATTCTTTAGATAATCATCAGTATCAGAATGCCAAATATTATGCTGACCAAGATTGTTGTTGGTTAGTTGAGGAAAATGATGAAATGAGTTTCAAGATTGAAAAAATTATTGAAAATGTTTTTAAAACAAGATCTTTTCTTAACAATAAAGTTGAAAATTTAATTAAATTAAAAAAGGGTAACCCCATTCAAAATTTTATTAACCAAATTACAAATTAAATTACGTCACCATGGGTGAAGTCAGTTCATACAGTCTGCTTTTCGTTCTTTTAAAAACAAATTCTAATGCACTCGCTGAAGTAATATCTTCTAAAGAAGCTTTTGAGCTTACCATTAATTTAATACGGTTTTCATAAAACACATCGATTAATGTGATAAACCGCTGCTGCTGATTGGCGATCCCCTCGTGAAAGGTCGGGATGTTTTCGATAATGATAAATTTACAAAACTTTGCAATTTCAATGTAATCTTCTGCTCCTAAATTTTGATCGCATAGCTCTTTAAAATCAAATCTGGCAACCCCATCATAAAATTGTTCAAGAGGAAATTTTCTTCCTCGAATAATAATTTCTTTTTGAAGTTTTTTTCTATCTTTAGTTAGTTTTCTAAATAATTGATTGATACTTGAAAGTGCCTTTTTATCATTTGGATAAAAGAATCTGTTAATTTTAGTGACATCCTGTTTTCTAAAATCAACATCTCCCTTAAGTTCATATTCAACCATTTTATTTTTAATAATTTTCAAAAAAGGTAAAAACTGCTCTCTTTGTAATCCCTCTTTGTAAAGATCGTTAATCTTAATATTTGAAGTAATGAGTATGAATATTTTTTCATCAAATAAACTTTCAAATAATTTACCTAAAATCATAGCATCAACAATATTGGTGACTTGAAACTCATCAAAATACAAAAGGTTAATTTTTTCCTTTAAAGATCTTGCAAACTGAACCAGGAGGTTATCTGATTTATCATTACCTTGATTTTGTTGTAAAAAATCATGAACCTCAATCATAAATTTATTAAAGTGTGTTTTCTTCTTTTTGACATCTGCAAATTGATAAAACTCATTACAAACCATCGTTTTACCCACGCCAACATCACCATGAATATAGTAACCAAGTTTATCAGGAGATTTAGAAAAGAGTTTTTTAATTAATGTTTTATCGTTTTGAATAAGGGCATTGAATTCTTCAAATTTTTCAACAAGATCTAACTGTTCACTATTCTTCTTAATACTATTTTTTTTACAAAAACTTTCAAAGGCTTGTTTAAATGATTTCATGTTTTTTATTATATTCGTATGTTATAACAAAATTTGATGCCAATAATGAAGAGGATAAATTTACATATAATCGCCGATAAAACTAAGAAAGCTGAGAAAGTTAAGCAATCGCTCGTAAAATTACATTCTCACCATAGCCCGAAGGCCTGTGACTATATTGTCGTCATTGGTGGAGATGGTTTTATGCTCCATTCATTAAAAAAATATCAAAAATTTAACAAGCCCTTTTACGGTATTAATACTGGCAATCGAGGCTTTTTGTTAAATAAAAATACCAGCGGAAACCTTTTGGCAAAAATTAAAAAAACCAATGCAATTAATTTGTTTCCTCTTGAGGCTAAAATCAGAACTCAAGATAAAATTAAAAAAATTATTGCCATTAATGAAGTATCTATTTTTAGAAGTACAAGACAAACCACTAAATTAGAAATTCATCTTGATAAAAAGAAAAGAATTAAAGAGCTTGTCGGTGATGGGGTCTTAGTTGCAACACCTGCTGGAAGTACAGCTTATAACTTATCTGCAAAAGGTCCTATTTTAAATTTAGACAGTCATTATTTAGCTGTAACTCCGATTAGTCCATTTAATCCAAGAGGTTGGAGGGGTGCAATTGTTTCTAACCAATCTAAAATTATTATAAAAAATTTGGATCCCAAAAAACGTCCTGTCAATGCAGTCGCAGATAATATTGAGATTAAAAACGTTAAATATGTTGAGATCAAACTTAATAAAAATAAAAAATTTGTTTTACTTTATAATAAAAAATTTGGACTTAAAGAGAGAAACTTAGCAGAACAATTTAAATTTTAAAAGATTCTCCGCAACCACATCGTTCTGTTTCATTTGGATTATTAAAAACAAAAGACGAAGTAAATTTGTCTGTTTTATAATCCATTTCAGTTCCAAGAAGATACATAATCGCTTTTGGATCAATAAACACATTAACCCCATCAACTTCAATTTTTTCATCTCCATCAATGGATTGATCGACATAATTCATTTCATAAGTCATTCCAGCACATCCACCAGATTTAACTGAAATTCTAACACCTGAAGCATTTTGATATTCTTTAGAACTCATAATTTCTTTTAATCTTAACTTTGCTTGATCAGAAAAAGTTATAATTTGGCTCATAATCCTAACTCCAATCTTGCCGCTTCAGACATCTTTGATTTATCCCAAGGTGGTTCCCATACGATTTTAACTTCAACCTCTTCTAACTCTGGAATTTCCTCAACTGTTCTTCTCACTTGCATAGGCAGTGTTTCGGCAACAGGACAATGAGGACTGGTTAATGTCATATCAAGAGATGCTTTTTTTCCATCAAGCTTTACGTCATAAATTAAACCAAGCTCATAAATATCAACGGGTATTTCTGGATCATAAACGGTTTTAAGTTTCTCAACAATTTGATCCATTAATTTTGTATCTTGTTCATTCATAATTTTGACTCTGTATTATAATTACCATTTTTTAAGGCCGCTTGAAAGGTTGACCAGCTCATGGATACACATTTTGAACGCATAGGAAATTTTTTTATCTCAGAAAATGCCATTAACAGCTCTTTTTCATCATCATTTAAATAGCTAAAATCACAATCTTTATTTTCAACCATAAAAATAAGGTTCTTGATAATTTGATTTGCGCTCTCAATTTTTTTTTTATTTAACACCCTAGTTAAAATTGAAGCAGAGGCCATTGAAATAGCGCATCCAGCTCCTTGAAAACAAATTTCATCCGTTAAGTTGTCTTTAACATTTATAAACAATTCAACCTGATCACCACACAAAGGATTGTTACCTTTTGAATGATGGGTACATGGGTTAAGGGTTTTAAAGTTAAGAGGGTTTTTACTGTGTTCTAAAATAACTTTTTGATAAATACCAAGATCTTCCATCTACCCAAAAATCTTTTGACATTTTTTAATGGCGGAGTCTAAAGCAACAATATCATCTTTATTATTATAAACCCCAAAAGAAACTCTAACTGATGAATTAATATTTAATCGGTCATGTAAAATTTGGCAACAATGATGTCCTCCTCTGACCGCAATCCCTTCTTGATCAAAAATAGTTGAAACATCGTGAGAGTGAATGTTTTTGATATTAAATGAAAAAACACTACCTTGATTTTTAGGCTGACCCACAAATTCAACTGCATTATTTTTTCTTAATGTTTCCATAGCATGATCTTTAAGACCATCTTCATAGTTAGAAATTTTTTCTTTACCAATCTTGTTAATGAAATTTATAGATTCTTTTAAAGCGATAACCTGAGCTGTTGGCATAGTTCCTGCCTCAAATTTCCAAACCCCTTTTGCATAAGCAATGTCATCTTTAGAGACAAAATCAATCATTCCCCCGCCACCAATAAATGGATCAAAAGCCTCTAACCATTTATACTTAACATAAAGAAGTCCAATACCTGTGGGCCCATACATTTTATGACCTGAAAACGCATAAAAATCACATCCCATTTCTTGAACATCTGTTTTTAAATGCGCAGCACCTTGAGTGCCATCAACACAAACCGGAATGTTATGTTGATCCGCAATTTCTTTAATTTTTTTTAAGTCAACAATGGTTCCTGTCACATTTGACATATGAGTGACTGAAATAATTTTGGTTTTATTGGTAATGAGCTTAGGAAGTTCATCAATTAATAAGTTTCCATCATCATCGATTGGAATAAATTTAATGACAGCCTTTTTCTTTTTTCTTAAAAAATGCCAAGGTACATAATTAGCATGGTGCTCGAGTTCTGTTGAAATAATTTCATCACCTTCATTGATAAACTTTTCACCAAAGCAATGAGCGATTAAATTTAAAGATTCTGTAGAATTTTTTGTAAAAACAATCTCACCATCTTCTTTACAATTAATAAATTTTTTTAACTCTTCTCGCGTTTGTTCATATTTTTCGGATGCATTCGATGCGAGTTGGTAAATTCCTCTTCCAACATTTGCAAATTCATTAGAATAAAACTGACTAACACTGTCAATAACAGACTGAGGTTTTTGTGAAGAATTAGCGCTATCTAAATAAACAAGATCTTTGCCCTTAATTTTTTGTTTAAAAATAGGAAATTGATCTTTAACATTTATGGTCATGATGATTGATTAATTTCATTTAATTTTGAATAAAAAATGTTTTTGATATTTTCATTTTTTATTTTGTTAATCACTTCAGCTAAAAAGCCTTCAATCATCATTTTTTTAGCTTCTTGTTCACTAATCCCACGAGACCTTAAATAAAAAATAGACTCTTGATCAATACTTCCAGATGATGAACCGTGACTACATTTTACGTCATCGGCATAAATTTCAAGTTCAGGTTTTGCTAAAAACTTAGATTGATCGGATAACAATAACGCTCTTGATAATTGGTAACCGTCTGTTTTTTGAGCTTTTGAATTGACATAAATTTTACCTTGAAAAGCAGCAACAGACTCATCATGTAAAGCAGATTTTACAAATTGAGAACTCTTTGTGTTTTCTTCGTTATGGTTGATTTCCCATTTAATTTCATGAAAACATTTTTGGCTTAAGTGTTGAATATTGTTTAAAGACACAAAAGCATCTCTTCCATTTAGATCTGAAATAATTTCATCCCGACATGAACTTACATTGTGTGAAAAATTAAATTTTTCAAATACCGAGCTTTTTTGTAGTTTTGATCTTATAAAATTGTAAATCGTTGTATTTTTATTTGTACTATTTAGATAATATTTTACTAAATGAGCGTTTTCTTCTAATTCAATCTCTAAATTTTTTGTGAAAAACAAAAACTGCTCACCTTCAAAAATATTTTTTTCATAAATCTCAGCTTTTGAATTTTTATCTAAATAAATAAAACTTTTATTATTAATGTTATTACCTTCAAATTTTTTTGAAAAAAAATTGTAAATAACAATTGGTTTTTTTACCTTATAATCTTTTGCAATTTTAATTTCAAAACCAGGCATAAAGAATGCGTTATTAAAATCTAAAATTTGATTTTTTTGAATTTCATAAAAATATTCTTTATTGTATTTTGTAATTTCAAGACCTTCCTCGGAAACTTGTTCGCTAATTAAAAAACCATCTTTAACCAGAACAGGATAGTGATCAAAAGCTTCTAAATGAGATTTGTCATATGACTTATCTTCATTTTTTGAAAATTTTAAATCTTCAAAATGAACAAGGTCTTTTGATAAGGGTGAGTATTTCCAATGCTCTTGTTTTAAATTTGGAATACCTTTTTTACAAAACCTATCAAAAGCATCGGTTCTTGATTGTAAACTTTCATTTGAAATAAAATCAAAATTTTTAAAGCCTTTAAAATGATCTTTGAGTTTATCTAAATCGTTCATCTAACTTACAAATTTAGCGTATCCATCATTTTCCAATTCAAGAGCTAGCTTCCAGTCTCCGCTTTCAACTATTTTTCCATCTGAAAAAACGTGAACAAAATCAGGTTTGATGTAATTTAATAACCTTTGATAGTGAGTGATAATTAAAAATGATCTCTTAGGTGACCTCATCGCGTTCACACCATTCGATACAATTTTGAGTGCATCGATATCTAAACCAGAGTCAGTTTCATCCATAATAACAAAGTTAGGCTCTAATAAAGACATTTGTAAAATTTCATTTCTCTTCTTTTCTCCACCCGAAAATCCTACATTTAACGGTCGAGATAACATCTCTTTATCAATTTTAAGTTTTTCTGATTTTTCTTTGACAAGATTTAAAAACTCAACCGCATTTAATTCTTTTTCACCTTTTGCTTTTTTAACTGAGTTTAAAGAGGTTCTTAAAAAATTGTTGGTGAATACCCCTGGTATTTCAATTGGATATTGAAAAGCTAAAAATATTCCTTTTTGAGCTCTTTCTTCAGTATTAAGCTCTAAAATATTTTCACCATTATAATTAATCTCACCTTCTGCCTCATAACCTTCTTTTCCAGATAAAGCATAAGATAATGTGCTTTTTCCAGATCCATTTGGACCCATGATCGCGTGAACCTCGCCTTTATTAATTTTTAAGTTTAGTCCTTTGATAATGTCTTTATCTTCAACACTTACTTTTAAATTTTTGATATCAATCATTAACCGACACTTCCCTCTAAACTAATTCCAACTAATTTTTGGGCCTCTACTGCAAATTCCATTGGAAGCTGTTGTAATACTTCTTTACAAAAACCATTTACAATTAAACTTACCGCTTCTTCTTGGTTTAATCCTCTTTGTCTACAATAGAACAATTGATCATCGCTAATTTTTGATGTTGTTGCTTCGTGTTCAACTTCTGAAGAAGAGTTTTTGTTTTCAATATAAGGTACCGTGTGTGCTCCACATTTATTTCCAACTAATAATGAATCACACTGAGTAAAGTTTTTTGATCCTGATGCTTTTGGATGAATAGAAACTAGTCCTCTGTACATATTATCAGCTCTTCCAGCAGAAATACCTTTTGAAATAATTTTACTTTTAGTATTTTTTCCAAGATGAATCATTTTAGTTCCAGTGTCTGCCATCTGACAATTATTTGTAATAGCAACTGAATAAAATTCACCTTGAGAATTATCTCCTCTTAATATGCAGCTTGGATATTTCCATGTTATAGCCGAGCCCGTTTCAACTTGTGTCCAAGAAATTTTAGAATTTTTTCCTCTACAATCTCCTCTTTTAGTTACGAAATTATAAATACCCCCTTTGCCATCTTTGTCACCTGGGTACCAGTTTTGAACGGTTGAATATTTTATTTCCGCATCATCTAATGCAATCAATTCTACGTTTGCTGCGTGAAGTTGATTTTCATCTCTCATCGGTGCCGTACATCCCTCAAGGTAAGAGACGTAACTTCCTTTATCAGCAATAATTAAAGTTCTTTCAAACTGACCGGTGTTTTCAGCATTGATCCTAAAGTAAGTTGATAGCTCCATAGGACATCTAACTCCTGGTGGAATATAAACAAATGATCCATCAGTAAACACGGCTGAATTTAAGGTTGCAAAGTAATGGTCAGTTACTGGAATAACAGATCCTAAATATTTTTGTACAAGCTCAGGGTGTTCTCTTGTTGCTTCAGAAATAGAACAAAAGATCACTCCAATTTCTTTTAACTTATCTTTAAAAGTTGTTGCAACCGATACAGAGTCAAAAACGGCATCAACAGCAACCCCTGCTAATCTTTTTTGCTCTTCTAGAGGTATACCTAATTTGTCATAAGTTTTTTTTATTTCTGGATCAATTTCATCTAAAGACTTTGGACCATCTTTAAAATTTTTTGGAGCTGAATAGTAATATAAATCTTGATAATTAATTTTCGGATATTTAGGTTTTTGCCAATCTGGCTCTTTCATTTTTTGGAGTCTGTTAAATGCATTTAATCTCCAATCTAACATCCATTGAGGTTCTTTTTTTTGGTTTGAAATAAATTTAATAGTCTCTTCAGATAAACCTTTAGGAACATCAATCGTCTCAATATCGGTAACAAAACCATGATCGTATTCTGTTCGATCCTGATACTGCTGTATTAATTCATCGCTTGCGCTCATTTAATCCCTAAATGTTGTTATTTATCCTTTAAAAAAACTTTATTTTTAAAGCACTATTGTGATATAAGCCACTTTCTTAATTTTACAACTAGCCCATGAAACTTAACAATTCTGAAATATTTATCAATGGCCCTGACGGGAAATTAGAAGCAAAATATGTTCAAAGCAAAAGAGAAAATGCTCCGCTGGCTGTAGTTTTGCATCCGCATCCTGAATATGGCGGAACCATGAACAACAAAGTTATCTATCATGCCTATCATACCTTTTTAAAAAATGGTTTTTCAGTTTGTCGTTTTAATTTTAGAGGCGTTGGAAAAAGTGAAGGCAAATTTGATAATGGTTTAGGTGAACTTTCAGATGCAGCAGCAGCATTAGATTTTATTCAAAGAAACAATGCTAACTCAAATGAGAGTTGGGTTGTAGGATTTTCTTTTGGAGCGTTAATTTCAATGCAACTTTTAATGCGAAGACCTGAAATTTTTAGATTTATTTCAATCTCACCTCAACCTAATATTTTTGATTTTAATTTTTTAGCACCATGTCCTACTTCAGGTTTAGTTGTTCACGGAGATCAGGATCAACTTGTACCAAAAGATACAATGCTCATCTTAAAAGAAAAGTTAGTCAGTCAAAAAAATATTACTGTTGATTTCAATGAAATCAAAGGAGCCAATCATTTCTTTACTCATAAAGAAAAAGATCTTGTCGATTGCATCGATGCTT
>VTPE01000053.1 GCA_008638005.1 Pelagibacteraceae bacterium | reverse complement strand
TTGTTGACCATGGAAATTTATCAAAATTTTTTCTCAAATTTTTATTTTTCATGTGGGGAAAATGGTTAATTAAATGATAGGCAAACTCTCTCCAGCCAATTTCATTTATAAATTTTTTACAACCAATATTTTTTTTATTTAATTTAAGATATTGATCATAAATATCTCTAGAGCTAATTTCACCAAAAGCTAAATGAGGTGATAATTTTGAAGTCCCATCTAACGAAGGAATGTCTCTATTCACATCGTAAGCTTCGATATTATTGTTAATAAAATTATTAAGTTTTTTTTCTGCTTCTAAAGACCCAATTTTCCAATATTTTTCAAATTTTTTATACCATTTTTTTTTTGGTAAAATTTTTTCAAATTCTTTAAATGTTTTTTCAATTTTTTTAGTATTTATTATATTGTGATTTTTATAAGAATAATTACTCAGGTATTTTAACTCTTCATTTTTCCAAAAAGGGGTAAATACTTGGAAAGGTGTATCATCTTTTTTTCTGGAAAGTCTTGGATCCATGAGCAAATTTGATGAAAAAGCATTACAATCTACATTGTGTGCTTCAGATAATTTAATAATTTTTTTTTCTATTTTTTCTTCATCAGGTAAGTAGATTTTATTATAAATAACTTTCTTTAGATTTTGCTTATTTAGAATATTTTTAAAAACTATCTCCTCCAATCCTGCAAAAAATTCAAATTTATATTTTTTTGCTTCTAAATTATTTCTAAATTCCGTTAAAGTTTTGTAAAGCCACCATTTTTGAGCTGATCTTTTTGTAAATTTACTTTCATCATATATATAAATTAATTTTTTTTCGCCTTTGTCTTGTGAGAAATAAAACAAAGCCTCATTGTCTTTAAATCTAAAATCATTTCTTATCCAATATATGAGCATTATTTATGAAAAAAACCTGCCAAAACCCTATCAAAATCAAGTTTTTTTTATAGTTTTTTTTATATTTTTTAACTTGCTTTAAAAATTAAAAAGGTATTTAAACTTGAATTGAGGGAGACATTTAGTGAGTGCACAATTAAATCAACATTTGGGAAAAAAGCTAAGATTAAGAAGAACATCATTAGGTTTAACCCAAACTCAAGTAGCTAAGGCAATCAACGTAACATTTCAGCAAATACAAAAATATGAAAAAGGAACAAATGGAGTTAGCTCAGCAAGATTGCTTCAGCTTTCTAGTTTTTTAAAAGTTCCAATTAAGTATTTCTTTGAAGACTATCAGGATTTCAGTTCAAATGAAGAGGGCAATAGTTCAAAAGATGTTAACTATAGTTTTTTAGTTAGACTGTTTAATGATTTAGAGTCTCAACAAAAAGATAAGCTTTTAGATATTTTAAATCAAACAAGATCAATCAAAAAGGTCGTTTAATCTGGCTCCCCGGGCCGGACTCGAACCAGCGACCGAGCGGTTAACAGCCGCTTGCTCTACCAACTGAGCTACCGGGGAATAATTACTTAATATAGCTTTTTTTTTTCAAGACAATATTTTTTTTTGGAGGCCACGCCCAGAATCGAACTGGGATACAAGGATTTGCAATCCTCTGCGTAACCATTCCGCCACGTGGCCAATTTTTTGAAATTGTTTATTAGAGCCGTGGTATATATAAAGTTTTATAATATTCAATAAAATGTCAAAGTTCAATTCATACAATCATAAAAATATCGAAGATAGAATTTATGCATATTGGGAAAAAAAACATTGTTTCAAGCCTAAAAAAAATAAAAATAAAAAATATTTTTCAATAGTTATACCTCCGCCAAATGTAACTGGTAGTTTACATATGGGTCATGCTTTAAATAATTCAATCCAAGACTTGCTGGTTAGACACAATAGAAACAAAGGTCTTGAAACATTATGGCAACCAGGGACTGATCACGCAGGTATTGCAACCCAGTTAGTAGTAGAAAAACAACTTTTAGAAAAAGGCCTTTCCAGAAAAGAACTTGGTAGAGAGAAATTTATTAAAGAAGTTTGGAAATGGAAGAATAAATCTGGAGGAATAATTACTAATCAGTTAAAAAAACTTGGATCATCTTGTGATTGGTCCAGAGATAGATTTACAATGGATGAAGGCTTGTCCAAAGCTGTAACAAAAGTATTTGTAAATTTATACGAAAAAAAATTAATATATAAAGATTTAAAACTAACTAATTGGGATACCAAATTACAAACTGCTATCTCAGATTTAGAGGTTGTTCAAAAGGAAACTAAAGGAAAGCTGTATTATATAAAATACAAGTTAGTAGATAGTGATCAATCTATAATAATAGCCACCACGCGACCTGAAACTATGTTTGGAGATACTGCAATAGCTGTTAATCCAAAAGACGAAAGGTATAGTGAATATATTGGAAGAGAAGTCGCCATTCCAATATCAAATAGAAAAATTAAAATTATTACAGATGAATACGCCGACCCAAAACAAGGTTCGGGTGCAGTAAAAATTACTCCAGCTCATGATTTCAATGATTATTTAGTTGGTAAGAGAAATAAGCTTCAATCAATAAATATATTAAATAAAGATGGGACTTTAAATAAAAACGTTCCCGATGATTATGTAAATGTTGATAGATTGGATGCAAGAAAAAAATTAATTTCTGAATTAGAAAACAAAAATTATTTAGATAAAATTGAGGATATAAACCATACAGTTCCTTATGGTGATAGAACTAATACAATTATAGAACCTTTGCTAACTGAACAGTGGTTTGTTGATGCAAAAAAATTAGCTAAAGAAGCTATAAAACAAGTTAAGAAAAAAAATACAAATTTTTTTCCTGACAATTGGAAAAAAACTTATTTTCAATGGATGGAAAATATTGAGCCATGGTGTATTTCTAGACAGCTTTGGTGGGGCCACCAAATTCCAGCCTGGTATACTGAGAGCGGTGATATTGTTGTTGCTGAAAATATTAAAGAAGCAAATAAAATAGCTAAAAAGAAATTTAAAAAAAATGTTTTGTTAAAACAAGATCCAGATGTACTTGATACATGGTTTTCCTCTGCATTATGGCCGTTTGCTACGCTTGGTTGGCCAAACGCCAAATCATATGAATTAAATAGGTTTTACAAAACAACAGTACTAGTAACGGGTTTCGATATTATATTTTTCTGGGTAGCAAGAATGATGATGATGGGTCTTTATTTTATGAAAGAAGTACCTTTTGAAGATGTTTACGTTCATGCTTTAGTTAGAGATGAAAAAGGTCAAAAAATGTCAAAATCTAAAGGAAATGTAATAGATCCCTTAACAATTATAGATGAATTTGGCGCAGATGCTTTAAGGTTTACCCTGATTTCAATGTCATCTCCAGGAAGAGATGTCAAATTATCTATAGATAGAGTTAAAGGGTATAGAAATTATATAACTAAAATTTGGAATACTTTTAGTTATTGCGAAATAAACAACATTTTTAAATTAAAAAAAATAAAATTAACCAATATTAAAAATCCAGCTAATCAATGGATTATCAAAACTTTAAATTTATATAAACGAAAAATTAAAAAAAATATAAATGATTATAGATTTGATGAGGCTGCTAAAAACATTTATTTATATATATGGAATTATTTTTGCGATTGGTACATAGAGTTTTCTAAACCATTATTGAATTCTAAAAATAAGCAGATAGTAGAAGAAACTAAAAATGTTTTATTTCATGTACAGATGGAAAACCTTTCTCTTTTGCATGCTTTTATACCTTTTGTAACAGAAGAGCTTTGGAGCTTATCAAATTTAAAAAAAATTTATAAAACAGATTTAGTTAATTTCAATTTTAAAAAAGATGTTAAATTAAAAAAAACTAATGGAGCAAAAGATATTGATTTTATTATTAATTTTATAACAGATTTAAGGTCAATAAAGGCAAATCTTAATATTGCACCCGGTAGCTTTGTGAATCTGGGTATTAATGAATTGCCAAAAAAATTTCAAAAAATAATTAATAGCAATGAACTAATAGTAAAAAGATTAGGGCGAATAACTAATTTTAACATCGATAAGTCTAGTACCAAAACAGGTAAGGTCGTTTTATCTAATAATAAATTATCAATTTCTTTTGGAGAGGATTTGAATTTAGAACAGCTTGTTTCTACATTGGATAAAAAAATAAAAATTTTAGAAAACCAAATAAAAATTTCAGAAAATAAACTTAAAAATGAAAACTTTATAAAAAAAGCACCTAAAATTATTATTAAACAGGAAAAAGATCTTCTAGAAAGTGGTAAAAGTGAGTATAAAAACCTTTTAGAAATTATAAATAGTTTAAAATGAAAATTGATAAATCAAAATTACCCAGTAGGCATACAACAGTAGGGCCAGAGAGAGCTCCTCATAGATCTTTTTACTATGCAATGAATTTAACCGAGGAGGATGTTGCCAAACCTTTTGTTGGCGTCGTTTCAACTTGGAATGAAGCAGCTCCTTGCAACATTGCATTAATGAGACAGGCTCAAAGTGTTAAAAGAGGTGTTCATGAAAACAAAGGTACGCCAAGAGAATTTTGCACAATTACAGTAACTGATGGAATTGCCATGGGTCATGAAGGAATGAAGTCTTCTCTGATATCAAGAGAGGTAATAGCAGATTCTACTGAATTAACTGTTAGGGGGCATTGTTATGATGCTCTTGTTGGTTTAGCGGGGTGCGATAAGTCATTGCCTGGTTTAATGATGGCAATGTGTAGATTAAATGTTCCAAGTGTATTTATGTATGGTGGCTCAATACTTCCAGGAAAATTTAAGGGAAAAGATGTAACTGTAGTAGATGTGTATGAGGCGGTAGGAATGCATGAAGCTGGTAAAATGTCAGATGAAGATTTAAGGGAATTAGAGTTAGCAGCTTGCCCATCAGCTGGTGCTTGTGGAGGTCAATTTACTGCTAATACTATGGCATGTGTATCTGAGGCAATAGGTTTAGCTTTGCCTTACTCTTCCGGTACACCAGCACCTTATGAAGAAAGAGATAAATATGCTTTAGAGAGCGGAAAACAGGTTATGGAACTTTTAAAACAAAAAATTAGACCAAGAGATATAGTTACGCTTGATGCATTAAAGAATGCTGCAGTAATTGTTGCTGCAACAGGGGGTTCTACTAACGCAGCTCTACATCTACCTGCAATTGCCAACGAGTGTGGAATAAAATTTGATATTATGGATGTTGCAGAAATTTTTAAAAAAACGCCTTACCTTGCTGATTTAAAACCTGGCGGTAAATATGTTGCTAAAGATATGTTTGAAGCGGGTGGTGTTCCTATGCTTTTAAAAACTCTTCTTGATGGTGGATTTATAAACGGTGACTGTTTAACAGTGACTGGTAAATCAATGGCAGAAAACTTAAAGGATGTAAAATTTAACGAAAATCAAAATGTTATGAGACCTTATAACAACCCAATAACAAAAACTGGTGGTGTAGTAGGTTTAAAAGGAAATTTAGCAGAAGGTGGGGCTATTGTAAAAGTAGCAGGAATGAAAAGATTAAATTTTAAAGGAAGTGCAAGATGTTTTGATTGCGAGGAAGATGCTTTTAAAGCTGTAAAAGAGAAAAAATATAAAGAAGGTGA
>VTPE01000052.1 GCA_008638005.1 Pelagibacteraceae bacterium | reverse complement strand
CTAATAGCCATATTGGCTATCATTGTTGGAACTAATGATGCCGCTAATGTTTTTGGGTCTGCAGTAGGTTCTAAGATGTTAAAATTTAATTTTGCAATTATATTTTTTTTTATTTTTATAATTATTGGTGCACTTATTAATGCCAAATATCCTTCAGGTATTTATCAAAATTTATTCACTAGTTATCCTCTTTTTAGCGAGGTTTTCTTAGTCTTGGTTCCTGTAATATTTGTAACATTAATTTCTTTAAAGCTAAAGATACCTAGTTCAATTTCACAATCTATTATTTTTTCTTTGTTTGGATTTGCATTGGCTAAAAGTTTTAACTTTGATAATAATTTATTTTTAAAATTAATTTATTTTTGGGTTGCTACTCCGATAATTGCTTTTATTTTATCAATATTTTTTTGTTATTTAATTCAATTTATAATTAACATTTTAAAATTAAATGTTTTTCAGATCGATTACCAAATTAGATTAAGTCTAATTTTTTTTGGATGTATTGCAGCTTTTGCGCTAGGATCTAATCTTACAGCTTCAATTGTTGGAATATACTCTCCTTATTTAAATTTAGACTTAACTTTTTTTAATAGTAAGATTTTAATTAATGAAAATAAATTATATTTTTTTGGATCATTTTTAATTGGACTTGGAGCTTTAATTTTTTCCCAAAGAATTGTTCAGAGCGTTGGATCGCAAATTTCTACTATAAAACCAGTTTCTGCATTAGCAATATTATTAACGCAAATAATTATTTTATTAAGCTTTTCATCAAATTTTTTAATACAAAAAATCAATACCATCCTTCCCTTTGAAATTTTTGCTATGCCCTTGTCAGCATCGCATATTACTTTTGCCGGAATTATTGGTGTTGCATCTTTTAATAAATTTAGAGAAGTGCAACCTGCTCATACAATGAAAATAATTATATCTTGGTTTTTAATTCCAAGTTCAGTGTTTATTATGAGCTATTTAATTTCCCTTACTTTTTGATAAATCAATAAAATTTGGAACAATATCGTAAAAGGCTTTGATTACATTAAAATCATATCTTTTTTTAAGGCAGCACACATATTCAGTAGCATGAAATTTTGTATTTTTGATTTTTATGAATTTTATATTAGGAATATCTACTTTTTCACTACTGTAAACAAACCCAATACCTAAATTTTCTTTTACAGCTTCATAGATTCCTTCTCTGCTTCCAATCTCAAATAATTTTTTTTTTACACCTAAATGGAACAGCTCTTTCTCAACGAGGGCTCTAGTTTTTGAACCTTTTTCGCGAACTATGAAAGTTTCATCAAGTATTTCTGAAAAATTTAAAGTATTTTTTTTAGCTAACTTATTTCTTTTTGAAGTGAAGGCTATCAATTTGTCCCTAACTAACGGCTTTGAATAGATGTCATCTTCATCAGATAAATCTGCTAATATTCCAATATCAATTTCTTTTTTCTTTAGTTTGTTAAGAGTAACTTCAGAATTTCCAAAAATAATAGACAAGTTGACCTTTGGATATTTTGAAGAAAATTTTTTTATTAAAGTCATTAAATGTACAGGAGCAACGGTACCAATCCTGAGTGATCCAGAGGTTAAATTTCTTGCAGAACCTAATAAGTTTATTGCCTGTTCATGGATATCATTAATACCACTTGTTATGTCAAAAAGTTTTTTACCATACTCAGTAAGATTTATTCCATTTCCTTTTCGTAGGAATAATTTTATTTTGAATCTAGCTTCTGCCTCACGGATTTGTTCTGATATAGCCGACTGAGATACATTAAGTTTTTTTGCCGCGGCAGTAAAGCTTCCAAGTTCAGCAACAGCATTGAAGCTTCTAATTTGAGTAAAATTCATAGAAACTTTAATAGCCTGTTGTTTTAAAAATGTTCATAAGAAATTTATATACTAGATATACATAAAACATAATGGGTGATTACCGTTGTTTAAAGTACTATAAGAATAAATATATGTCTAAAAACAAAATAGTAGAAGTAAACGGAAAAAATTATAATTGGCCAACTAAAACGACAATAGTTATTTGTTTGGATGGAAGTGAGCCAGGTCCAAAGGGTTATATAGATACAGCAATTTCACTGGGCTTGATGCCTTTTATGAAATCAATGATTTCAAAATCAACTTATGAAATTGGTAAATGTGCAATGCCTAGCTTTACCAATGTTAACAATATGTCTATCGTTACTGGAACAACACCTGATGTACATGGAATTTGTGGTAATTTTTTCTTCGATCCAGAACTTGGAAAAGAAACGTTGATGAATGATGACTCCTTTCTAAGAACATCTACAATTTTTGAAGCATTTGAAAAAGCAGGAGCAAAAATAGCTGTTATAACAGCTAAAGATAAACTAAAAAAATTATTAGGAAAAAATTTAAAGCAAGCAATATGTTTTTCTTCAGAAAAAGCTGATCAAGCTAATTTAAAAGATAATAGAATTGAAAATGTTCTCGAGTTAACAAAAAAACCTTTACCCGAAGTTTATAGCTCTGATCTTTCAGAATTTATATTTGCAGCAGCTGTGGAAATTGTAAAAAAACAAAAATTAGATTTAATTTATTTATCAACAACAGATTACATACAACATAAGTGCGCTCCAGGAAGTAAGATGGCTAATGATTTCTACCACATGATCGATGGATATTTACAAAAGTTGTATGATCAAGGATGTGAAATTTGTTTTACGGCAGACCACGGAATGAAAGGAAAAACTAATGAAGATGGGTCATTAAATTTAATTTATTTACAAGATGAATTAGATAAAAAATTTGGAAAAGATTTTTGTAATGTAATTTGCACTATCACAGATCCTTATGTTGTACACCATGGATCATTTGGATCTTTTGTAACCATTTATTTAAAAGAAAAAAATAAAATAACTGAAGTCACAGATTTTATAAAAAAAATTAAAGGTATTGATTTAGTATTATCCAATGAGGAAAGTGTGAAAAAACTTAATCAACCAAAGGATCGTATTGGAGATATTGTGGTAACTTCTGACGAGAAATTTGCAATCGGAAAAAAAGAATCAGATCATGATTTAACAAAACTAAAAGAACCATTACGTACCCACGGCGGAATGGGTGAAAGCGATATTCCAATATTTTTATCTAAAAAAATTGACCAAAGCTATAAGTCTAAAGGTGTACTAAGAAATTTTGATATTTTTGACTTAGCACTAAATTATGGATGATAAAATTTTTCAAGTCAAAGGAACTTATGTTGGGGGAGACTGGCATAATAATAAAAATAGATACGATATAATTAATCCTTCCAATAATAAAAAATTAAGTGATGTTCCAATTTCAGATATTAAGGAACTTGAAAAAGCAGTTGAGAGCGCAAAACAAGCGCAAAAAGTTTGGCAAAAAACTTCACTGATTGAGAGAGCAAATCTTTTAGAAAAATTAGCTAAGAAGATAGAGGAAAATGAGGAAGAATTTGCTTTAATTGACTCATACGATTCTGGAAATGCTCTAACTGGAATGAGAAAAGATGTTAAAGAAACAGTTAACAATATTCGTTATTTCTGTGGTTTGGTTAGAGAAGTTAAAGGTGAAACATTTTCAATGGAGAAAAATCATATAAATTTTACAAGGTATCAGCCTTATGGAGTAGTTTTAAAGATCAATCCTTTTAATCACCCATTTAGGTTCTGTGTAGAAAAAATTGCTGCTCCATTATTAATGGGTAATTCATTGATAATAAAAAATTCTGAACAAGCGCCTATTTCATCTTTAAGATTTTGTGAATTGTTAGAAGATTTGTTTCCAAAGGGTTTAATAAATGTTGTTACAGGTGGACCAGAAAATGGAAAATTTTTGGTTGAGCATCCGGATATTAAAAGAATTGCAGTCATAGGTTCGGTTAATACCGGTATTGCTATTGCTAAAACAGCGGCACCTCAGCTTAAAAATGTTACTTTAGAACTTGGTGGTAAAAATCCAATTATAGTTTTTGATGATGCAGACCCTGATTTTGCTGCGAATTTAGCAATTAAAGGTATGAATTTAAGTCGTCAAGGGCAGTCGTGCAGTTCAACTTCTAGAGTATTAGTTCACAAAAAAGTTAAAGATAAGTTTCTCAAGTCATTAGTTGAAAAAGCAAAAAGAATTCCAATTGGATTGCCGTACCATGAGGAAAATGAAATTGGACCAATTGTGTCAAAAAAACAATTTGATAACGTCATGGCTTATATTCAATCCGGAAAAGCTGAAGGTGCAAAACTAATTTTAGGTGGAGATCAAAATCTTTCGAATGATCTTAAAGAAGGTTTTTTTGTAAATCCAACTGTTTTTTGTGATGTAACGCCAAATATGAAAATTGCTAAAGAAGAAATTTTTGGTCCAGTTATATCAGTCATAGACTGGGAAGAGCATGATGAAATGATTAAAATAGCTAACTCAACTCAATATGGTTTGACAACTATGATTGTTACAGAGTCGTTATCAAATGCTATGAAAACATCGGAAGAAGTTGAGGTTGGTTATGTTTGGGTAAATACTTCAGGAAGGTATTCCGGAGCACCTTATGGAGGTTGGAAATTGAGCGGTATTGGTGTCGAGGAATGTTTTGACGAAATGAAAGGTTACGCAAGATTAAAGAATATTAACATGAAGTGGAATTAATGTTTAAATATCACAATCCATCAAATATTTTTTTTCAAACAGGTTTGTTAGATAAGCCAGAAAAGTTAAATGATTTAATAGGTAAAGGAGATTACTGTATATTTACTTATGGCGATGATATTTTTGCAAAATATTGTGATAAAATAAAAAAAGCTATTGGTGAGCCAAAACTTATTATAAATAATATTTTACCTAATCCTGATTATGGAAATCTCAAAACTATTTCAGAAGAATATAGTCAAAAATGCAAATCAATTAAAAAGGTCATAGCTTTAGGAGGCGGTTCAGTTATAGATACCGCAAAATTTATAGTTTTAGGAAAGGGTGACTTTGCTAAAACGGTTAGTTATTTAGAAAAGAAAAAAGATTTTATTGAGCCAACAGACGTTGATTTGATCTCTATTCCAACAACAGCGGGCACAGGTAGTGAGCTCACTTGCTGGGCTACGATTTGGGATGAAAAAAATCAGAGAAAACACTCATTAATTCATCCTAGTTTATTTTCAAAATTATCATTATTTGACAGCAATTTAACATTATCTTTACCAAAAAAAATTACGATTGAAACCGCGTTAGATGCAATGTCTCATGCATTTGAAAGTATATGGAATATTAATTCTAATCCAGTATCAAATATTCATGCAATAAATGCTATTAAAATTATAATGAATAATTTGCCAGATTTAATTAATGATTTAGAAAATATTCAATTACGAGAACTGATTATGAAAGCATCAATGTATGCAGGTTTAGCATTTTCAAATACCAAAACTGCAATATCTCATTCTATTTCTTATCCAATTACTTTAAAATACAAAGTCCCACATGGAATTGCTTGCTCATTTACTTTGCCTATTATCCTTAAATCGGTCCAAGGATTAGATGTAGATTGTGATAAGAATTTTAAAGCACTATTTTCAAATTTTGATAATGCTCCTGAAAAATTAAAAGAATTTTTTGCTAAAATTAATGTTTCAACAAACTATAAAGATTATATAGGAAATGCAAATGATTGGGATTTGATAGTAAAAGAAGCTTTTTCTGGAGAACGAGGCAAAAATTTTATTGGCAACTATA
>VTPE01000051.1 GCA_008638005.1 Pelagibacteraceae bacterium | reverse complement strand
TGGATTAATATTTCCGGATGGTGCTATTCCAATTGTACCGGTGCAAGCAGGTCCAAGATCAGATAAAATATCACCAAATAAATTTGATCCTACAACTACATCAAACCACTCCGGTGTAAGAACAAAACGAGCTGCAAGGATATCAATATGATATTGATCAGTTTTAATATCTGGATATTTTTTTTTATTTTCATTAAATCTTTCATCCCAATATGGCATGGTAATTGAAATTCCATTTGATTTAGTTGCACTTGTAACTTTTTTTCTTGATCTAGTTTTTGCTAATTCAAAAGCAAATTTTTGAACACGATCTATTCCAATTTTTGACATAACAGTTTCTTGAATAACAATTTCTCGCTCAGACCCAGAGTACATTTTGCCACCCACTGATGAATATTCTCCTTCGGTATTTTCTCTTACAATCATCATATCAATGTCACCTGGCTTTTTATTGGCTAAGGGACAGGGAACTCCCGGCATTAATTTTACGGGTCTGAGATTTATATATTGATCGAAATCTCTTCTAAATTTTAATAAAGACCCCCACAAAGAAATGTGATCTGGTAATCTTTCTGGGTCTCCCACGGCTCCAAAAAAAATTGCATCATGTTTTTTTAATTTTTCCTGCCAATCATCTGGTAACATTTTTCCATGTTTTTCATAATAATCACATGATGCAAAATCATATTCCTCTACAACTAATTTAAACTGATGTTGTTTAGCTATCTCTTTTAAAATTTTTAAGCCTTCTGGAACCACTTCTTTTCCAATTCCATCACCCGCAATCGATGCAATTTTGTATTCTTTCATTTTATAAATTTTTCAAAATTTGGTTTAAAATAATTTGGCCCTTTCAATACTTTTCCATCCTCATTATATATAGGCTTTCCATTTTCGTCTAATTTACTCATATTTGATCTTTGCACTTCATCAAAACAGCCGTCTAAATCAATGCCAAAAGCATGACCCGCTCCATAAGTTACATACAAAATATCAGTAAGTGCATCAGCAACTTCTTTGATATCTTTACTTTTTATAGCCTCTTTAAGCTCCAAAAATTCTTCTTCAATTAATTTAACTCTTAAATCTTGAATTTTTTCACTTGGAAAACTTGGAGACTGTTTGACCTCTTGCCCAAAGGTTTCCATAAATTTTTTGACACTGATAAAATTACTCATATATTTAATCTAACATTAAATATGAAATTAATTATCAATTTATTCTTATTATTTTTTTTATCCACAAACTTATTTGCTTTTGAAAACCCTAAAATAAATTTAGGGAAATTTTCACTTAATAAATATGAGATTACCATCAAAGAATTTGAAGATTATGCAAACCAAAAAAATTTTAAAACATTGGCTGAAAAGAAAGGTGGTGGGTTTGAATGGGGCGCTGGATGGGAAAGAAGATCTGGATGGACTTATAAAACCCCTTTTGGAAAAAAACCTGAAAGTATTTTAGAGCCAGCTGTACATATCAATAGGTTTGAAGCTGAAGATTTTTGTAAATTTAAAGGTGGAAGGTTACCTTCATTTAATGAATGGAAATTAGCTGCATATACTCAAGTATTAAATTCAAATAAATTCGTAAAAGGCAAAACATATATTTATCCAAGTGGAGATAAGCCTGAGGGATTAAACTCTCAGGGAGTTTTGAATTACAATAAACATGTAGATGTGACTTCGTTACCAGATGGAATTAATAATCTTGTGGCCATGGGTGGAAATGCGTGGGAATGGATTAGTGATACAAAGGGAGACGAGTCTTTAACTGCTGGAGCTTCATGGTGGTATGGAGCATCAAAAACCAAAGTGACTGGAGCACAATACAAACCTTCAAATTTCTATGCAATTTATGTTGGATTTAGATGTGCATTTGATAACTAAATATTATGGTTAATGTCGATATTTACACTACTCCCTACTGCCCTTTTTGTATCCGAGCAAAAAAACTTTTAGCTAATAAAAAAGTTGAATTTAACGAAATCGATCTCTCTGAAAATCCAGATAAGTTTGAAGAAATGCTTTCAAAGTCCAATGGAGCAAGAACTGTTCCTCAAATTTTTGTTAACGGTGAACACATTGGAGATTGTGATCATATTCATGATCTTGATCAAAAAGGTGAGCTTGATAAAATTTTAAAAGTTTAATGAGCTTATATTTTTTATCTTTTTTGGCTGGGATAATCAGTTTTTTATCACCTTGTGTTTTACCTTTAATTCCAGGTTACATTTCGTTTATTAATGGAACTACATTGGAAGGGTTAGAAGATAAAAAGAAAAACTTTATTTTCCGAGAAACATTACTTTTTTCAGTTGGATTTTCGATTGTCTTTATATCTTTAGGAGCAACTGCAACAATGTTTGGTTCTCTTATGCTTGAGTATTCAAGAATTTTTACATTTATAGTTGGCGTTTTAATAATTTTTTTTAGCCTAAACATGATTGGGCTTTTGCAATTTAGATTGCTAAATCAAGAATTAAAGTATCATTTTCATAACCAAATAACTAAACCTTATATGTCTTTGCTAGTTGGAATTGGTTTTGGTTTTGGCTGGTCCCCGTGCATTGGTCCAATTCTTGGGTCTGTTTTAGCTTTAGCTTCACTGGAAACGACTTTAATGAAAGGTATTATTTTACTAAGCATTTATTCAATTGGACTTGCTATTCCTTTTATTTTATCAGGTTTATTTATTACTAAATTTTTAGTTTTTTCAAAAAAAACGAGAATACATATTGTTAAAATACAAAAAATTAGTGGTTATATATTACTAGTTACAGGAGTTTTAATTGTAACAGGTAAATTACAAACACTTGGTTTTTATTTATTAGATTGGTTTCCTTTTTTAGCAAAGCTTGGTTAGATTGCTAAACGATATTGATACTCTCTAGCATCAATCACATCTGCAGGTATATCTAGAGTAACGTCATCCAAAGAAATAATTTCATCGATATCAATATCTCTTTTAAGAACCGCTCCGTCAGAAAGTCCTAGGGGTAATAACTTTTTAATTTTAGAATTTTTTGATGTAGTTAATTTTCCTCTAGCGCAAAATCCACCCTCTCCATCAAGTATTTCTCCTGCCTTTAATTTTTTTTTTGCATAACATGCAACTTCAGCATTATAAAATTGTGTTGAGCCAGTTGGTTTTTTTTCTAATGCGATTGAATAAATGGATTGAGCTAACTCTAAACCAATATAATGATAAGGCCTCCATATCGCTGAAAAAGTACCAGTGTGATCTGTAACCATTCCATAATCTTTAAAACAATTTTTTACATATTCATTTTGACCCTTGATAACAATATAAACGCCCCACCTCAGATCATTGGGAATATCTTTTTTATTTTCATCAATACTTGAAATAACTTCTACTTGTCCATCAAAGTCTAACAATCCGTCTATAGTTTTTGGAATTAGCTTTTTCGCAATATCATAAACTCCAATTGAAGGAAAAGTGAGACCATTCGTTGGGCAACTTAAGTTTGACGCATTACTCACCGCAGCCATTTCAATAGCACTCTTGTCACCGCATGTGAAAGAGTTAAACATTTTAGGATTCATTCCAGACTCTATTTCCGCTTTTTCTTTTGTCAGTCCATAATGATCCCAAACTGTATCAGGAGTAGAGTACTCAAATGAAGGGTGGTATTTTGTGCCTTTGCCTGCACAAGTTACATGAAAGCCATTTATTCTTGCCCACTCAACTTGTTCCATAATTAATGAAGGCTGGTCGCCATAGGCCATTGAACAAACAACATTATTTTCTTTTGCTAAATCTGACAAATATTTTCCACAAACAACATCGGCCTCAACATTGACCAAAATTACATGCCTACCTTTATTTATAATTTTTTTAGCATGTACAGTTCCAACTATTGGATTTCCAGTTGCTTCAATGAAAATATCAATTTCCCTATCTATAACCTTATCCAAAGAATCAGAAAAATTAATCTCATTTATAGTTAAAGATGATAGTCCACTTTTTTTACAATTCTTTTTTGCTCTTTCAATATCGAGATCAATAATGGAATCAATTTTAATTTTTTGTAATTGATTGTACTGAGATAAAAACATTGAAATAAACTTCCCACATCCAATAAAAGCAATTTTAATTGGTGATTTAAGATCATTTAACTTTTGTTGAAGAAACATTATTTAAATTTAGTGGATACAATAATTCCAGTCAAAATAAATAGAGCGCCAAATATGTGAAAGTTAGCAAACCTTTCACCTAATAAAAAAATGGCCATCAAGCTACTAAAAACTGGCATCAGATGAAGAAATACTCCTGAACGACTTGGTCCAATTATTTTAATTGCTCCAATCCAAAAAATATATGCTCCAATTCCTGCAAAAATCACAACATAGCCAACTGTCAATAATACTGGAATATTTAGTTTTAAGAATTGTGCATTATGTAATTCATATAAGTAGAATGGAATTAAAAAAATTAATCCAATAAAAATTAAAGTTTGAAGTAAAGCTAAGGGATCAAGATTAATTTTTTTTTCTTTTACCATAATGGAATATGTTGCCCATGAAATCATAGCAACTAATATCCAAAGATCTCCTTTATTCAAATTTAAACTAAGTAACGTATTCAATTGAAATTTAGTAATAATAATGAGAACACCTATTAAAGAAGTAATTACTCCTAAAATTTGATTAATCTTAATTTTTTCATTGGTAAAACATGACGAGAAAAAAATAATTAAAACTGGGATTGTTGAAATCATTAATACGCCATTTAAAACTTGTGTGAAGTTGAGAGAATAATAAACGACTGAGTTAAAAATAGTTATACTGGTAAAGCCCATTATAGATAATGGTATTATTTTTTTTTTTATCTCATGAAAATTTTCAGTAATTTTTGTATGGGTAAAAGGGAACAAAATAATAAAAGCAATTAACCATCTATAAAAATTAAGTGAAAACGGAGGTATTTCAAATAAAGAGGCAACTTTACCAACTATAAAATTTCCAGCCCAAAAAAGAGTGCAAAGTACTAAAAAAATATAAGCTTTAATATTTTGCATTTATAAGATTTGCTAAATATTTTTTTCTTCTCTCATCTTATAAATAGGTTCCATATCCTCATTTAATTTTTTTATATTTGTACTTGTGTTGTATTCAAATAATGCAGGACAAATACCATGAACAAAAGCTGTGAAAGATGACTTTAAACATATCAGACTAGCTCTGAAAGCAAATTTTTGATGTTCAAAATATGTTTTATTAGCTGCTTTTAAATGTTGATTAATTTTTTTGATCATAATTCTATTAAAGAATTATTTACTGAATTTAATTTTGATTGACAGCTTTTTTTTCGTTCTCTTCAATATCTATTTGCTGATCTTGTTTTTTTTCTGCTGGCTTTTTCGTATCTTTTTTACTTTGACCGGTTGAAGATTGATTATTTTGCTTAACTCTTTTTATATAACCATCTACATCAGCGCCTTCGTCAATTTTTAAATTATCTTTAAAATAAATATCACCTTTTATCGTTGCTGTTTTTCCAATTTTAATATCATCAGCATAAATTTCACCTTCAATAAACCCAAACACTTCAAACTTATCTGCTTTAATTCCACCAATAACAGAACCTGTTTCTAAAATTTTCAAATTTGCAGCTTTGACACTACCATTCATTATACCTGCAACTTCAATAGAACCTCGGCAGACTAAATCTCCCTCAATATTTAAACCTTCTCCAATTAAAGAAGTTCCATCTTCAGTTTGAGGGCTAGAGTT
>VTPE01000050.1 GCA_008638005.1 Pelagibacteraceae bacterium | reverse complement strand
GCTCTTCTCATAATTCTCCTAAGCACATAACCTCTTCCTTCGTTTGAAGGCATCAAACCATCTGCAATTAGAAAACATGCAGATCTCAAATGATCAGAGATTACTCTGTGACTTGAAATGGTTTCATCGTTAATTTTTGTTTTTGTAATTTCGGAACTTAATTGAATAAGTTCTTTAAATAGGTCTATTTTATAATTATCATGTGTACCTTGAAGAACTGCCGCCATTCGTTCAAGCCCCATACCTGTATCAACCGAGGGCTTAGGTAAATTAACCCTTTGATCTTTATTAATTTGTTCATACTGCATAAAAACCAAGTTCCAAATTTCTATAAATCTATCTCCATCTTCATCTTTTGAACCAGGAGGACCACCAAACAAGTGTTCGCCATGATCATAAAATATTTCGGAACATGGGCCACAAGGGCCTGTATCGCCCATAGACCAGAAATTGTCAGAAGTAGAAATTTTAATGATTTTATTATCATCAAATCCAGCTATTTTTTTCCATAGATCATAAGCTTCCTGGTCCTCAGAAAAGACTGTTACGCATAATTTATCTTTTGGTAACTGAAACTCTTTAGTAATTAACTCCCAAGCATAAGAAATCGCCTGTTCTTTAAAATAATCACCAAATGAGAAATTACCTAACATTTCAAAGAAAGTATGGTGTCTTGGTGTATAGCCAACGTTCTCTAGATCGTTATGCTTTCCTCCTGCCCTTACACATTTTTGAGATGTTGTGGCTCTTTTATAATTTCTTTTTTCAATACCTGTAAAAACATTTTTAAATTGCACCATACCAGAATTAGTGAACATCAACGTTGGGTCGTTTTGAGGAATGAGTGGACTAGAGTTTATGGGCTCATGGTCGTTTTTTTTAAAAAAATTTTTAAAAGTTTCTCTTGTGTCTCTTAGAGTTTTTTTCATCTAAGAGATAATTACAACTTTTAATATTTATGTCTAGTAGAGGAAAAGGGTGCCAAACTCAACTGACACCCTTAGAGATGGTTAATTATCTAATCTTTCTTTTTATCAGAGGCTTTTGTTTTTTCTGTTATTTCAATTTCCTCTTGTATTTTCTCTTTTGGAAGAGGATTGCCTTCTAACTTTTCGCTAATTAATCCAGCATTAGCTCTAATTGCCATTTCAATTTCAGCTGCAATGTTAGGATTGTTTTTTAAATATTGTTTAGCATTTTCTTTTCCTTGGCCAATTTTTTCTCCTTTATAAGCATACCAAGCACCACTTTTTTCAATTATGTTTGCTTTAGCACCAAGGTCAATTAGCTCACCTGTTTTACTAATACCCTCGCCATACATAATATCAAATTCAACAACTTTGAATGGAGGGGCAACTTTATTTTTTACTACTTTTACTCTGGTTTGATTACCAATAATTTCGTCTTTTTCTTTTATCGCTCCAATTCTTCTAATATCCAATCTTACTGAAGAGTAAAATTTAAGAGCATTACCTCCGGCAGTTGTTTCTGGACTTCCAAACATTACACCGATTTTCATTCTTATCTGATTAATGAAAATAACCATCGTATTAGATTTAGAGATACTTCCAGTTAATTTTCTTAATGCCTGACTCATTAATCTAGCTTGAAGTCCAACATGTGTATCACCCATATCACCCTCTAACTCTGCTCGAGGTGTTAAAGCCGCCACCGAGTCAATCACCAATACAGAAACTGCACCTGATCTTACTAAAGTGTCAGCGATTTCAAGCGCCTGCTCTCCTGTATCAGGCTGTGAGATTAATAGCTCAGCTGTATTTACACCTAATTTTTTAGCATAAGTTGGGTCCAAAGCATGTTCAGCATCCACAAAAGCACAAGTACCACCTGTTTTTTGAGCTTCTGCAATTACTTGTAGAGCTAAAGTTGTTTTACCAGATGATTCTGGTCCATAAATTTCAACAATTCTACTTTTCGGAAGACCGCCAATTCCTAAAGCAATATCTAAACTGAGCGATCCTGTTGAAATTGCTTCAATATCTAAAGCCTGGCCCTTTTGTCCAAGCTTCATAACTGAACCTTTTCCAAAAGTTTCGTCTATTTGCCCGATTGCTGCTTCTAATGCTTTTAATTTATCTTTATCCAACTCTTTACCGCTATTTACTATTTTCAAATTACCTTTAGTCATTTTTGCATCCTTTTGTTCTAATTTTTATTAACGACTCAATAAAAAAAATGTACACATTTTGTTCTTATTTACAACATTGCAAATAAGTTAATGATAATAAAGGTTTTTATTAGAAAATATGTCTAATCCAGTTCTTTTTTAGATAATCTTCAGGGTTATTTATCTTAGCTTCTAAGCCCAAGTAAGATGCAGTCAAATTTCCAGTTACTTGCAAAAGTTTAAATCTGGATAAAATTTCCTCTTTTTCTACATCGGCCAAATTTAAACTGGCTTCCAATAGCAAAGATCGTGAGCTTAAAACATCAAGTGTATCTCTTGCGCCACTTTCATATTCTTGAACTATGCCCTCATAAGCAATCTCTGCAGCTTTTACTTGTGAGTTTGCCAAAGCAAGCTCACTTTTTTTTAGCTGATATTCTGACCAAATGTTAGTTGCATTTTTTTTTGTGGTATTTTTTGCATCTTGAAAATCTAACTCGCTGCTAGTTTTTAAGGCTCTTTTCTCATTATAAAAAGAATAATTTTTTCCACCTGAATAAATTGGAATTTCAACTTTAGCTTCAAATTGAGACTGATCTCTTTCATTTATGGTCGAACTAACATCAGAGTTTTCTGATACTTCGAATGAAACTGAGGCTTTAGGTGCAAAAACTTCTAGGGCATCTTTAAGTAAATAGTCTGACTTTTTTAATTTTAATTCAGCAATCAATAAATCTGGGTTATTTTCAGATGCTAATTTTAAAGCTTCATCAATGTTTTGTGGTAGTTTTAAATTTAAATTATTAATTTTATTTAGTTCATCCGGCTTATATCCAACTATATTAATAAAATTTTGCTCATTTACTAATAAATCGTTTTGAGCTCTAATAAATTTTGCTTGAGCTCCTGCTAAAGAAGACTCAGATTGGGCTAGGTCTGATAGTTTTATTGCACCTCTTTCATATCTGCTTTTATCTAATTCGACTTGCTTGTCAGATAAATTTAGGTTGTCTTCTGTAATTTTTAATTTTTTTTCAGCAGCTAAAATTGAAGCATAAGCGTCTACTGCTTTTAGTAAAACATTTTGCTCTACTGCTTTAAGTTCTTGTCTTGCAATATTAACATTTGTTCTTGCAGCTAAAGATTTTGGAATACCCTGTAGAATTTTTTGTTCTATTTTAATTGATTTTTTTTCAGTTTGAAAATTGCTATCACTTAATGAACTTCCATCTGGCGCTCTTTGTCCTTCATTCAAAATATCGTTTTGGCTATATGATCCTGAAATCGAGGGTTTAAAAATAGAATAAGATTGAATTAAAGTTTCATCGACTGCTTTCGTTTTTTCTCTTTGAGAGTTGAGCTCTTTGTTATCAAGATAAGTTGATGTTAAAGTTTTAAATAAATCCTCTGAGTAAGAATTTGAAATAAAACTTAAAAATAATATAAATGAAAGTAATATTATTTTTTTCATTTCTTAAGTGCGTCTTCTAAATATTCCAATCTATCTTGACCCCAGTAAATTTCATTATTTAAAACGTATGACGGGGCTCCAAACACGTCTTCTTTTATAGCATCCTCAGAATTTTTGTTATAATCTGCTGACACTTCATCACTTTCTGACAAGGTTTTAATTTTATCAAAGTCTATTTTCAAATTTTCACATATTTCCTTTAGAACATTTAAATCTGCAATATCTTTTTCCAAAGACCATAAATACCTCAAACATTCTTTACCAAAGCTTAAGCTGTGACCAGTTTTAATGGTTGCTATCGCAAACTTTGCTGGCGTATGAGGATCTGATGGTGGAAAAAATTTAGGCTGCGCATTGATAGCAACGTTATATTTTTTTGCAATTCTGTTAATTTCAATTAACCGGTATTTTAACCTTGAAGGATGTCTTTTGGGAACTGGAGTTCCTCCGGTACTAGGGAATACTTTGCCAACTAAATCAAAAGGTTTTTCTTCCACTTCAATTTTATATTTTTCAACTAATTGAACAAACCTATCTGCTGCAAGATAAGCAAAGGGTGATGCAACACTGTAATAATATTTTATTTTCATAGATTAGTTTTGCTATATACACATTCAAAATATTTTAGATAGGAAATTATGTTTACATTATATAGCGCTGACACTCCAAATGGAAAAAAAGTTTCAATTATGCTTGAAGAGATTGGGGCAACTTATAAAGTTGAAAAAATAAATATTTTAAAAGGAGATCAATTTAAACCTGCCTTTTCAAAAATAAGCCCTTTTAATAAAATACCCGTTTTAAAGGATCATAAAAATAAAAAAACTATTTTTGAGTCTGGTGCAATCTTAATTTACCTTGGAGAAAAATATAAAAAATTTTATGATAAAAAAGACAAGTTAAAAATTTTACAATGGTTAATGGCTCAAATGGCTTACATTGGACCAATGCTTGGGCAGCATCATCAATTTCATCATTATAATTCTGGTAAAAGTAAATTTGGTGAAGAAAGATACTTTAGAATTTCAAGAGTCATTTATAAAGATTTAGATAGAAGACTATCAAAATCTAAATTTTTAGCGGGCAGTAAATATTCAATAGCAGATATTGCTACCTTTCCATGGATTGCCAGACATGAATGGCACGATATTGGTTTAAAAAAACATAAACATTTAACAAGATGGTACAAAGAAATAGCTAAAAGAAAAGCTGTTATAAAAGGATATGATTTTATGAATAGAGGAGAAACAGTTCCAAAAGTTTAATCTTCTGCAAAAACTTTTTCTTGTTTTTCATGTTGCTCTTGAGCCTCAACTGTCATAGTTGCAATAGGTCTCGCCATTAATCTCTTTAAACCAATTTCTTCACCCGTAACTTCACAATAACCGTACACCCCTTCCTCAATTTTTTGCACTGCTGAATCAATTTTTTTAATTAATTTTTTATTTCTGTTTACAGTTCTCATTTCTACAGTTTTACTTGAGTAAGATGTTGCCTGATCAACAATATCTGCTGATGCAGCATTATCATCATCATTGCCAAAAATAATTCTATTATTTTGGTCAATTAAATCATTTTTCCAATCTGCTAACATCTTTCTAAAAAAAGTTTTATGCTTAGCGCACATATACTTTTCTTTTGATGAAGGTTTATAGGTCTTTGATATTTTTGTTGGCATACTAAATAAGTAAAAAGTGAATATAGGTTCGTATTTTTTAGTGTCAATTATAATGATGAATGTAAAAAGTTATTAAATATTAGATAAAAGTACTATTTTGCTATTTTTAATCACAAATTTTATAGTAACGCTTAAAAATTTATGAAGAAATATATTATTCTAATTCCAGTTTTTAATGACTGGATTTCAGTTTTTAAACTCATTGATAATATCGATCTTCAAATTTCTGAACAATCTGTAGATATCATTATTGTAAATGATGCATCGACTGAAAATTTTGAAACTAGCCGCAAACAGTTTAGTAAAATTAATTCTGTCAAAATACTTAATCTTAAAGAAAATGGAGGCCATAGAAAAGCGATTGCCACTGGTCTAAAATATTGTGAACAAAATCTTTCTTACGATTTTATCATTCCCATGGATGGAGATGGAGAGGATCGTCCTGAAGAATTAAAAAATTTCTTTTTAGCATCTGAAAAACAGGATGCTAATGTGATCACAGGCATAAGAGTAAAAAGAAGTGAAGGTTTGCTTTTTAAATCTTTATACTTCATTCATAAAT
>VTPE01000049.1 GCA_008638005.1 Pelagibacteraceae bacterium | reverse complement strand
CTAAGGTTCCTCTATTTCTAACTTGCAAATCTCCAATATGACCTGCCAATGAAGCTAAAGAGGGTATTGCTTTTTTAACATCTTTTGAGTCCGCAACTTCAGCATGTTTAGTTGCTGCGCCAATGTAAAGTGATTTAGAACTGACTTTTATACCTTGAAGATCTTTAATATTCTTTACGTTAATAATGTCGTCAAAACTTGCTAGTCTAAGTTTTAAAGATGGTATTAACGTTTGACCACCCGACAGGAATGCTGATTTTTTTGATGCTGCTTTAACTGCTTCTTTTACGCTTGTTGCCTCATGAAAATTAAACTGTTTCATTTGTCCCCCTTTTTAAAATTACGCAGCTTTTTTAGCTGATTTTGATTTCTCTCTAATTGCTCTCCATACTTTTTCAGCAGTTGCTGGCATTGTAACCTCTGTTCCAATTGCATCAACTACAGCATTCATTACCGCTGGAGGTGAAGCAATCGCACCTGCTTCTCCACAACCTTTAACGCCAAGTGGATTTGAAGTTGCAGGAGTACAAGTATAATCAATTCTAAATTCTGGAAAATTATCAGCTCTTGGCATGCAATAATCCATGTAAGAAGCTGTAACTAACTGACCAGTTTCATCATAGTAAGCATTTTCATATAAAGCTTGGCCAATACCTTGTGCTAAACCACCGTGAATTTGACCTTCAACAATCATTGGATTGATTAAATTTCCAAAGTCATCAACACAGGTATAAGTATCTACTTTTGTCTCACCCGTTGTCGGGTCAACTTCTACTTCACAAATGTGAGATCCGGCTGGAAAAGAAAAGTTTATCGGATCATAAAAAGCTGTTTCTTTTAAACCTGGTTCCATACCTTCTGGAAGTGGAGATTTAATTTCACCGTATGTTCCAGGTAAATAACAAGCAAATGCTATTTCACCAATTGTCTTCTTCTTATTTGTATTTGGAACAATAAATTCACCGTCTTTAAACTCAATATCCTCAGGTTTGGCTTCAAGCATATTAGCTGCTACCGCTTTACCTTTTTCAACAATTTTATCACAAGCTTTTGAGATAGCTGATCCACCAACTGCTAATGATCTTGAACCATAAGTCCCCATTCCAAATGGACCCTTATCGGTATCACCGTGAACAAGTTCAATATTTTCCATTGGCACTCCAAGCTTATCAGCAACTATTTGTGCAAAAGTTGTATCATGACTTTGTCCATGACTGTGCGTTCCTGTAAATACAGATACATTTCCAGTCGGGTTAAATCTTATTTCAGCTGACTCCCACAAGCCAACACCTGCTCCAAGTGACATTACTGCAGCTGAAGGTGCAATACCGCAAGCCTCAATGTAAGTTGAAAAACCAATGCCTCTTAATTTACCTTTAGCAGCAGAGTCCGCTTTTCTTTTTTCAAATCCAGCATAATCAGCTAACTTTAACGCTTTATCAAAGTGAGCATCGTAATCTCCAGAATCAATATTATGAACTAAACATTGCTGGTGAGGAAACTGTCTGATGAAATTCTTTTTTCTAAATTCAGCTCTATCCATACCTAATTCTTTAGCAGCTTTATCCATTATTCTTTCAATCAAATAAGTCGCTTCTGGTCTTCCCGCACCTCGATAAGCATCTACTGGAGCTGTATTTGTAAATACTCCTTTAACATTACAATATGCTGCTGGAATATTATACAAACCCAATACAAGTGGACCGTAAAGATAAGTTGGAGTTACTGTTGCAAATAATGAAGCATAACCACCAAGATTTGCAATGGTATCAACTTTTAAACCTGTAACGGTACCATCATTTTTTAAAGCTACAGAACACTTTGTAATATGATCTCTTCCGTGACAATCAGAAAGAAATGACTCTGTTCTTTCACAAACCCATTTCACTGGTCTTTGTAATCTTTTTGCTGCCCAAGCCATAACTACATCTTCTGAATATGGATAAATTTTTGATCCAAATCCACCACCTACATCTGGAGCTATAACTCTAAACTTATGTTCAGGATGGATTGCGTTAAATGCAGACATCACTAATCTTGATAAATGTGGGTTTTGACTTGTTGTATATAAAGTTAATTCTTCTGATGATGGGTTATAATCACCAATAGAGGCTCTTGGTTCCATAGCATTTGGAACTAGTCTGTTGTTCACTATATCCATCTCAACAACTTTATCAGCTGAAGAGAAAGCTTCTTCTGCTTTAGCTTTATCACCAAGCTCCCAATCAAAACATAAATTTTTATCAATGCCATCATGAATCGTATCAGAGTCCATTGCTTGACCAGTACTCACAACTGCTTTTAAAACTTTGTAATCAACTTTGACTAATTCAGCAGCATCTTTTGCTTCTTGTAAACTTTCAGCAACAACTAAAGCAACATGATCACCAACATAATTAACTAAGTCTGTTGCTAAAGCTGGATGAGCAGGACATTTCATGTCTGTTCCATCTTTACTTACAATTTTCCAACCAGCAATTAGGCCACCAATTTTATCATCTTGAAGTTCTTTACCAGTTAAAACATCAATAACTCCTGGTGCTTTTTTTGCTTTTGTAGTGTCAATTCCTGTGATCTTTGCTCTTGCGTGTGGAGATCTAATAAATACGGCGTAAGATTGGTTATGAAGATTTATATCTGCGGTGTACCTTCCTCTACCAGTTAAAAACTTTTTATCTTCTTTTCTTTCAACTTTTGATCCAATCATACTTGCCATTTAATTTTCTCCTTTATGTTTTGTATTAAACTTTTCCTATTGCGCCTTTAACAGAGGCAACAATATTTTGATAACCAGTACATCTACAAATATTACCTTCTAATCCTTTTCTAATCTCATCGTCAGTTGGATTTTTGTGTGTTTTAAGTAAATCAATAGAACTCATCACCATTCCTGGAGTACAATAACCGCACTGAAGTCCGTGATGTTTTTTAAAAGACTCTTGAACAGGATGTAACTTACCGTCTTTCTCCAATCCTTCTATTGTCGTAATTTCAGAATTGTTAGCATCTGCTGCAAACATTGCGCAGCTTTTCACTGACTTTCCATTTACATGCACTACACATGCTCCGCATTGACTGGTGTCGCATCCAACATGCGTTCCAGTTAAATTAAGATTTTCTCTTATAAAACTTGCCAATAATGTATTGTCAGGAACTTCTTTTTCTATTTTTTTTCCGTTAACAGTTAACGATAACTTTGCCATTTTAATCCCCTTGTTGGGATTATTGTCTCAAAAAAGATTAGTTAAGACAAGGATAGAAAAGAAATACAATTATGAGTTGTTTACAAAAAAACAAATAAAATCAGACCCATAACAATTAATGTTGCAAGCGCAAATATTAATTTTTTATTTAATGGTTTTTTACCATCATCGACTGCAACTGGTTTTGATCCTTCTGGAGATACGACTTCAGAAAACTTACCAAAAAAAATATCAGCCATTTTTTTTGCAGTCATATCGATTAGACGTGAACCAACTTGCGCAATTTTACCACCAACATTTGCTTCAACATCATAACTTAAAACGGTTTGCCCATCTTCTTCAGATAAAGTCACGGTAGCTTCACCAGAAGCAAATCCAACTGGGGAATTACCTTGCCCAACCAGTTTGTAACTGTTGGGTGGATTTAAATCTTTTAATTCAACATCACCGGTAAAACTGGCATTAAATGGACCGATTTTATTAGTAGCAGTGGCCGTAAAACTAGTATCAGAGTTTTTTTTAAATTCCTCACATCCTGGAATACATTCTTGGAGAATATCTGGATTATTTAAAGCATCCCAAACCGTTTGCTTATCGGTTGGAATTTTATAAGAACCTGTTAATTTCATTTTAAACTCTTATATTTATTTTTATGGATGAAGCTACAAAAAAAGAAATTCAATCAAAAGCATTTGAAAGACTTGTAAATCACTTAAGAGAAAGAAAAGATGTTCAAAATCTTGATCTCATGAACTTAGCTGGTTTCTGTAGAAACTGTTTATCTAAATGGTTTCGAGAAGAAGCTGAAAAACAAGGTGTTGAAATTTCAGATCCAGATTCACGAGAATTAATTTATGGAATGCCTTACTCTGAGTGGAAAGATAAATTTCAAAAATAATTAATGCTTCATATCTCAGATCTTAACTACGAAGATCTAAAACAATATATAAAAAAAGAAATTGAATTAGATGAAAAAAAGACATCTATGCGCGTTAATCAAATATGGAAGTTTTATTACCAAAAAGGATTTTCAGATTATAATTTATTTTCAAATCTTCCAGCAGAATTAAGAAATAAACTTTACAACCTACTTTCAATTAAAAGACCTCTAATCAAAAAAAAGCAAATTTCAAAAGATGGGACTATTAAGTGGCTTCTTGAATTAGAGGATAAAAATTTAGTTGAAACGGTATATATTCCTTCAGATACCCACTCAACTTTATGTATTTCATCTCAAGTTGGCTGTACCTTAAATTGTAAATTTTGCCATACAGGTGTCCAACCGTTAGTAAAAAACTTATCATCTAATGAAATTATAAATCAAATCATGGTGGCTAAAGATGAATTAGATGATTGGGGTGAACAAAAAAAAATTAATAACATTGTTTATATGGGCATGGGCGAGCCTTTTTATAATTATGAAAATATTAAAAAGTCAGTACAAATTTTAAAAGATGAAAATGGATTAAACTTTTCAAATAAAAAAATTACAATATCAACCTCTGGAATTTCACCGAATATCAAAAAAGCAGGCGATGAAATAGGAACCTATTTAGCTCTATCTTTGCATGCATCAAATGATGAAATTAGAAATTCAATTATGCCAATTAATAAAAAATATAATATTCAAGATATAATTAATCATTGCAATGAATATGCAAAAAAAAATAATGAAAAAATATTTATTGAATATGTGCTTTTAAAAGACGTAAATGACAGCGAACAATGTGCAAAAGAGCTATCAAAAATTATGTCAAAATTTCCAAGTAAATTAAACCTTATTCAATTTAACCCGTGGCCTGGAGTAAAATATTTGCCATCGACTGAAGAACAGGCTTCAAAATTCATGGAAATAATAAAAAATAATGGTCACATTGTTACTTTAAGAAAATCTAGAGGAGATGATATTTTAGGAGCTTGTGGTCAGCTAAAAACTGAAAGCGAAAGAGAAAGAAGAGTAATATAGTTATTTATGACTATGTTTATCTTCTAAATCTTTTTTTACATCTTCATGATCACCAACAACAATATGGTGCTTACTTTTAACAATATATTTTTCTAATAAAGGTATAAGAGCTAAAGGCGCTAAACCACCTACAACAATTCCTATTGCAGCTGATTTTAAATGAGGGTCTAAAGTTGCTGCTACAAAATCTGCTATGACGTGTGCTAAAACTACACCCACAAGCCCAGCAATATAACCGTTTGATATAATCTTGAGTAATCTATTGATGCTCCAACCAGAATAGTAACCAATCAAAGGTATAATGGTATGCACTAGTCCAAATATAAAGCCTCTTAAAACATCATACTCTTCAAATATGTGTAAAAATTCTGGTAATGCGTGAGAATGTTCCATTTAATTAACGCAGGATTTGCACAAAGCAGAAACCTCTATTTCAAAATTAGCAAAATCAAAATTTTTTGGTTTATATTTTTTAAATAAATTTGAAAAAATATCTGACCTTATCTCATTTGTGTCTCCACATTTTTTGCATATAGCCAGTGCTGGATTGTGTTTAAATCCATGATCATGATTACATAAGACAAAAGTTTTATTTTGATTAGACTTATGAATTAAGCCATCAGCTATAAGAGAATTTAAAGCTCGGTAAATAGTCATTGGCTTGACTTTTTTTATTTTTTCAAATTTTTCAAGTATTTCGTAAGCGGTAAGGTTTTTTTTACTTTTTTTGATTATATCTAAAACAATATCTGAATTCATA